>NZ_JBJGYO010000001.1:0-520420 GCF_054050035.1 Geodermatophilus sp. SYSU D00815 | reverse complement strand
GCGCGCCGCGCGGGCGGCCGCCGGCCGCCGCCCCCCCCCCCCCCCCCCCCCCCCCCCCCCCCCCCCCCCGCCCCCCCCCCCCCCCCCCCCCCCCCCCCCCCCCCCGGGCCCGGCCGGAGCGCGGCGGCCGGCTGCGCGGCGCCGTCGCCGTCCTCGGCATCTTCCTGGTCACGCTGGCGGTGGCCGCGGTCGAGTCGCTGCTCGGCACCGGCCTCGGGCTGGTCACCACCGCGGGCCTGGTCGCCGCCACCGCGATCGGCGCCTTCGCCGTCCGCCGCCGCGACCTGCTCAGCGTCGTGGTGAGCCCGCCGCTGGTGTTCGCCGCCGTCGCCGCGGTCAACCTGCTGGCCGCCTCGTCGGTGCAGCTCAGCGGCGTCAAGGCGTTCGTCCTGGTCATGGGCACCCAGCTGGTGCAGAACTTCCCGGGCATGGCGGTGGCGACGATCGCCGGCGTCGTCGTCGCGCTCATCCGGATGGCCGCCGGTCGCTGACCGCCGGTCTCAGTCCGAAGCGGCAGCCCGTGCGCCGCGCTTCGGCCGGAGCTCCGGCGGCAGCGCGAAGACCAGCCGCTCCTCGGCGGCCTTGACCGTCTCGACGTCGGGGTAGCCGCGCTCGGCCAGCCAGTCCAGCACCTCGCCGACCAGCACCTCGGGCACCGAGGCGCCGCTGGTCAGGCCGACGGTGGACACGCCGTCGAGCCAGGCGGGGTCGATCTCGCTGGCGAAGTCGACCAGGTGCGCGTCGCGCGCGCCGGCCTCCAGCGCCACCTCGACGAGGCGGACGGAGTTCGACGAGTTCGTGGAGCCGACCACGATCACCAGGTCGCACTCGGCGGCCATCTGCTTGACGGCCTGCTGACGGTTCTGCGTGGCGTAGCAGATGTCGTCGCTCGGCGGGGACTGCAGCGTGGGGAACCGCTCGCGCAGCTTGTCCACCGTCGCCAGGGTCTCGTCGACCGAGAGGGTGGTCTGCGACAGCCACACGACCTTGTCGGGGTCGCGGACCTCGACGTTCGCGATGTCCGCGTCGCCGTCGACGAGCTGGATGCGCTCGGGGGCCTCGCCGGAGGTACCCTCCACCTCCTCGTGGCCGCGGTGGCCGATGAGCAGGATGTCGTAGTCCTCCTTGGCGAACCGCTTCGCCTCGGAGTGCACCTTGGTCACCAGCGGGCAGGTGGCGTCGATGGTGCGCAGCGACCGCGCGGCCGCCTCGGCGTGCACCGCCGGGGAGACCCCGTGGGCGCTGAAGACGACGACGGAGCCCTCGGGCACCTCGTCGGTCTCGTCGACGAAGACCGCCCCGCGCCGCTCGAGCGTGGCGACGACGTGCTTGTTGTGGACGATCTGCTTGCGCACGTAGACCGGGGCGCCGTGGATCTCCAGCGCCTTCTCGACGGCCACCACCGCCCGGTCCACCCCGGCGCAGTACCCGCGCGGGTCGGCCAGCAGGACGCGTCCGCGCTGATCAGCCATGCCCCCCAGGGTACGTGGGCGGCGGCGTCGCGCCCGGGACTGAGAGGAGCACCACCGTCGGGTGCTTGTGCGCTGACCGGGTGTGTCGCGCGGGGGGTTCTGGGGCAGGCTGTGCGCATGTCCCGTGAGATCCCCCAGGTCGTCCGCGCCGCCGCCGGACTGGCCGCCACCGTGCTGGACGAGGCGCGCAAGCTGCCCGAGACCCTCCCCGGCCTCCCGGTGCGGGTGGTCGGGCTGACCATGCAGACGGCGATGTGGCTGCAGCAGCAGTACACCGGCCTGGTCGCCCGCGGCGACGAGGTGTTCACGGGCATCCGCGGCGAGGACGAGCCGGGGCTGGCCACCTTCGACGAGGACCTGCCCGCCGCCGCGGCACCGGCCCCGGCCGGCTTCCGCGACTCGGCGTTCGACCGCGTCGAGGTCTCCGAGGAGGAGCTGGTCGCCGGGCTGCCCGAGGACGACGTGGCGCTGCCCGACCCCGCCGCCGCGGCCGCCGCGGCCGCCGCCGACGCGGCCGCCGGCGACGCCCCGGCCCCCGGTCTGTCGGCCGAGGACACCCTCGAGGAGCTGGCCATCGAGGAGCTGGTGGACGACGAGCTCGCCGGCCTGCCCCAGGAGCCCGCGCCCGAGGAGGTCGTGGCCGCCGTCCAGGACATCACCGCCCAGGTCGAGGCCGCCGACCTCCCCGCCGCGCCCGACGGGGTCGCCACCGAGGACGCCGGCGCGGTCGAGGACGCGCTGCTCGAGTCCGACGCGGCGCAGGCGGCAGCAGCGCCCGGCGCTGCCCCGGAGACGGTGGCCGAGGAGGTCGACGTCCTCACGCCCGACGGCGGCGTCGCCACGGTCGAGGCGACCGTCACCGACGAGGGCGTCGCCGCCCCCGAGACCGGCCCCGCGGCCGAGGCGACCGACGAGGGCGGCACCCCGGTCGCGGCCGCGACGGGCGTGCGCACCGACGTCGACGAGGACGCCGGCCCGCCCGCCGACGAGGGCACCGCGGGCGCGCAGGCCGCCGGCACCGCCCCCGTCGAGGGCTACGACGGCTGGTCGATCGCCCAGCTGCGCGGCCGGCTGCGCGGCTACGCCCCCTCGACCGTGCAGCGGCTCCTCGACTACGAGGAGGCCACCCGGTCGCGGGCGCCGTACGTGCGGATGCTGCGCAACCGCCTGGAGAAGGGGCAGACCGCCTCCGCCTGAGGCCGCGTCCCCGCTTCCGGTACGGGAGCCCGCGGTCGCCCCGGGCTCTCGGTACCGAAAGCCCCCGCGCGGTCGTGTCGGCGGCGCCTGGCAGGCTCGTCGGCTGTGACCGCCCCCTCCTCCCCCGAGGCGCCGTGGCCGGTCCGCACCGTCGCCCGCAAGGTGGCGGAGTGGATCGGCCGGCTCGGCGAGGTGTGGGTGGAGGGCCAGGTCGCGCAGCTCTCCCGGCGCGGCATGTCCAGCACGGTGTTCCTCACCCTGCGCGACCCCGCCGCCGACCTGTCGATCCCGGTCACCTGCGGCCGCGAGGTCGCCGACCGGCCCGGTCTGGAGCTCGCCGAGGGCGCCCGCGTGATCGTCCGGGCGCGGCCCGACTACTACATCGCGCGCGGGTCGTTCTCGCTGCGGGCCACCGAGATCCGTGCGGTGGGCCTCGGCGAGCTGCTCGCCCGCATCGAGCGCATCCGCCGGCTGCTCACCGCCGAGGGGTTGTTCGACACCGCCCGCAAGCGGCCGCTGCCGTTCGCGCCGGCGGTCGTGGGCCTGGTCACCGGCCGCGACAGCGCCGCCGAGCGCGACGTCCTCGTCACCGCGCGCCGGCGCTGGCCGGCCATCCGCTTCGAGGTCGAGCACTGCCTGGTGCAGGGCCCGATGGCGGCGGCCTCGGTCATCGAGGGCCTGCAGCGGCTCGACCGCGACCCCGCCGTCGAGGTCATCGTGATCGCCCGCGGCGGCGGCTCGGTCGAGGACCTGCTGCCCTTCTCCGACGAGGGGCTGGTCCGGGCGATCGCCGCCTGCCGGACCCCGGTGGTCACCGCCGTCGGCCACGAGACCGACACGACCCTGGTCGACCACGTCGCCGACGTCCGCGCCGCCACCCCGACCGACGCCGCGCACCGCATCGTGCCCGAGATCGGCGAGCAGCGGCGCCTGGTGGAGAGCCTGCGCGCCCGCGCCCGGCACCTGCTCTCGACCCGCCTCGAGCAGCAGGAGCGCTGGCTGGACTCGGTGCGCAGCCGCCCGGTCCTCGCCGCGCCCGAGCGGCTGCTGCACGGCCGGGCCGACGACGTCGCCGCCCTGCGCGGGCGCGCGCTGCGCACCGTCACCCACCGCGTCGAGGGCGCCGAGCGCGACCTCGAGCACGCGCGCGCCCGGGTGGCCGCGCTCTCCCCCGCCGCCACCCTGCAGCGGGGCTACGCCGTCGTCCAGCGCGCCGACGGCTCGCTGGTGCGCGAGCCGGGCGCGGTCGCCGACGGCGAACTGCTCAGCGTGCGCGTGGCCGGCGGCCGGCTGCCCGTGCGCGTCGACCGCAGCAGCGACCAGGAGGAAGCGTGAGCACCCCGGAGCCGACCCAGACCTACGAGCAGGCCCGCGACGAGCTCGCCGAGGTCGTGCGCAAGCTGGAGGCCGGCGGGCTCACGCTGGAGGAGTCGCTGGCCCTGTGGGAGCGCGGCGAGGCGCTGGCCGAGCTGTGCCGGCACTGGCTGGACCGGGCCCGCGAGCGGCTGGCCGCGGCCACCCCCGCCGATCAGCCGGAGTAGGGCGCCACCGCCGCGGCCACGGTCTCGAGCTCCTCCTCCGACGCCGACCCGGTGACCACCACGGTCACGCCGTCGGCCTCGCGGCTGAGCACGGTCTCGGTGGCCCGGTTCTGCACCCGGGTCGAGCGGGTCCAGGCCTCGCCGTCGATCTGCACGCTGCCCTGCGGCTCGGCGTCGGCGAGCACGGCGGTCAGGGCGTCGGCGCCCGGGTCGTCGCTCACCACGAAGCCGGCGAACTCCTCGCCCGGGGTCACGTAGCCGATCTCGAGGGTCACGGCGGCGCCCTCCCCCGCCTCGCCGGCGTCGGTGCGCGCGCTGGTGGGCCGGTAGTCCTCGGGCAGGTCGGTGGGCACCAGCAGCGGGTAGCTCGCCCGGTTCGCCGCGAGGGAGATCGTGCTCGACGGGTCGATCGGCTTGACCGGGTTCTCGTCGGGGCCCTGCCGGAACGACTGCCAGGCGACGAGCGCGAGGACGATCACCACGAGCGGGACCAGCGAGCGCACCATGTTCGCGAAGCTCTGCCGGCGGGCGCGCTCCAGCCGCGGGTCGGGCGCCGGGGGCGCGTCCCCCTGCCCGGGCGGGTGCGGTCGCTGGTCGGTCGGGCCTGCAGGCATGCACCTAGGATCGCAGCACCCGGTGGTCGATCCCTGGAGGTCCCGTGTCGCTGCCCGACTCACTGACGCCGAGCGCCGGAGCGGGCTTCCGCACCGACCGCCCCGCACCCGACCGCAACCTGGCCCTCGAGCTGGTCCGCGTCACCGAGGCGGCCGCCATGGCCGCCGGCCGCTGGGTCGGCCGCGGCGACAAGAACGGCGGGGACGGCGCCGCGGTCGACGCGATGCGGGCGCTGATCGGCACGGTGAGCATGAACGGCACCGTGGTCATCGGCGAGGGCGAGAAGGACCAGGCGCCGATGCTCTACAACGGCGAGCAGGTCGGCGACGGCCAGGGCCCGGAGTACGACGTCGCGGTCGACCCGATCGACGGCACCACGCTCATGGCGAAGGGCATGCCGAACGCCATCGCCGTCATGGCGGTGGCCGACCGCGGGGCGATGTACGACCCGTCGGCGGTCTTCTACATGGAGAAGATCGCCACCGGACCGCAGGCCGCCGACGTCGTGGACATCACCGCGCCGGTCGCCGAGAACATCCGCCGGGTGGCCAGGGCCAAGCACTGCTCGACCGGCGACGTCACCGTGTGCATCCTCGACCGGCCCCGGCACGAGCAGCTCGTGCGGGAGGTCCGCCAGGCCGGCGCGCGCATCAAGTTCATCACCGACGGCGACGTCGCCGGGGCGATCGCCGCCGCGCGCGAGGGCACCGGCGTCGACCTGCTCATGGGCATCGGCGGCACCCCGGAGGGGATCATCGCCGCCTGCGCGCTCAAGTGCATGGGCGGCTCGCTGCAGGGCCGGCTCTGGCCCAAGGACGACGACGAGCGGCGGAAGGCCCTCGACGCCGGCCACGACCTCGACCGGGTGCTGCAGATCGACGACCTCGTCCGCGGCGACGTCTTCTTCGTCGCCACCGGCATCACCGACGGCGAGCTGCTGCGCGGCGTGCAGTACCGGGCCGGAGGCTGCACCACGCAGTCGCTGGTCATGCGGTCGCGCTCGGGCACCATCCGGCTGATCGACAGCCTGCACTCGCTGGCCAAGCTGCGGGCCTACTCCGCGGTGCCCTTCGACGCCGGCCCGGCGGAGGACTGACCAGCCGGCACGACGGCCGACGGCCCGGCTCCTCGGGGTGAGGAGCCGGGCCGTCGGGCGGAGCGGGGGCGGTCAGCCGGGGAAGGCGTCCGTGCAGAACCGCTGGGTGCCCTCGGGCTGGCGGCCGGCGCACGTGTCGGCGTAGCGCGTGTAGGCCTCCAGGTTCGGGTCGGTCGACGTGCCGGCGAACAGCAGGTCGCAGGAGGCCATGCTGCCGTCGTAGCAGTCCTGGGCCAGCGAGTTCCACGCCGGGTCGGTGCCCAGCCCGGTGGGCTCGATGGTGGGCGGCGGGACGTTGCCGCTCGGCGCGTCCGAGGTCGTCGTCCCCTCGCTGGTCGACGTCTCCTCGCTGGTGGTGGTCTCCTCGCTGGAGGTCGTCGTCGGCGTGGCGTCCTCGCTGGTGGAGGCCGTCGCGGAGGTGGTGCTGCTCGCGGTGGAGCTGTCGTCGTCGTCCCCGCCGAGGAACAGCACGAGGGCGACGACGATGCCGGCCACGACGACGACGCCGGCCACGATCAGGGCGATCAGGCCGCCCTTGCCCTTCTTCTCGGGCTGCTGCCCGTAGCCGGGCTGGCCGTACTGCGGCTGCTGCCCGTACTGCTGCCCCGGCTGGCCGTACTGCGGCTGCTGCCCGTACTGCTGCGCCGGCTGCCCGTACTGCGGCTGCTGCCCGTACTGCGGCTGGCCGTACTGCTGGCCCGGCTGCCCGTACTGCGGCTGCTGCCCGTAGCCGGGCTGGCCGTACTGCTGGCCCGGCTGCCCGTACTGCTGACCCGGCTGGCCCGGCGGCGGGTACTGCTGCCCGGGCGGCGGGAACTGCGTGGTCTCGTCGCGCTGCCCACCGCCGGGCGTCGAGCCGGCGCCGGTGGACCCGAACTGCTGGGTGGGCTCGTCCTGCGGGGACGACTGCCCCCAGCCCTGCTGCCCGGGCCGCTGGCCCGAGGGGTCGTTGCCGCCCTGGGGCGGGTTCGGCGGCTGTGACATGGTGCGGTGCTCCTCGGTTCTCGGCGGTGGCGCGGCTGAGCGTAGCCGCGCGTCCTGCGGGTTCGGGTCCGGCGCAGCGTAGGTGCGACCGGCGCCCCGACCGTGCCGCGCCGCACGGGCGGGGCCGACGTCGACGCCGTCCGCGGACCGGGGGTCGCACCTCCCCCACCGGCCCCAGGGGTCAGTCGTCCTCGAGGTCGGTGCAGCGCGCCACGGCCAGCGGCTCCACCCGGCCGCCGCAGGTCATCCCGTACCGCTCGTAGCCCGACATCGGCGGCGACAGCTGGTACAGGTCGTCGCAGGCGGCGAGCAGCCCGTCGTGGCAGCGCTGGGCGTAACCGTCCAGCCCGGGGTCGTCGCCGAGGCCGGTGGGATCGGCCGGCGGCGAGGTGGGCGGCGCCCCCGCCAGGTCGGTGCAGGACGACACGTCGTAGGCCTTGACCCGGCCCCCGCACGTCATCCCGTACTGCTCGTACGCCGATCCGGACGGCGCCAGCCCGAACAGCTCGTCGCACGCCGACAGGGTGCCGTCGTGGCAGCGTTGCGCGTACCCGTCGAGGACCGGGTCGTCGCCCAGCTCCGTCGGGGCGGCCGGCCGCCCGGTGGTGACCGCGCCCGGTGCCACCAGGTCGGCTTGGGAGCGGCCCAGCTGCCGCCCACCGATGACGACGGCCACCAGGACCGCGGCCGCCAGCACCGAGCCGGCGACGACCCAGACGACGGTCGCGCGCGTGCGCCGCCGCGGTGGCGGCGGCGCAGGCGGCCAGCCGGCCGGGGGGTGGCCGTACGGCGGCGGCCACGGGCCCGGCGGCGGGTACGGCGGCTGGGACATGGCTCCTCCGGGGGCGATCCGTCCGGCGGACTGTAGGCCGCTGCGCGCCGTCCACGGCCGGAGCCCGGGCGGACCGTGACCGAACGGGGATCTAGGGTCGCTCCCGGAGCACAGTCCCCACCGACACCTTCCGGGAGCGAGCGTGTCCGCACAGCAGGACGGCACGGAGTACCGCATCGAGCACGACTCCATGGGCGAGGTCCGGGTCCCCGCCTGGGCCAAGTGGCGGGCGCAGACGCAGCGGGCCGTCGAGAACTTCCCGATCTCCGGCACGCGCATCGAGCGGGAGCTGATCGCCGCCCTGGCGTCGATCAAGGGGGCCGCCGCCACGGTCAACGCCGACCTGGGTGTGCTGGACAAGGACGTCGCGGCGGCGATCCGCGACGCGGCCGCCGAGGTGGCGTCCGGCAGGTGGGACGAGCACTTCCCCATCGACGTCTTCCAGACCGGCTCGGGGACCTCGAGCAACATGAACACCAACGAGGTCCTCGCCACCCTGGCCGGCGAGGCGCTGGGTGCGCCGGTGCACCCGAACGACCACGTCAACGCCTCGCAGTCGTCCAACGACGTCTTCCCCTCGGCGATCCACGTCGCCACCACGCGGGCGATCGTGCGCGACCTCGTCCCCGCCCTGCGCCACCTCGAGGCCTCCCTCTCCCGCAAGGCCACCGAGTTCGCCGAGGTGGTCAAGAGCGGGCGCACCCACCTCATGGACGCCACGCCGGTGACCCTCGGGCAGGAGTTCGGCGGGTACGCGGCCACGGTCCGCTACGGCGTCGAGCGGCTGGAGGCCTCGCTCCCCCGCATCGGCGAGCTCCCCCTCGGCGGCACCGCCGTCGGCACCGGGATCAACACCCCGCCCGGGTTCGCCGCCGCGATCATCGACAAGCTGGCCGCCGACCTCGACCTGCCGCTGACCGAGGCGCGTGACCACTTCGAGGCGCAGAGCTCCCGCGACTCGCTGGTCGAGGCCTCGGGGCAGCTGCGCACCATCGCCGTCGGCCTGACCAAGATCGCCAACGACCTGCGGTGGATGGGCTCGGGCCCGCGCACCGGCCTGGGCGAGATCTACCTGCCCGACCTGCAGCCGGGCAGCTCGATCATGCCGGGGAAGGTCAACCCGGTCATCCCCGAGGCCACCATCCAGGTCGCCGCCCAGGTCATCGGCAACGACGCCGCCGTCGCCTTCGCCGGCACCACCGGCAACTTCGAGCTCAACGTGACCCTGCCGCTCATGGCGCGCAACGTGCTCGAGTCGATCCGGCTGCTGGCCAACGTCAGCCGGATCCTGGCCGACCGCACCGTCGACGGGATCACCGCGAACGTCGAGCGCTGCCGCGAGCTGGCCGAGTCCTCGCCGTCGATCGTCACGCCGCTGAACAAGTACATCGGCTACGAGGAGGCGGCCAAGGTCGCCAAGCAGTCGCTCGCCGAGCGCAAGACGATCCGCCAGGTGGTGCTCGAGCGGGGCTACGTCGAGCAGGGCAAGCTCACCGAGCAGCAGCTCGACGAGGCCCTCGACGTCCTGTCGATGACCCATCCGTGACGCGCACGGGGTGCGCGGCGCGCGCGTCGCGCACCCCGCTGCCGGGCCCGGGGCGGGCGGGGCGGATGTGGTGCCGGACGGCGCGTCCCCCGTCGAGCACCATGACGGTCGGCAACCGGGTTGGCACACTTCGTGATGTGAGCGTGACGAATCAGCAGGAGCTGGAACGGCTCGAGTTCATCGCCACGGACGGTCTGTACAACACCGGACCGATGCCGACCAGCCTGCGCTACTTCGCCGGCATCCTCCGCCGGCACTGGCGGGGCTCCCGCTGCCTGGAGCTCGGCCCGGCGGAGGGGATCGTCACGGAGGAACTGGCCGAGGCGTTCGCCGAGCTCACCGTCGTGGACGGGTCGAGCTCGTTCTGCCGGGAGCTGTCGGCGCGATTCCCCGGCGTGACGGTGGTCAACGCGCTGTTCGAGGAGTTCACCCCGGCGCACCGGTTCGACACGGTGGTCCTCGGGCACGTGCTCGAGCACGTGCTGGACCCGGTCGGCCTGCTGGTGCGGATCCGGGACTGGGTCGCTCCGGGCGGCGTCGTGCTCGCCACGGTGCCGAACGCGCACAGCCTGCACCGCCAGGCCGCCGTGCTCATGGGGCTGCTGCCGGTGGAGCACGCCCTGAACGAGACCGACCACCGCTTCGGGCACCGCCGGGTGTACGACCCGGCCGGCCTGCGCGCCGACTTCGCGGCGGCGGGCTGGACCGTCACGCACACCGGCGGGTACTGGCTCAAGCCGGTGTCCAACGCGCAGATCGCCGAGCAGTGGAGCCCCGAGATGCTCGACGCCTTCCTGCAGCTGGGCGAGCGCTACCCCGACTCGGCAGCGGAGATCTATGTCGTCGCCGAGCCGTGACGCCGTGCTGGAGCAGTCGCTCCAGCGCCTGGACTGGCAGCCGGTCGTGCTCGCCGAGTCCCCCCGCCGGCTGGACCTGCTCCCGCTGACGCCCTCCTGGCCGACCCGGGAGCTGCGCGTCCGCGTCCACCGCAACACCGCGTTCGAGTACGTCGCCTCGCTGCTGCCCCCGTTCCTCGCGTACGCCGGCCTCCGCGCCACGTTCGAGCACAGCGACTACGACGACTCGCTCAGCGGCGCCGCCCTCGACGGCCCGGCCGCCGACGTCGAGCTGGTCTGGCTCGACTTCGACCGCTACCGCGAGACCGACCCGGCGGCGCTGGCCGACTGGCTCGTCGAGCGCCTCCGGGCGCTGCGCGCGCGGACCCTCGCCCCCCTCCTGGTCGCGGACCGGCCGGGCTCCGACGAGGCCGCGGCGGCGTTCAACCGCCGGCTCGAGCAGCGCCGCCACGAGGTGCCCGGCCTGGCCGTCGCGGACCTGTCCGCTGTCGCCCGGCGGGTGGGTGACGCCTTCGTCGACCCGCGGACGCGGGCCGTCGCCGGCACCGGCATGAGCGCGCGCGCCGCCGTCCTGGTGGCGCAGCGGATGGGGCTGCGCTGGCTGCCCGCGCTCGTCGCTCCGCGGATCAAGGCGCTCGCCGTGGACCTGGACATGACGCTGTACGAGGGCGTGCTCGGCGAGGACGGGCCGGACGGCGTCGTGCTCACCCCGGGGCACCGCGACCTCCAGCGCTCGTTGCGCGATCTCCGGGAGGAGGGCGTCCTCCTCGCCCTCGTGTCCCGCAACGAGCCCCGCGACGTCGAGGCCCTCTTCGCCACGCGCACCGACTTCCCCCTCCGGCTGGAGGACTTCTCGGCACGGGCGATCGGTTGGGGCGCCAAGAGCGAGGGCGTGGCTGCGGCGGCGACCGAGCTGCGGATCTCGACCGAGGCGGTCGTGTTCGTCGACGACAACGCCGGTGAGCTCGCCGAGGTCTCCGCCGGTACGCGCATCGGCGGGCTGGTCCACGCCGCGGATCCCGAGCGGACGGCCACCGCGCTGTCCCTGTTCCCCGGCCTGCACGGTCACCCGCGCACCGAGGAGGACGCGTTGCGCGCCGCCGACCTGGCGGCGGCCGCCGAGCGGGTGCAGCTCGCCGACGGCGACCCCGCCGCGTACCTGCGCTCCCTGCGGGTCCGCCTGGACCTGTCGCTGGACCGCGCCGACCACCTGCCCCGGATGGCGGCGCTCGCGGCCAAGACCAACCAGTTCAACGCGGCACTGCGGCGCACCGGTGAGGCCGAGCTGGCGAGCTGGCTGGAGGGCGGGGACGTCCACGTGGTCACGGCCGCGCTCGGCGACCGGTTGTCCGACAGCGGCGTCGTCGCCCTGGTGGCCGGCCGGCGGGGAGCCGACGGCGGGGTCCTGGTCGAGGAGCTGTGCGTCAGCTGCCGCGCACTCGGGCGCGGCATCGAGGACGTGCTGCTGGCCGCCGCCGTCGGCCGGCTGATGGAGGAGTTCGACGCCGTCACCGCGGCCGCGGCCTACCGGCCGGGTCCGCGCAACGAGCCCGCCCGCGCGTGGCTGGCCGCGCACAGCGGCGCGCCGGTCGCGACGCCGGGTGAGGTCCTCCTCCCGTGGGACCCGACGGCGTGCAGGAAGATGGTCGACGACGCTCCGGTCACCGTGAGCTGGGAGGAAGAGGGATGACCCGCCAGGACGTCGAGCAGCAGGTGCACGAGGTGCTCGCGCTGGTGCTCAAGCTGCCGAGCCCCCCGGACGCACCGATCGCCCGTGCCGAGGTGCCCGAGTGGGACTCGCTGGCGCACATCGAGATCATCTACGCCGTCGAGGAGAGCCTCGGCATCACCTTCACCGAGCAGGAGATGGCCGCGCTGGACGGCTCGGCCGCGATCACCGAGGCGGCGGAGCGGCACCTTGCGGCATGACCTCCGCCTGGAGGGCATCGCGTTCCGCCTGCGCCCGGTCGCGGTGACCGACGCCGCGACGATCGTGGACCTGCGGCGCGACCCGAGCCGCTCCCGGTACCTGCACGCGACCGACCCCTCGGTGGCGGCGCAGCTCCGCTGGCTGGAGGACTACTTCCGGCGCGAGGGCGACTACTACTGGGCGGTCGACCGGCTCGCCGACGGCTCCACCGAGGGCTTCGTGGGCATCTACGACGTCGCCGGCGGCGAGGCGGAGTGGGGCCGCTGGGTGCTGCGGCCGGGGTCCCTGGCGGCGCCGGAGAGCGCCTGGCTGCTCCACGAGGCCGGCTTCGCGCTGCTGGGCCTGGAGTCGCTGATCTCCCGCACCCTGGCCGAGAACCGGGCGGTCGTCGCCTTCCACGCCCGGTCCGGCGCCGAGACCGTGCGCACCATCCCGGGCCACACGGAGGTCGACGGAGTGCCGCAGGACGCGGTGGAGGCCCGCATGACGCGGGCGCGCTGGGCGACCGCCGGTCCGGCCCTGCGCGCGTCGGCCGAGCGCACGGCGGCCCTCCTCCGCCGGGCCGGCGGCCGCTGACCCTCCCGGCCCCCGAGGACACCGCGGGTCCGGTCGCCGCCCGGGACGCCACGGCGGCGCGACGTCCGGCGCGAGGTGACCGGCTCGCCGAGGCCCCACGCGCCCCCTCGTCGGTCAGCGCTGGAGCAGCTCCACCAGGCTCCGCGTCCGGAGCATGACGAACGCGACCGGCCGGCCGTCGAACGCCACGGCCGCCGCGGGCGGCGAGACCACCCGGTGCCCCGCCCGCCCGAGCCGCGCGAGCGCGCCGTCGAGGTCGTCGGTCTCGTAGCAGACGTGGTACATCCGCACCCCGCGCTGCAGCCAGTCCAGCAGTGGTGACCGCTCGTCCAGGGGCTCGAGCAGCTCGACCCGGAACGGCCCGAGGGTCTGGAACGCCCCGCGCACGCGCTGGTGCGGGTCCTCGAACACCGCGCCCTCGGGCCGGAACCCCAGGAGGGCGTGCGCCGCCGTCTCGGCGGCGAGGTCGCGGCAGGCCAGTCCGACGTGGTGGAAGGTCAGCCCAGGGAGCGGCGGGACGGCGGGGGCGGTCACCGGACCGCGTCGCCGCCGACGGCGGCCGACGCCTCCTCCCACAGCGGTGAGGTCAGGATGAGCTCCAGCTCGTCGAGCACCTCGGGCTGCGGCGGCAGCTCGGCCTCGATCGCCGGCCCGTCGGACGAGGGACGCCGGAGGTCGATGTTGAGGTCCCCGCAGTCCTCGGCGGTGAGGCCGTTCACCGCGAGGACGGGCTGCAGGGCGGCGACGCTCCGCGCCCCGGACCCGTCGTCCTCCGCGGCGAGGGGCAGGCTCACCGTGAGCTCGGGGTGCTCCTGGGCCAGCGCGACGAGCCGCGCCGTCCAGGCGGGGTGGTCTTCCCAGCCGGGCGCCACGCGCACCGACAGCCGGCGCTGCCCGCTGTCCTGGCCGGCCACGAAGAGGTCGCCGCGCATGCGGCCGTCCATCTGCGGCCCCAGGGCCGCGCCGAACGCGGCCGGCTCCGGCGCCGACCGCCCCCCGAGGGTGAAGGGCAGCAGGGTGCTGCCGTACGCCGTGTCCACCACCGGCCGCGGGTACTCCGCCAGGTCGGCGACCGGGACCTCGCGCACCTGCCGGTACACCCGCTCCAGGGCCTCGTCCCAGCCGGCTCCGGCGTGCGCCGCCAGCACGTCGGACCGCACCTGCTCGCCGCGCTTGCGGCGCAGCCCCGGGTCCTCGACGAGCGCGCGGAGGGCCGCCACGTACTCGTCCTGCGTGGTGTGGGCGTATCCGGTGTCCGCGAGTCCCGGCGCATCGGTGCAGAAGAGCTGGGCGTACCCCTGGTGCAGCTGCAGGCTGAGAGGAGGCAGACCCGCGGCGGCGGCTTCGAGGGTCGAGGTGATGCTGCCGCACGGGAAGGAGTCGAGGTAGACGTCCATCCCGGGGTACAGGGTCTCCACACCCTCCACCAGGCCCAGGGGGAACACCCGTCCCGGGAAGGTGGACACCAGGCGCCCCCAGGCGCCGTCCGCCGTCGGTCCGGCCAGGACCACCACCAGCTCCGGGATCCGGATCAGCAGGCGGCCGACGAGCGAGTCGAACCCCTGCCCCCAGATCGGCGCCATCTTCATCGCGCTGGCGACCGACACCGCGGCGACCTGGTCGGGTCGCAGCCGGAACTGCTCCCGGACGGCGCTGCGCGTCGAGCCCCCCGCGGCCGGTTCGACGGGCAGGGGGAGCACGGCGAGCCGCTCGTCCGGCACGCCCCGCAGCTCTCGGCTGACGCGGCGCCCGATCGCCCGGTTGTCGACCACGACGTCGGCCGCCCCGAGCCCGAGCCAGAACGTGTGGTCGGCGTGGTTCTCGAGGACGATCGGCGGGCGTGCCCCCGGCAGGCTCGCGGCCGCCAGCGCCACGGCGTCGTACGGGTGGACGTGGAGCACCACGGTGCCGACGCCGTCCATCAGCGCCCGCAGCACGCGCGCCCGGGCCGTGAGATCGGGGTACCCCTCGCGCAGGTCGTAGACGCGGCCTCCCGAGCGCGCGACCGCCTCCCGCAGGTTCGCCGGCACGGGGCCGTGCTGCATCGTCAGCGCGACGTCGGCCGGGCGCGGGTCGCGCTCGACCCACCGCCACGCCAGCCGGGTGTGGCCGCCGACGGCGTACCCCTCGGTCAGGACGTGCAGGACCCTGCCGTCCTCCCGCTGCCGGTCGACCCGGACGGCGCCGTCCCCCCGCACCGCGTCCCGGACCAGCCGCTCCAGCTCCGGATCGGCCAGCGCACCGGTCGGCGCGTTGTAGGCGAAGTTGGCCGCCACGGTGGCGGTGCGCAGGACGCGCTCCACGTCCCCGCGGCGCGCGTGGCTGCGGACCGCGGCCACGATCTGCTCGTAGGTCTGCCGGTTGTCCTGCAAGCGGTGGTCGGAACCGGTCGCTGCCTGCATCAGATCGAGCTCCATCGTCGTCGCGGGCGCAGCACGTCGTCCCCGCAGCCGGGGCAGGGCGGCGGTACGCGCTGGGTGGTGCCCTCCCGTCGGACCCCCGTGGGGAAGCCACCGGACACGAGGGGTGCGGCGGCGACAGTAGTGGAGCAGCCGCGCCGCACCGGGCAGGTCCCACGGGTCGGCGGAGCGGCCGGCGCAGCAGCCGCACCAGCCACACGCGGGTCCCCCACGTAGCGTCGGACCGGGCCGTCGCGCCCACCGTCCCCTGCCCCCGGCGAGGTCCCAGGAGCCATGCCCGTCCCCTTCAACGAGACCGCGCGCGAGTACCGCGACCTCCAGCCGCAGCTCGAGGAGGCGGCGCTGGCCGTCCTGCGCGGCGGGCACTACGTGCACGGCGCCCAGCACGCCGCCTTCGAGCGCGACCTCGCCGGCTTCCTCGGCGCGCCGCACGCCGTCGGCGTGGCCAACGGCACGGACGCGCTCGAGATCGCGCTGCGCGCGGTGGGCGTCGGCGCGGGCCGCGAGGTGGTGACCGCCGGCAACGCCGGCGGCTACGCCGCGGCGGCCGCCCGCGCCACCGGCGCCGACGTGGTCGTCGCCGACGTCGACCCCGGCAGCCTGCTGCTCGACGCCGCCAGCGCCGCGGCGGCGTGCACGGAGCGCACGGCCGCCGTGGTCGTCACCCACCTCTACGGGCGCGCGGCCGACGTCGCGGCGCTGCGCGCGGTGCTGCCGGACCACGTCGCGCTCGTCGAGGACTGCGCGCAGGCCGTCGGGGCCGCGACCCCGGCCGGGCGGTGCGGGACGCTCGGGGACGTCGGCACCTTCAGCTTCTACCCCACCAAGAACCTCGGGGCCCTCGGTGACGGCGGCGCGGTGACCTGCCGCGACGCCGGCACGGCCGAGCGGGTCCGGGCGCTGCGCCAGTACGGGTGGTCGCAGCGCTACGTCGTCGGCACCGCGGGCGGGCGCAACTCCCGGCTCGACGAGCTCCAGGCGGCCCTGCTGCGGGTCAAGCTGCCGCACGTCGACCGGTGGAACGCCCGCCGCCGCGCCATCGTGGCCGCCTACGCCGACGCCGCGGCGGGCACGGCGCTCGAGCTGCCCGCGCCCGCACCCGGCGACGTGGGGCACCTCGCGGTCGGGCGGCACCCGGACCGCGACGACCTCGCCGGTCGGCTGGCGGCGCTGGGCGTCGCGACCGCCGTCCACTACCCCGTCGCCGACCACCTGCAGCCGGCGCTCGGCGCCCGGGTGGGCCCGACGGGAGCCGCGGAGGCGGAGCGGGCGTGCGCCGAGGTGATCAGCCTGCCCTGCTTCGCGTACCTCACCGACGCCGAGGTCGAGCAGGTGTGCTCGGCCGTCCGGCGGGCCGCCTGACCACCGGCGCCCGGCTGGAGACCTTCCACAAGAACCCGCGCGCCGGTCGGCAAGCCCTGCGCGGCGTCCTCCCGGGCGAACGGGGAGATGTCGGGTTCCATGGAAGGCATGTCGGTCGAGGCGCTCCCGGTCCACCCCCGTCCCGAGCGGCGGACCAACCCGTGGGGACGCCGGGCGGCGGACCGGAACTGGCCGCCGGGGGGTGCCGCGCTCGGCTGCCGCATCGTCGAGCTGCCGCGCATCACCGACCCCCGCGGCAACCTCACGTTCGTCGAGGGCTCCCGGCACGTCCCCTTCGAGGTGCGCCGGGTCTTCTACCTCTACGACGTCCCGGGCGGTGAGGCGCGCGGCGCCCACGCCCACCGGGAGCTCGAGCAGCTCGTCATCGCCGTCTCCGGCAGCTTCGACGTGGTCGTCGACGACGGGACCGACTGCGAGCGCTTCACGCTCAACCGCTCCTACTACGGGCTCTACCTCCCGCGCATGATCTGGGCCCACCTCGAGAACTTCTCCAGCGGCAGCGTCAGCCTGGTCCTCGCCTCCCAGGAGTACGACGAGGCCGACTACTACCGCGACTACGACGAGTTCCTGAGGGCCAAGGCCGCGGAGGCGGACCCGGCCGGGGCGAGGTGACCGGCACCTCTTCCGGCGAGCGGGAGGGCGGGGCCGCGCGATCGGTCCGTGCGCAGTAGCGTCCCCCCTTGATGAGCGAGACAGATGTAGCCCTGCGCTACCCCGGTGGAGAACTGCCCCTGCCCGTCGTGCCCTCCACCGAGGGCTCCGACGGCATCGACACGAGCAAGCTGCTGGCGACGACCGGCCAGGTCGCGCTGGACATCGGCTTCGTCAACACGGCGTCGTGCACGTCGGCGATCACCTACATCGACGGCGACGCCGGCGTCCTCCGCTACCGCGGCTACCCGATCGACCAGCTGGCCGAGAAGTCGAGCTTCCTGGAGGTCAGCTACCTGCTGATCTACGGCGAGCTGCCCACGGCCGACCAGCTGGAGGCGTTCGACCAGCGGATCCGCCGGCACACGCTGCTGCACGAGGACCTGAAGATGTTCTTCAACGGGTTCCCGCGCGACGCGCACCCGATGCCGGTGCTCTCCTCGGCGGTCAGCGCGCTGTCGACCTTCTACCAGGATTCGCTGGACCCGTTCAACGACGCGCAGGTCGAGCTCTCGACCATCCGGCTGCTGGCCAAGCTGCCGACCATCGCGGCCTACGCGTACAAGAAGTCGGTCGGCCAGCCGTTCCTGTACCCGGACAACTCCTGCGGCCTGGTGGAGAACTTCCTGCGGATGACGTTCGGCTTCCCGGCCGAGCCGTACGAGCAGGACCCCGAGCTGGTCAAGGCGCTGGACATGCTCTTCGTCCTGCACGCCGACCACGAGCAGAACTGCTCCACCTCCACCGTGCGGCTCGTCGGCTCGTCCCAGGCGAACCTGTTCGCGTCGGTGTCGGCCGGCATCAACGCGCTGTTCGGCCCGCTGCACGGCGGCGCCAACCAGTCGGTGCTGGAGATGCTCGAGGCGATCCAGAAGGACGGCGGCGACATCCCGCGGTTCGTCGAGCGGGTGAAGAACAAGGAGCCCGGCGTCAAGCTCATGGGCTTCGGCCACCGGGTCTACAAGAACTACGACCCGCGCGCGGCGATCGTGAAGCGCACCGCCGACACGGTGCTGGACAAGCTGGGCGGCAACAACGAGCTGCTCGACCTGGCCCGCCAGCTCGAGGAGGTCGCGCTCAACGACGAGTACTTCATCCAGCGCAAGCTCTACCCGAACGTCGACTTCTACACCGGCCTGATCTACCGGGCGATGGGCTTCCCCACCCGGATGTTCACCGTGCTGTTCGCGCTCGGCCGGCTGCCCGGCTGGATCGCCCAGTGGCGGGAGATGATCAGCGACCCGGCGACGAAGATCGGCCGGCCGCGCCAGGTCTACACCGGCGCGACCGAGCGCGAGTACCTGGACATCGCCAAGCGCTGAACCGACCGCTCGCGGGGCCGGCGTCGCCGACGCCGGCCCCGCGGCGCGTCCGCGTCCGGGTGTCCCCGCTGGTGGGGAGCCCTACGGTGGGGTCGCACGCGCATCCCTGGAGGACCGACCATGGCCGAGCAGCCCGCCGAGGACGTCCTCATGCTGCCCCCGATCCCCCTCGCCACCGGCAGCGTCGTCGAGCCCGAGGACGACGGCTCCCCGGTCCGGATCACCAAGCTCGAGTTCGTCGTCTCCACCGAGGACGGCGGCGAGCTGCGCATCCCCCTCGTGCACCGGCACGGCGCCTGGTGGGCGCCGTAGCGTTCCACCGATCGGGCGACACCACCGGGATTCACCCTCCCCCTCGCGGGTGAGACCGCCCCGCGCGGCCCTCCTGCTCCCCTCGCGCGCCGTCGATGGACGGGCTGACGCTCCGCTGCGATCCGCAGCCGGGGCCGGCCAGTCCGGACGACGAGACCGCGGGGGGACCACGCAGTGCCTGGCACCCGCACGTCCGCGCCGGCGTCCCGGGCCCGCACCACCGCCCGCCCCTCCGCCCGCCCCTCTGCCTCCGCCGCCCGGCCGCCGCTGTCGGCCGCGGAGGCCGCGCGGCTGCGGCAGCTGCTCGCCGAGCGCGCCGCCGCGGGGCAGCCGGTCGTGCGCCGGCAGCCGTCCGGCCGGGTCCCCGCCCGCACGACCGGGGCCCGAGCCCGCGCCGCCCGGGAGGCCCGCGCGGAACGGCGCCGGCTGGCCCGCCGCCGGTGGTCGCGGCGGATCTCGTTCACCGTCGGCGCGCTCACCGTGCCCGCCGTCCTCGCCGTCCTCCTGCCGACGACGCCGACGCCCGGCGCCGCCGGCACGGCCTCCGACGCCACCTCGCTGGCCCTCGCCGCCCAGGCCACCCTGGTCGACGCCGCCGGCCGCTACCGGCAGCTGGAGCAGCAGGCCACCCAGCGCCGTGCCGAGCTGGCCGCCGCCGAGTCGGCCGCGGCCGACGCCCGCGCCGCCGCGGCGGCCGAGCAGGCCGTCGTCGGGGACGCCGCCGCCGGCCTCTACCGCGCCCCCGCCGCCGGCCGCTTCCCGCTGCTCGGCCTGGACGCCGCGCACCCCGACGCCACCGCCGACGTCCTCTACCGGCAGGCACTGGCCGACCGGGCCGACGAGCGGCTGCAGGGCGCCGTCGTGCGCGCCGAGCGCGCCGCCGCCGCGGCCGCGGCGGCCGGGGTGGTCGTCGCCGACGCCCGGTCCGCGCTGCGGTCGGCCCGGCGGGAGGCCGCGGCCGCGCTCACCGAGGTCCGCGAGGCCACCGACGGGATCGCCCCGGAGGTCGCGCTCACCCTGGCCGGGCTCACCACCGGCACCGCCCAGCAGGACCGCGGCACCGCGGCGCTGCACCGCTGGCAGGAGTACCTGGCCCGCCTCGCCGCCGCCGGCATCGACCCGCCGAAGGCCCGCGAGCTGGCCTCCGCCGACTCCCTCCCGGCGGGCATGTCCCCCGCGCTCGACGCGGCGGGCGAGCCGATCCCCGGCGTGGCGTGGGCGGTCATCGGCAGCAGCCCGGTCACCGTGCTGCCGGCCGAGACCGTGGCCGCGGTCAGCTCCGCGCTGGCCCAGCTCGGCAAGCCGTACGTCCCCGGCGGCACCGGCCCCGACGCCTTCGACTGCGGCGGCTTCACCGCGGCCACGTGGCTGCTGGCCGGCTACGCCCTGCCCCTGACCCCGGCCGGCCAGTGGTCGACCGGCGCCGCGGTGCCGGTGGGCGACCTGCAGGTCGGCGACCTCGTCATCGGCGACGGTGGCCAGGACGTCGGCATCTACCTCGGGGCCGGCGAGGTCGTCGGCGCCTCCGCGGTCGACCGCACCGTCACCGTCCGCCCGCTCGGCACCGCCGTCTCCGCCGTCCGCGTGACGCTACCGGCGCCCGACGCGGCCAACCCCGCGCTGACCCCGGCCGCCGGCATGGGCGCCTGCGGTGCCCCGCTGCCCCCGCCGGGGAAGGTGGACCCCGCCTGGGGCGGCTACGGCAACGGCCGCATCCCGGCGTCGGCGCTGTGCCGGCTGGGCGTGGGCGGGCACGCGCTGCGCTGCGACGCCGCGGCGTCGTACGCGGCCCTGGGCGACGCGTTCCTGGCCGCCTTCGGCAGCCCGCTGTGCATCACCGACTCCTACCGGTCCTACGCGTCGCAGGTGGCGGCCTACCGGGCCAAGCCGCGGCTGGCCGCCTGGCCGGGGACGTCGAACCACGGGTGGGCGCTGGCGGTCGACCTCTGCGGCGGCATCAACGTCGCCGGCAGCCCGCAGTGGGCGTGGATGCAGGCCAACGCCGGCCGGTTCGGCTTCGTCAACCCGCCGTGGGCCCGGCCGGGCGGCGAGAAGCCCGAGCCCTGGCACTGGGAGTACGGCGTCTTCGACTAGCACCGAGATGGCCATCTCGGTGACGGGCGCTCAGGTCCAGGGGAGGTCGGGCAGGCGGCGCGAGGGCAGGATGACGCAGGCCTCGCCGGTCTCGCCCGCGAGGCGGGCGGCGACCCCGGGCCCGGCGCAGGCCACCGGCCGCCGCGGGGTCACCACCACCGTCATCTCGGCCAGTTCGAGTCCGGCCGCGGCGGTGCGCGCCCGCAGCCGCTCGGGGTCCACCAGACCGGCGGTGGCCAGCAGCGGCGCCGACGGGTGCGACCAGAGCCCGACCGGCCCCTCGATGCGCACCTCCAGGTCCACGTCGCCGGCCCGGCCCGCGGCGGCCGCGCGGGTGCGGCGCACCAGGCGGGCGTCGGCCGGGTCCGACGGCGTCCAGGGCACGAGCAGGTCCCCGCGGCGGACGACGACCCGCCAGGCGACGGCGGTCTCGGCGCGGTCGGTCCAGTCGAGGACGGCGACGCCGGCCGCGGTGGCGGCGGAGTCGGTCACCGGCCGGTGCGCCACCCAGGTCACCAGCGCGGCCCCGAGTGCGTCAGGGGTGGCGCGCACGCCGGCGTCGGTCATGTCCGCGGCCAGGTCGGCGAGGTGCACGTGCACGCGGCGCTCGTCTTCCTCGAGGAGGAGCGCGGAGCGCTGGACCGCCAGCCGCAGCCGGGAGGTCGCGAGGCGGGGCAGCACCGTCTCGGCGACGTCGCGCAGGTCCGCGACCTGCACCGGCTCCGGCCGCAGGCGGTGCAGCAGGCCCAGCGGCGAACGTCCGAACGGGCTCTCCCCCATCAGGCGGGGACTCCCGACAGCACCGCCCGCAGCTCGTCCGAGAGCGTGGGCACGGCGAGCACGCCGGCCAGCTCCTCGGCCGACAGCCGCACAGGCAGCACGTCGGCGTCCCAGCCGGTCGCCCGGCGCACGCGGTCGGCGGTCGCGGGCCAGACCGCGTCCCGGGCCGCGGCGACGTGCAGCTCGGTGAGCACGTCCTGCAGCCGGATCGCGGCCACCGGGTGGAGCCGCGCGCCGGCGAGCTCCTCCCGCAGCGCGGCAGCCAGCTGCTCCCGGTGCCGCGCCGTGAGCCAGTGCGGAACCAGGACCTGCGGCAGCGGGTCCCCGTGGATCGCGGTCACCGCCGTCCCTCCCCGTGTCGGCCCGGCGCCCCGGCCGCTGTGCGGCGGCGGGGGGTCGGGCGCGGTGTCACGGGTTGGATATCGGCACTGCGGGACCTGGATGGACCCCAGTCACGGGCGAAAATGCACAGAACTTCCGCCCCCCGATGTGGCAGGGGCCCGGTTCCGCAACCGGAACCGGGCCCCTCGCAGCATGCCGGAGCGGCCCCGCGGAGGACGCGCGGAGCCGGCCTCGCTGCGGGCCCGCCCCGGGCGTGCGAGGGGCGGGGGGCAGCGGGGTCCTTTCAGTCGTCCAGCTCCGCGAGGCGCTGCTTGAGCGCCTTCTCCACGCGGTCGGCGTAGACGTTCATGTTGCGCACCGAGGTGTTGAGCTCGTTCGACAGCTGGGTCTTGGTGCGCCCGCCCCAGGTCGTGAGGTACCACGTCGCCCAGCCCAGCACGTTCGGCTGCCCCGCCCGCTGGTCGCGGCGCGCGTCCGGGTCGGGCGCGCAGGCCGCGGTGAGCGCGTGCGACAGCAGCGTCTGCTCGGCCTCGCCCATGATCTCGTCGGGCGCCTCGGAGGAGTCGGGCAGCAGCACCTCGGTGGCGTCCGGTCCGCCGTCGAGCGACTGCAGGTTGCGCAGCCCGTTGAGGGTGGCCACCGTCTGCGAGTTGCGGCGCAGGGTCTCGACGCTCTGGCCCATGTACGCGGCGAGCTCCCGCTCGCTGGGCCGGCGCTGGTGCTCGGCGATGAACGCCGCGATCGCCTTCTGCTGCTTGTGCTCGGTGTCGGCGGCGGTCCGGCCGTGGGCGTTGCGGCCCAGGTCGTGCACCCACTTGGACAGCTGCGTGGCCAGGAACGCCCCGAAGGGGACTCCCTTGGTCTCGTCGTACTGGCTGACCGCCTTGAGCACCCACTCGTAGACCTGCTGGCCGAGGTCGTCCGGGTCGGGCAGGTGCAGCCGGATCGTGCTCATGTTGCGCTGCAGCCGCTTGAGGCTGACCGGCCCGTAGTGGCGGCACAGGTCGGCCAGGAACGCCGGCGGCAGGTCACGCGGCGCGCGGCGGCGGACGTCGGTCTCGGCCCGCAGGCCCACGGTGGTGCAGCCGTGCCGCGCGCACCAGGCCTTCACCCAGTCGGCCAGCACCGACGCCGAGCCGGGGGCGCCGTCCACCCGGTAGAGGCCGTCGCCCTGGTCGTAGCTGACCGTGACGCCGTCCGGTGCGTCGGCGCGGAACTCCTCCAGCGGCAGCTCGCGGTCGACCCGGAAGTGCACCCGGTCGAGGACGGCGATCGGCGCCAGCCGCCACCCCTCGGCCTCGGGGATGCCGCCGAAGACGAGCGGCGCGCGGGACTGGGACAGCACACGGTCGGACACCGGAACTCCTCGGACTGCGGGGAAGACAGGAGAGGGGGAGGTCAGGCCGGGATGCGCTCGACGAGCGCGGCCTCGCGCGGGGCCGGCACGGCGGCGCCGGCGCCGCGGGCGGCCGTCTCGAGCAGCGCCGCGGCGGCGGCGCGCTCCTCGGCGGCGGGCTCCGCGGTGTAGACCGGCATGTGGTCGTACAGCGACGTGAAGATGCCGGTGACGAAGGCGTAGGCCGCCTGGGCCTGCGGCGAGAACTTCGCGATCGCGGTGCGCGGGCCCAGCTCCACGCCGACGGTCAGCCGGACGACCCGGTCGTCCTTGCTCACGCCGGTGACCGCGAAGGACACCGACTCGTGCTCCGCGGCCAGGGCCGCCAGCGCCGCCAGGCACTTGCGGGTCGCACCGCGCCGCGGGCGCAGCTGCACGTGCACCACCACGGTCTCGGTGTCGAGCGTGGCTGCGTTGTTCGATGCAGTGCGTGACATGGTGATCGCCCCCTGTTGCGTGCCTGGGGGAAATCTGCCGCATCGCCGCCCACGACACGGCACAACACCTGCCGTGTCCCTCCCAGTTGTGGAGGGCACGGTTCGGCAGGTCTTGCCCGTGTCGTGGCTGCGCTGGACCGTGATCGCGGACGCGCGGGCGAGGCCTGACAAATCTGCCGGGCCCCGGCCGCGACATCTGTCAGGCGGACGGCTCCTGGTGCGTCACCGGGGTCGCGTCCCCCGCCGGCTCGGCCGCCGCGGCGGCCGGCACGAAGGCGGCCAGGGCGCCGAGGCTGTCGGCGGTCACCTGCGCGGCGAGGAGGTTGGCCTCGGCGATCTGCCGGTAGACCTCCTCGCGGTGGATCGGCACCTCGCGGGGGGCCTTGAACCCCAGCCGGACCGTGCCGCCGCGGACCTCGACGACGTGCACCTCGATGTCGTCGCCGATGCGGATGGTCTCGCCGACGCTGCGCGTGAGAGTGAGCATCTGTTACCCCTCCATGGGTTGTGGTGGCCTCCTGGCACGGGCGGCTCGGCAGGTGGATCCCGGCCGCCCAGCATCCTTATCGGCGCAGGGGACGCCGGATCGGATGCGTTCCGTCGGCGAGCACGACCTGGCGGGCGCGGCCGGCGACGGGGTTGACCACGACGGGAGCACGCAGGTTCGCCGTGGCGGCGCCGACGTCCCCGCGGGGCACCGTCAGCAGGCAGTACAGCAGCGCCTCGGCCGGGTCCTCCAGGTCCAGCTCGGCGCAGACGGTCCGGGGCAGGACCGGGGCGTAGTCGGGGAAGAAGCGGGCCGCCGGGGCGGCCAGGAACCGGGGCCCGTCGAGCGCCACGGACTGCAGCCAGAACAGCAGCCCGTCGGTGTCGGCCGCGACGAGGACGTAGTCCCTGTGGCGGGGGAAGCCGGGCAGCGGCTCGGCCAGCGCCAGCACCGCCACGGAGGCGGGCCGGGTCGCGGCGGGCGACAGCGTCATCGGGGTCGTCCGTCCGCTCAGCGCAGGTAGTCGAGCAGGGTGGGCTGGAGCGACTGTGCGGTGACCTGCAGCGCGGCCTCGTAGTTGTTCTGCTGCATCTGCAGCTCCATGAGCGTCTTCGGCAGGTCGACGTCCTCCGTGTCGGCCAGCCGGCTCTTCAGGTTGAGCGCGGTGTCGGCGTTCACCGCGGCCGCCGTCTCCATCCGCGTCGACCGCGTGCCCACGTCGGCGGCGGCCTCGAGCAGGTGGTCGAGCGCCGCGTCGAGGTCGGCCAGGTCGGTGGACAGGGACGTCTGGTCCCCGACGTGCGCGGCGATGTTCTCGACCACGGAGAAGAGGTCCTTGCCGGTCGCGGGGTCGCCGAAGGCCTCCACCCCGGTGATGTCGACCCGGATCGTCTCGACGGCGGAGACCCGCCGCTCGAGCGGCTGCACGGCGATCCCCGCCGCACCCCCGACGCCGACGTAGCCGCCGTCGGCGTCGTAGGCCTTGTCCCCGCTCGTCACCCCGCCGAAGAGGGGCCGTCCCTGCACGACCAGGTTCGCCTGCTGCAGCATGCTCTCGCGGATGCCGCCGACCTCGGTCGAGATCGCGGCCAGCGACTGGTCGGTGCCGCCGCCCTCGTTGAGCGCCTGGACCGCGAGGTCCCGGACGCGGCGGAGCTGGGTGAGCATGTTCTGCATCGCCGAGTCGGTGGCGTCGAGGAACGTCTTGCCGTCGGAGATGTTGCGCGCGTACTGGTCGTTGGCGCTCATCGCCTGCCGGGTGAGCAGCGACGTGTTCGTCCCCGTCGGCGAGTCCGACGGGCGGCTGATCGTCTTGCCGGACGTCAGCTGCTGCTGGAGCCTGTCGATGGCGGTCTTGTTGTTCATCAGCCCCTGGAGGCTGGTGAGCGCCATCGCGCGCTGGGTGATCCGAATGGCCATCGTCAGGTCACCGCACCATGTTGATCAGCGTGTCGAGCATGGAGTTGATCGCCGAGACGAGCTGGCCGGCGGCGGCGTACCCGTGCTGGAACTGCAGCAGGTTGGTGACCTCCTCGTCGAGGTTCACCCCCGAGACCGACTCGCGCGAGGCGTCCACCTGCGCGCCGATCACGGTCTGCGTGGTCAGCCGGTTGGTCGCCGTCTGCGCCTCCACCCCCAGGCCGACGATCATCTGGCGGTAACCGTCGTCCGCTCCCCCGGTCTTCAGGCCGACCTGGTAGATGCGGTCGGCGTTGGTGTTGTCGGCGGAGGGCGAGCCACCGGCGGCCGTCGGGGAGAGCTCGGCGGCCGCGAGCTCCTTCGGGTCGGAGATCCGCAGGGTCAGGTTCGCGGCGGTGATCTGCGAGTAGTCGACCGCGGCGGGCGGGGCGGCGTTGCCCAGCAGCTCCGCGCCCGGGTCACCGTTCTGGTCGTAGCCGGCCATGTGGGCGGCGTTCAGGTCGGTGGCCAGCGTGCGGGCGATGCCGTCGATCGCCGCGCGGTAGCTCGGGATCGTCGCCGTGAGCGCGGTGAGCTGCCCCTCGGCGGTGCCCCCCGGCCGGACGAGGACGCCGGCCGGCGAGGTCACGATCCGCGGCGGGTCGCTGCCCACCAGGTCGGGGTCGTTGCTGCCCCGCATGGCCAGCGAGATGGTCTTGTCCCCGGAGACGAGCGTGACGCCCCCGACGGACACGGTGAGCGTGCCGTCGGCGGCGGCGCTGGACGTGGCCCCGACCTTGTCGGCCAGCTCCATGACCAGCACGTCGCGCTTGTCGGCCAGCTCGTTGCTGGGCAGGCCGACCTGGGTGCTGCGCCGGATCTGCGCGTTGAGGTCCGCGATCGACCGCGCGGTGGCGTTCACGTCGTCGACCAGGGTCGACAGGCCGGCGTGCGTCCCCGCCCACTGCTGGTCGAGGGCGGCACGCGTGGTGCGCATGCCGGAGACGAGCGTCTCGGTGCGCTGCAGGACCTGGGTGCGCGCTCCCGGCTCGGTGGAGTTGCTGTGGACGTCGCCCCAGGCCGACCACATGTCGGCCAGCTGGGCCTGGATGCCGGTGGTGCCCGGCTCGCGGAACGCGTCCTCGATCTGGGCGAGCGTGTCCTCGGCGACGGTCAGGCTGGCGGCGCTGGCGTGCTCGAGCTGGGCGCGGGACTCCAGGAAGCTGTCGCGGATGCGGGCGACCTTCTCGGCGCTGACGCCCTCACCCACGTTGTTGTTGACGGCGTGGACGGCCGGGACGGCGGTGCCGCCCAGCGACTGCAGCTCGGCGCGCTGGCGCGAGTAGCCGACCGTGTTCATGTTGGCCAGGTTCTGGCCGGTCACGTCCATGCCGCGCTGGTTGGCCCACAGCGCCGTCCGGGCGGTGTTGAGGCCGCCGAACGTCCCCGTCACAGGGCACCGTCCAGCGTGACCGCCCGGGAGTCGCCGTTCTGGGTGCGGCCGCTGGCGCCGTAGGTGCCGGCGGTCGGCGTCCGCACCGACAGCAGGGCGTCGCCGATGACGGCCATGCCGCCCTCGATGAGCTCCCGGTTGGCGTCCGACAGGCTGCGCAGGTCGGTGACCAGCACGAGCAGGGCCTCGTGGTGCTTGGCGAACAGGTCGTTCCAGGGGGTGGGCGCCTTCTCGGCCAGCTGGCGCAGCGACGGGTTCGCGCCGAGGCCCAGGTGCACCGCGATCGCCTCGGAGGCGGCGGCGCGCTCGACCTCGATGGTCCGCAGCTGGTCGAGGACGACCTCGATCTCGTGCGCGATGCGGGCGAGCCAGCGCGTCTTGCCGGTGAGGATCAGGTACTGCTTCTCCTCGGCCTTGAACAGCAGCAGGTCCAGCAGCTCCTGCTCGCGCCAGAGCAACGTCGACAGGTGCTGGAAGTCCACGTCCTCCACCGCCTTCCCTCGTCTCGCCGCGCGGGGTCGCCCCACGCCGTGCGGATCTCGTCGGGTGTGGCTTCGGCACCCCGCGCCGGGGCCTCAAGCCGAAACGCGGACCCGAACGGGGGAAGCGCTCCAGCCGGCGAGGAAATGTGCCGACGACGGTGCGATGGGCGGCTGAACCAGCCGAGAAGAGACGGCGTGAGACCTGCCCGAGCCCTCGCGCCCGATCGCCCCGGTTCCCGGCCGCCGGCGGACCGGCGGTCGGCGGCCGACATCGAAGCGCTGGTGACCGAGCACCTCCCCCTCGCGCACTTCGCGGTCAACGCCGTCGCCTCGCGGATCTCGCTGCCCGGCCACGTCAGCCGCGAGGACCTGGTCTCCTGCGCGCAGGTGGCGCTGGTCGAGGTCGCCCGCCGGTTCGACCCGTCGGCCGGCGCCTCCTTCGCCACCTACGCCCTCGCCCGGCTCCAGGGCGCCGTCCTCGACGAGCTGCGCAGCGGGGACTGGGCCAGCCGCTCGGTGCGCGCCGCCGCCCGGCGCACGGAGGCGGCCACCGACGCCCTCGCCATCGAGCTCGGGCGGCCGCCGACGAAGGCAGAGCTGGCCGCGCGCCTCGGCGTCGCCCCCGGTGAGATCGACGCGCTGCAGGTCGACGTCCACCGCGCGGTGATGGTGAGCATCGACGCCAACGCCGGCGAGGGCGGATCCCTCGACCTGCCGGACACCGGCGAGTCCCCCGAGCGCGCCCTGCTGCGCAGCGAGCGCACCCGGCACCTGCACGACGCCATCCGTGCCCTGCCCGACCGCCTGGACGAGGTCATCGAGCGGAATTTCTTCGGTGATGAATCGCTGACCGAGATCGCGGACGACCTCGGCGTGACCCTGTCGCGGGTCTCGCAGATGCGTGCGCGGGCGCTGACCCTCCTGCACGCCGCGATGAGCGAGGTCTGGGAGGGCAAGCAGGTCCCCGCCGAGGGCGGGGTGCGGGCCCGCAACCAGCAGCGCCTCTACGTCGACCGGGTCGCCGGGCGGGCGGCGGCGCCCACGCTCCCCCGCCCCCGGACGCCCTGGCAGGTGCCGGGCCTCGGGGCGGCCGCGCAGCCGGCCTGAGCTCCTCCGGCACGGGCGCGCGGGAGGAAAAACTTTCGCCCCGTTCGCCTCAAGTCGGGACGCCCCCGCGCCGTAACTACCCCTGCAAGGAATCCGCAGCACGGATGCAGCGGACAACCCCCGAGACCCGATTCCAAGGAGGAAAACCGTGGGTCTGAGCGTCAACACCAACGTCGCTGCCCTCAACGCGTACCGGAACCTGTCGGTCACGCAGGGTGCGATGAACAAGTCGCTGGAGAAGCTGTCCAGCGGCTTCCGGATCAACCGGGCCGCCGACGACGCCGCCGGCCTGGCGATCTCGGAGGGCCTGCGGTCGCAGATCGGTGGCCTGAAGGTCGCCGTCCGCAACGCGCAGGACGGCATCTCGGTGGTCCAGACCGCTGAGGGTGCGCTCACCGAGACGCACTCCATCCTGCAGCGCATGCGCGACCTCGCGGTGCAGGCGTCCAACGACGGTGCCCTGAGCGACACCGACAAGGCGAAGGCGGACAAGGAGTTCCAGGAGCTCGTCAAGGAGCTCAACGACATCGCCAGCAAGACGACGTTCAACGGCACGAGCCTGCTGAGCGGCGGCTACTCCGGCAAGAACTTCCAGGTCGGCGCCAACGCCGGTGAGACCCTCACCGTCACCATCGGCGACATGCGGGCCAACGCCCTGGGCATCTCGGGTGCCGCCGCCTCCGGGATCGGCAGCGCCTCCGCCGCCTCCGGTGCGCTGAACGCCGTCAACACGGCGATCGGCACGGTCTCCGACCAGCGGGCCAGCCTGGGTGCCATCCAGAACCGGCTCGAGCACAAGATCAACAACCTGAACGCGACGATCGAGAACCTCACCGCGTCGGAGAGCCGGATCCGCGACACCGACATGGCCCAGGAGATGACCAACTTCTCCCGGACCCAGATCCTGAGCCAGGCCGGTACCGCGATGTTGGCCCAGGCCAACCAGTCCTCGCAGGGCATCCTGCAGCTGCTGGGCTGATCCCCCGGTAGCAGGACCTAGCACCACCCTGGTGAGGGGGGAGGCCCCGGCCTCCCCCCTCACCCACATCCGCCGGGCACCCGGCCCGTGACCGATCGGAGCAGCGATGGCGACGGCGAGCATCAGCGGCCTCATCTCGGGCCTGGACACGGCCACCCTGGTCAGCCAGCTCATGCAGCTCGAGGCCCAGCCGCAGACGCTGCTCAAGAGCAAGCTCGCGGACACGCAGGACGACGCCGCCGCGTACCGGGACATCAACACCAAGTTCGACGCCCTCCGCACCGCCGCCGAGGCACTGGGCAAGGCCGCGACCTGGTCCGCGGCGAAGGCGAGCAGCTCCTCCGCCGGCGTCGTGGCGACCGCGTCGGCGACGGCCACGTCCGGCTCCCTCCTGTTCGACGTCAAGGAGCTCGCGGCCAGCCACTCCGTGCTGAGCACCGCCACCTGGGCCAACGCCACGGACGCCGCCGGGCTGGGCTCGCCGCTGACCCTGACCAAGAACGGGACCACGACGTCGATCGCGCTCAAGGACGGCGCCACGCTGAACGACGCGGTCACCGCCATCAACGCGGCCAACGCCGGGGTGAGCGCCGCCGCGGTCAAGACCACCACCGGCTACCGCCTGCAGCTCACCTCCACGACCTCCGGCGCCGGCAGCACCTTCACCGTGGCGCCCAGCGGCGGCACCACCTCCGCCTTCCCCGTGCTCACGCAGGGCGCGGACGCGCGCATCCACGTCGGCCCGGCCACCGGCGGCTACGACGCCGTCTCGTCCACCAACACCTTCGGCGAGCTCATGCCCGGCACGTCGGTCACCGTGAACCAGACCGGGACCGCGACCGTGACCGTGACCAGCGACCCGGACGCCGTCGCCGCCGCCGTCCAGAACCTGGTCACCGCGGCCAACAACGCGCTGTCGACCGTCGCCGAGCACACCGACAGCAGCTCCGGCAGCACCGCGGTCCTCAAGGGCGACACCGTGCTGCAGTCCCTGACCGGCAAGGTGCTCGACGCCGTCGCCTACGCGGTCGGCGCCGACGGCTCGGCCGCCACGGCCGGGCTGCAGCTGACCAAGGACGGCCAGATCGCCTTCGACAAGACCGCGTTCGTGGCGAAGCTGAAGTCCGACCCGGCGCTCGTGCAGCGCCTGGTCGACGGCCGGGCGGCGGCCGATCCCGACGGGGTCGCCGGCAACTCCGACGACGTGACCGCCGTCCCGGGTGTCGCGCAGCGGCTGCTCGCCGTCGCCAAGGCGGCGACCGACTCGACCACCGGCACCCTCACCCTGCTCGCCAAGAGCGAGGACTCGCTGGCCGAGGACATCCAGGACCAGATCGAGGCCTGGAACCTCCGGCTGGAGAAGCGCCAGGCGACGCTCACCGCCCAGTTCACCGCGATGGAGACGGTGCTCAGCACGCTGCAGAGCCAGTCGTCGTGGCTCTCGGCGCAGCTCTCGTCGCTGCCCACCCGGTCGTCGAAGTCCTGATCCACCGCACCAGGAGGAAATCCCCATGAGCACGGCCGCCCTGCGTGCCCGCTACCTCGGTGACTCCATCACCACCGCCTCCCCCCAGCAGCTGCTGGTGATGCTCTACGACCGGCTGGCCCTCGACCTCGAGCGCGCCCACGTCGCCCTCACCGACGGCAACCGCGCGGAGGCCAACGCCCAGCTGCAGCATGCCCAGGACATCCTGCTGGAGCTGCAGTCCAGCCTGGACGTGGACGCCTGGGAGGGCGGCCCCCGCCTGGCGGCCCTCTACACCTGGCTGCTCACCGAGCTGATCAAGGCCAACGTGAAGGGCGACGTGCGCCGGGTGGCCGACTGCCGCAAGGTCGTCGAGCCGCTCCGCGACGCCTGGAGGGAAGCGGCCGCCTCCCTGGCGTCGTGCCCGGCATGACCGACGACGGGACGGCGCGGCCGGTCACCTGGCACACCGTCCTCGACGACCTCGAGGGGCAGGTGCTCGAGGCCGAGGCCACCCTGGCCCGCGACCGGGCCGACGAGATCGCCGCCTGGGGACGGCGGTCGCAGGACTGGGTGCCCCCGTCGTCCGTGGGGCCGCTGCCCGACGAGCTGCGCGAGCGCGCCGCCCGCCTCCTGCAGCACCAGCTCGCCGTCGCAGAGCGCCTGGTCGAGCGCATCACCCAGAGCCAGCGCCAGCGGGACGTCGCCGCACGCATGTCGTACGGCCCCAGCCGGCCGGTTCCCGCCTTCATCGACAAGGCCCTCTGACCCCTCGGGGAACGCGAGCGGTGCCGGACCGGCCCCGGACTGCCGATGAGTACCCATGGCCTCGCCCCACCCGCGGCGCGGGCTGCTCCCTGACCTGCTGCCGGCCGCCTGCCGCAGCACCCGGGAAGGACCTGGCTCCATGAAGGGACACGGCCCGATGAAGGTGCTGATCTCCAAGACCCGCTACGACGGCTCCGAGTACTACCGGGCGGACGAGCCCGCGCGGGCGGTGAACGAGGCCGACCTCGGTCTCACCGTCGAGACCCGCCTCGGGCTCACCACCACGATGTACCCCGCCCCCGACGGCGAGGGCCTCGTCGTGGGCGAGGTCGACGCGCGGGACGCCGACGTGGTCGTCTTCCAGCTGCCGAAGACCCTCGAGAGCCTGCAGATGATGCGCATCCTCAAGGCCCGGGGCGTCGCCGTGGTCGTGGAGATGGACGACCTCGCCTCGGCGGTGCCCTACGGCCACCAGGGCCACCACGAGCTGGTGCGCCGCGGTACCGGCAAGATCCCCCGGCAGTGCGCCCTCGAGGCCGATTTCGTCACGGTGTCGACCCCGTCGCTGATCAAGGAGTACGCCCCCCACGGGCGCGGCATGGTCGTGCCGAACGCCATCCCGCGTCGCAACGCCGAGCTGCCGCCGGCGTACGAGCGGGAGCCCGACGTCGTGACGGTCGGCTGGACCGGCAACGTCGGCGTGCACCCCTACGACCTGCAGGAGATGGGGTCGGGGCTGCAGCAGGCGCTGGACCGGACCCGCGGCCGCTCCAGGTTCCTCGTCCTGGGGCAGAAGCACGACCTCCGCGAGCGGCTGCGCCTGCCCGAGGAGCCGGACGAGATCGGCTGGATCAACGGCGTCGACCAGTACGTCGCCACCGTCGGCGAGGTCTTCGACGTCGGCATCGCGCCGCTGCGGATCGACGCCTTCAACACCGCCAAGAGCTGGCTCAAGCCGCTGGAGTTCTCCGCGCGCGGCGTCGCCTGCGTCCGGGCCACCACCGAGGAGTACCAGCGGCTCGGGCTCGGCTGGGCGGCCCGTGCCCCCAAGGACTGGGCCAAGGGCATCAGGGCGCTGGTCGAGGACGCCGACCGCCGGCGCGAGCAGGCCGCCGCCGCGCACCAGAAGGTGCTCGCCGGCCACCTGACCGAGCACACCGCCGAGCTGTGGGCCACCGCCTGGCGCAAGGCCCGGGAGCACCGCACCCGCGACCAGCGCAAGCTCGCCTGACCGAGCCCCCCACCGCTCCGACGCCCCGCCGGCCTCCCGAGGCCGGCGGGGCGTCGTGCTTCCGGCGCGTGCCGACCCGACCGCGGCCCGTGGTCACAGCTGCACCGCGGGCCTCCACGGGCACTTCCACCCATCGTGTGACACCGCGCCGGTCAGCCCGGGACGCCGCGGTGCCGATGTAGGAGAGGCACGGACAGCACACGTCACGCCACGGATCGGCGGACCCCGCGCTCTCGCCTGCGCGCGAGCGCTCCTGCCGCACATCCGGAGGTCCTTCGTGTCCTGCGCACCCCGCCGGCGGTCCGGTCCATGCTGATCGAGGACCGCACCATGACGACGCTGCACAGCGCCCTCTCGGGCCTGGCCCAGCGTCAGCGGGTCACCGCCGACAACATCGCCAACGTCAACACCCCGGGCTTCCTCGCCGGCCGCACCGACTTCGAGACCGCGCTGAAGGGCGCCGTCTCCGACGGGGAGGCGCCGACGATCTCCGGGGGCACGGTCCGCCGGTCGCTCGAGCCGACCAACACCAACGGCAACAACGTCAACCTCGACAGCGAGACGGTCATCGCGACGGAGACGGGCCTGCGCTACCAGCTGGCCCTCAACGCTCTCGGCGGCAAGTACTCGCTGCTGCGCAGCGCGCTGGCGACGAGCTGAGGCGGCGATGTTCGACGCGATGAGCATCGCCGGCTCCGGCATGCTCGCCCACCGCAAGTGGCTCGACGCCGTCTCCGACAACATCTCGAACATCAACACGGTGTCCGCCACCAACGAGGAGGCGTTCAAGCAGCGCTTCGTCGACGTCCAGGCCGTCGAGTACGGCTCGGGCGAGGGCGGCGTGCGGGTGGCCGGGGTGGAGTTCGGCAGCGGCGAGGGCCGCATGGTGTACGAGCCGGACAACCCGCTCGCCGACGCGAACGGGTACGTCAAGTACCCCGACATCGACCTCGGTGACCAGATGACCGAGCTGATGATCGCCCAGCGCGGCTACCAGGCCAACGCCACGGTGATCGAGCGGGCCCGCGACGCCTACCAGGCTGCCCTGCAGCTCGGGAAGGGCTGACCGTGACCTCCCCCGTCCCCGGCATCTCGATCGCCGGGTTCGCCGGCGTCGCCGCGCCCACCGGCGTGCAGCGCACGCAGGCCGCGGAGCCCGCCGGCGGCGCCGACTTCGCCTCGGTGCTCGCCTCGTCGCTGGATCAGCTGCAGAGCACCCAGTCCACCGCCGACGAGCTGGCCACCCAGGCCGCCACCGGTGACCTGAAGGACGTGCACGACTACATGATCGCGAGCAACCAGGCGGCGCTCGCCACGCAGATGGTCGTGACCATCAAGAACCAGGCGGTCAGCGCCTTCAACGAGATCATGAGGATGCCGATCTGATGCCTGCTGCGCTCGCCGGGCCGTTGGCGCGGATCCGGTCCGTGCTCTCGACGATCAGCCTCGGGCAGAAGGTCGTCATCGGCCTGCTCGCCCTGGGGCTGGTCCTCGGCGGGTTCTTCTTCTACAGCTGGATCACCAAGCCCACGCTGTCCCCGCTGTTCTCCAACCTGTCGTCGGCCGACGCCTCGGCGATCGTCGACGAGCTCAACGCCCAGGGCGTCGCGTACGAGCTGGCCGACGGCGGCGGCACGATCATGGTCGCCAACGAGCAGGTCTACGACCTGCGGCTGGCCATGAGCGGCCTGGGGCTGCCCGCCGGGCAGGACACGGGGTACGCGCTGCTCGACGAGCAGGGCATCACCACCAGCGAGTTCCAGCAGCAGGTGACCTACCAGCGCGCCATCGAGGGCGAGCTGGCCAGCACCCTGGAGGCCATCGACGGGGTCAACACCGCCGTCGTCCACATCGCGCTGCCCAAGGACGAGGTCTTCGTGACCGACGAGGGCAAGCCGACCGCGTCGGTGCTGCTCGACCTGTCCCCCGGCACCGAGCTGACCGGTGAGCAGATCAACGCCGTCACCAACCTGGTCAGCTCCAGCATCGAGGGCATGGACCCGACCGACGTCACGGTCGCCGACTCCACCGGCCGGGTGCTCTCCGCGGCCGGCACCGGGCTGACCGCCGCCGCCGGCGACCAGCGCTCGCAGATGGAGCAGGAGTACGAGGACCGGCTCGCGACCAACGCCCAGCAGATCCTCGACCGGGTCCTCGGCCCCAACCGCGCCGTGGTCTCCGTGCGCGCCGACCTGGACCTGTCGCAGCGGCAGTCGACGTCGGAGACGCACACCTACAACGAGGGGACGCCGCCGCTGTCGGAGAGCACCTCCTCGGAGACCTACACCGGCGACGGGACGGCGGTCGGCGGCGTGCTGGGCCCGGAGAACACCGCCGACGCCACGGGCGGGGGCGGCACCTCCAGCTACGAGCGGGAGGAGTCGACGGTCAACAACTCCGTCGACACGACCACGGAGACCGTCGTCGGGGCGCCCGGCACCATCAACCGGCTCACGGTCTCGGTGGTCATGGACGGCACCGTCGCCGGCAACCTGAACCAGCAGCAGGTGCAGGCGCTGGTCGGCAACGCCGTCGGCCTCGACACCGCGCGCGGCGACGCGATCACCGTCGCGGCCATGCCGTTCGACACCACGGCCGCCGACCAGGCCGCCGCCGAGCTCGAGGCCGCCGAGGAGGCGGAGCGGCAGGCCCAGATGTGGTCGCTGGTCAAGACCGGCGGCATCGGCCTGGGCATCCTGCTCGTCATCGTGCTGGTGTGGCTGCGCTCGCGCCGCCGCGGCGAGGTCGAGGAGGACTACGAGCCCCTCGAGCTCGACGACGACATGCTCGCCGAGCTGGAGCGCCTGCGGGTGGCCAGCACCCGCGAGGAGCCGATCGTGGACAACGCCGCGCTCGAGCTCGAGGCCGCCGAGCGCCAGCGGGTGCGCACCGAGATCTCGTCGATGGTCGCCGAGAAGCCCGACGAGGTCGCGGCGATGCTGCGCGGCTGGCTGAGCGAGAGCAAGTCATGACCGCAGCACACGACCGGGAGGGCCAGGCATGAGCATCGCGTCGGTCGAGCAGCTCGTCGGGCTCGGCGCGGGCAGCAACCTGCCCGCGCCGACCACCCCGGCCGCACCCGCGCGCCCGGAGCTGCCCGGGTTGCGCAAGGCGGCCGTCTTCCTCGCGCAGATGTCGAAGGAGGAGGCCGGCGTCCTGCTGTCCAAGCTCCGCCCGCGCGAGGTCGAGTCGATCACCCGCGAGCTCATGCGGCTCAACACCGTGGAGCCCGCGGACGTCGACGGCGTGCTCAGCGAGTTCCACCAGATGATGACCGCGCAGCGCTTCATCGGCCGCGGCGGCGTCGACTTCGCGCGCGAGATCCTGGCCGCCGGCCTGGGCGAGGAGAAGGCCGACGGCATCCTGCAGCGGCTCAACGTCGTCTACACCGAGGTGCCGTTCGCCTCGCTGCGCAACGCCGACGTGCGGCAGCTGGTCACCTTCCTCAAGGACGAGCACCCGCAGGTGATCGCGCTGGTGCTCGCCCACCTGACCGCGGCCCAGTCGGCCGAGGTGCTCTCCGGGTTCCTGCCCGAGCAGCAGGCCGAGGTCGCCCACCGCATCGCCACCATGGACCGCACCAGCCCGGAGATGGTCCGCCTGGTCGAGGAGGAGCTCGGCCGCCGGATGGGCTCGCTGCTGGCGCACCAGGACATGACCACCGTCGGTGGCGTGGAGACCCTGGTGGAGATCATCAACCGCTCCCCGCGGCCCACCGAGCGCTCCATCCTCGAGTGGCTGGACAGCACCGACCCCGAGCTCGCCGAGCAGGTCCGGGCGCAGATGTTCGTCTTCGAGGACATCGTCACGATCGACGACCGCTCCCTGCAGCTGGTGCTGCGCGAGGTGGAGGCCAACGACCTGGCCACCGCCCTCAAGGGCGTGCGCCCCGACGTCCGGGACAAGGTGGTGCGCAACCTCTCCGAGCGCGCCGCCGAGAACCTGCTCGAGGAGATCGAGCTGCTCGGGCCGGTCCGCACCCGCACGGTCGAGGAGGCCCAGGGCAAGGTCGTCGGCGTCATCCGCACCCTCGAGGAGCAGGGCGTGCTGACGATCAGCCGGGGAGGCGAGGATGACTTCGTCTCCTGAGGCCCGCACGGGGACGCTGCTGCGCGGGGCGTCGGCGGCCCGGGCGGTGTCCTACCGCGACGCCGTCCCCTCCCCGCGCAGCGCGCCGGCGCCCGCCCCGTCCGACGGCCCGGTCGCCTACGCGGAGGTCGGCCCGTCCCCCACCGACCGGCGGACGACGATCCGGCGGGCGGCCGACCAGCCCGTGCCGGACGGGCCGCCGGCCGGCCGGCCCACCCTGCGGCTCGGCGACGTCTACGCCGAGGAGCTCGAGCGGCTGCGCCAGCAGGCGCGGGCCGAGGGCTTCGCCGTCGGGCACGCCGAGGGCCTCGCGGCGGCCGAGGAGGTCGTGGCGCAGACCGAGCGGGCGGCCGCCGAGCGGCTGGCCGAGGTGCAGGCCCGCTGGGAGCGCCGGCTGGTGTCGGCCACCGCCGCGCTGGGCGCCGCGGTGACCCGGCTGGACCAGGCGGCCGTGCCGGTCGCCGAGGACATCCGCGACTCCGTCCTCACCGCCGTCGTCACGCTGGTGGAGGACCTGCTCGGCCGGGAGCTGGCGCTGGCCGAGTCACCCGGCCTCGACGCCGTCCGGCGCGCGCTCACCCTCGCGCCGGCGGACGCCCCCGTCGTCGTCCGCGTGCACCCCGACGACCTCGCCGAGATCCCCGATGAGGCGCTCGCCGCGCTGCCCGCGACGGTCACGGTGACCGGCGACCCGTCGGTCGAGCGGGCCGGCGCGGTCGCCGAGACCGGCCTGCAGCGCATCGACGCCCAGCTCTCCGCCGCGGTGGAGCGGGTCCAGGCGGTGCTCGCCCTGTGACGCTCGCCGCGCTGCTCCCCCGGGCGCGGGCCGCGGCCCGGCCGCAGGTCACCGGCCGCGTGGTCGGCGCCATGGGCCTGACCCTGTCGGTCGACGGCGTCGTCGCCGCGGTGGGCGACCTGGTCGAGGTCGACCCCGGCACCGGCCGGGCGCTGCTGGCCGAGGTGGTCGCCGTCGCCCGCGACCGGCTCACCTGCATGCCGCTGGGCGACCTGTCCGGCGTGCACGCCGGCGCGCCGGTGCGGGCCACCGGGATGCCGCTGCAGGTGCCGGTCGGCCCCGGCCTGCTCGGCCGCGTGCTCGACGGGCTCGGCCGGCCGGTCGACGGCGGCCGGCCGCTGGGGACCGGCGTCTCCTACGTCGACCTGTCCAGCGAGACGCCGCACGCGCTGTCGCGGACGCGGGTCGACCAGCCGCTGGCCTTCGGCGTGCGCGCCCTCGACACCCTCGTGCCGTGCGGCAAGGGCCAGCGGCTGGGCATCTTCGCCGGCTCCGGCGTCGGCAAGTCCACGCTGCTGTCGCAGATCACCCGCGGCACCGACGCCGACGTGCGCGTGATCGGCCTGATCGGCGAGCGCGGCCGCGAGGTGCGCGAGTTCCTCGAGGAGAACCTTGGGGAGGAGGGGATGGCGCGCACCGTCGTCGTCGTCGCCACCTCCGACGAACCGCCGCTGGTGCGGCTCAAGGCCGCCTTCGTGGCCACCCGGATCGCCGAGGCGTTCCGCGACCAGGGCCGCGACGTGCTGCTGCTCATGGACTCGATCACCCGCACCGCCATGGCGCAGCGGGAGGTCGGCCTGTCGGCGGGCGAGCCGCCGGCCACCCGCGGGTACCCGCCGAGCGTCTTCGCGATGATGCCGAAGCTGCTGGAGAAGGCCGGCACCGGCGCCACCGGCTCGATCACCGGGCTCTACACCGTGCTGGTCGAGGGCGACGACCACAACGAGCCCATCGCCGACACCGCGCGGTCGATCCTCGACGGGCACATCGTGCTGACCCGCAAGCTGGCCACCACGGGCCACTTCCCCGCCATCGACGTCCTGGAGTCGATCTCCCGGGTCGCCGGCGCCGTCGTCCCGCCCGACCGCATGGCCGACGCGCGCGAGGTGCGCCGGCTCATGGGTGCGCTGCGCGACGCCAAGGAGCTCATCGAGATCGGCGCGTACCAGGCCGGCAGCGACCCGCTGGTCGACCGGGCACGGCAGCTGGCGCCGGTCATCGACGCCTTCCTGCAGCAGCCGACCGGTGAGCTGACGGCGGCCGAGGACGCCTGGTCGATGCTGCACCGCATCGTCACGGCCCAGGTCGGCGCGTGAGCCGCGTGACCGAGCGGGTGCCCGTGCGCCGCACGACCGGGACGGCGGGCTGATGGCCAAGCGCGCCGCCTTCCGGCTGCAGCCGGTCCTGGAGCTGCGCCGCACCCAGGAGCGCGCCGCCGCCCTCGCCGCCGCCGAGGCCGCGCAGGCCGCCGCCGACGCCGACCTGCGGGCCACCGAGCGCGAGACCGCCGTCGCTGCGGCCCGCCTGCCCGCCTCGTCGGCCGCCGGCGCCTTCCTGGCCGCGCTCGCCCTGCAGCGGCTGGCCGCCGAGGACGCCGCCGCGCAGCGCGCGCTGGCCACCGCCACCGCCGAGCAGGCCGAACTGGTGCGCCGGAGGTGGACGGCGGCCGCCCAGCGCACCAAGGCGCTCGAGCGGCTCCGGGATCGGCACGCCGCCGCGATCCGGTTGGCCGAGCAGGCTGCCGAGGAGAGAGCCGTGGACGACCTCGTCACCGGCCGCGCCGCCCGCCCGCGCACCGAGGAGGTGCCGTGGAGGGGCTGAGCGCGGTGCAGACCCGCATCGCGGAGATCCAGACGCGGTTCGTCGTCGGCACCCGGACGGGCAGCACCGGCTGGGCGTCGGCCGCCGCGGCGGCCGGGCTGACGGGCACCGGCTCCGCCTCCGCGACCGGCAGCGCCGGCACCGCGTCGGAGCGGGGCGTGGTCGGCGAGGCCATGAAGTACCTGGGCGTGCCCTACCTGTGGGGCGGCACCGACCCGTCGCAGGGCCTGGACTGCTCCGGCTTCACCCAGCTCGTGTTCGGCAACCTGGGCATCGACCTGCCGCGCACCTCCTCGCAGCAGGCGACCACCGGCCGGGCGGTCGCCTCGCTCGCCGACGCCCGCCCCGGCGACCTGGTGTTCTTCGACAATAGCTCGTCGCGGCCGGGTGTCGACCACGTCGGCATCTACATCGGCAACGGCCAGATGATCGCCGCGCCCCAGGAGGGCGAGGTGGTCAAGGTCCAGGCCGTCGGCAACCCGACCGTGATCCGCCGCGTCCTGCCCGAGCAGGCCGCGGCCGCCGCGTCGGGCGCGTCGCTGGCCGGGGTGCCCTACGCCAACCTCTTCACCAGCGCCGCCGCCCGCCACGGGGTCGACGCCTCCCTGCTGGCCGCCGTGGCGTCGCAGGAGTCGGGCTTCGACCCGCGCGCGGTCTCGCCCGCCGGCGCACAGGGCCTCATGCAGTTCATGCCCGCCACCGCCAAGGGCCTCGGCGTCGACGCCTTCGACCCGGCGTCCGCGGTCGACGGCGCGGCCCGTTACCTGTCGAGCCTCACCGCGCAGTTCGGCTCCACCGAGCTCGCGCTGGCCGCGTACAACGCCGGCCCCGGCAACGTGCGCAGGTACGGCGGCATCCCGCCGTTCAGCGAGACCCAGAACTACGTCCGCGCCGTCATGACCAAGGCGGAGGCCTACCGATGACCACCCCGGTGATGCCGACCGCGCCGGCGCCCCGGTCCACGCCCTCCGCGGGCGGCGACCGCTCGTCCGGCGACGGCGCCGCCTTCGCCTCGGCGCTGGACGGCGCGCTCTCCGCCGGGCGCCCGGAGCGCGCGCCGGCCGCCGACCGCGGCGTGGAGCGCGACGGCGGGCGCGGCCAGGACCGGGCCGACGCCCGTCCCGCCCCCGAGCCGGACGACGCCGGCGAGCCCGGCCGCGCCGACGGGCCCGGTCGCGCCGACGGCCCCCGCGAGCCGGCCGACGACGCCGCCGTCGCCGCGGCGGAGGCGGGCGCCGCCGACCAGGCCGCCGCGACCGTCCCCGCGGCCGCCGCGTGGGCGCTGCTCCTCCAGGGGGCCGTCGGCACCGCGGCGCCGGCGACCGGCACCCCGACCGCCGTGCCGGCGCTCGGCGACGGCCCCGCCGCGGCCGGGCCCTCGCTCCCCGTCCCCCCGGCGCCCACCGCCGGCCAGTCGCTCCCGGCGAGCGCCCCCGCCGACCCCGCGGCCCTCCCCGACCTCGCCGCCCCCGCGGCGACGCCCGCACCGGCACCCCCCGCGCCGACCCCGCCGACGGCTCCCGCCGGCGCACCGGTGCCGGCGGGGACCGCGCTGCCGCCGGCGACCGCCGCGGTGCTCGACGCGCTGACCGTGGTGACTGCTCCGGCGGGCGCCGCACCCGCACCGGCCGCACCGCCCACCGGGCTCCCGCCCGTCGACGTCCCGGGCACCGCCACCACGGACGCGGCCGCCGCCCCGACGGCCGGGGCGGTCCCGGGCGCCGAGCTCCCCGCGGCGACCACCGACGGCGGCTCGCTCGCCGCGGGCACCGGCGGCTCCGGCCGGCCCACCCCCGGCGACGCGGGGGTCCCGCAGCCGTCGCCGGTCGTGACCGGCCCGGCCGCCGCGCAGCCGACGGCGTCGGCCGCCCCCGCGGCCCCCTCCACCGCCCCGGCCCCGGGCGGCCAGCCCCCGGTGAGCGCCCAGCTCAGCCAGCCGGTCGCCGTCCTGGCCAGCCGGCCGGACGGCGTGCACACCATGACCGTGGTGCTGACGCCGGAGAACCTCGGCCCGGTGCAGGTGCAGGTGACCGTGCGCGGCGACGCCGTCGACCTGACCCTGACCGGTGCGCACGAGCACGGCCGCGCGGCGCTGCTCGAGGCGCTGCCCGACCTGCGCCGCGACCTGCAGGGCGCCGGCGTCACCCCGGCGCGGCTCGACGTCTCCCGCGACACCGGCGGGGCGTGGACCGCGCAGCAGCAGGGCCAGCAGGGTTCCCAGCAGCAGCCGCAGCACCGCGGCGAGCCCCGCACGGCCTCGTGGCTGCGCTCCCCCGACCTCGGCCCGGACCGCCCCGGCCCGGCCCCCACCTCGTCGTCCGCGCTGCAGGGCGTGGACGTGCGCGTCTGAGACGGAGGCACGATGACCACCCCGGTGAGCGGGACGACCGGCACGCAGGCGACCTACACCGCCACGACCTCGGTCGACCGCGGCGACCAGATGGACAAGGACACGTTCCTCAAGCTCCTGGTCGCCCAGATGCGCTACCAGGACCCGAGCAACCCCACGGACCCGACCCAGTTCATGTCCCAGACCGCCGCGTTCACCCAGGTGGAGAAGCTCGAGGAGCTGACCACCCAGAACGCGTCGGCGCTGGCCATGCAGCGCACGCTCAGCGCCGGCGCGATGGTCGGGCGCACGGTCGGCTACACCGACGCCGACGGCACGACCAAGACCGGCGTGGTGACGTCCGTCCGCCTGTCCGGCGACGACAGCGAGGCGCAGGTCGTAGTGGGCGGCGTGGCCGTCCCGGTCGGCCGCATCACCGAGATCAAGCAGCCCGCCACCTCCTGACCCCTCCCCCCAGCACCGACCCCCAGCGAGGAGTTCCTCCCCATGCTCCGTTCGATGTTCTCCGCCATCTCCGGCCTGCGCGCCCACCAGACGAAGATGGACGTCGTCGGCAACAACATCGCCAACGTCAACACCGTCGGCTTCAAGAGCAGCTCGACCGTCTTCGAGGACACGCTCTCGCAGGTCCTGCGCAACGGGTCGGCGCCGACCCAGGACACCGCCGGCACCAACCCCGCCCAGGTCGGGCTCGGCGTCAAGGTCGCCGGCATCACCACCAACTTCGGCCAGGGCTCCACCCAGAACACCGGCCGCTCGACCGACTTCATGATCAGCGGCGACGGCTTCTTCATGACCGCCGTGGGCAACGAGACGCTCTACACCCGGGCGGGGTCGTTCGACTTCGACGGCGTGGGCAACCTCGTCACCCCCGACGGCGGCATCCTGCAGGGCTGGATGGCCGAGGCCGACGGCACGATCAACCCCAACGGCCCGATCGGCAACCTGTCCATCCCGTACGGGCAGGTGGTCGCCCCCGTCGCGACGACCGGGGGCGCGGCCGCCGGCAACCTCCCCGCCGACGCGGTCGACGGCGACGCCTTCCAGACCCAGATCACCATGTACGACGCCCTGGGCAACGCCCACGAGGTCAGCTACGTCTTCACCAAGACCGCCGTGGCCAACGAGTGGAGCGTCGACGTGCTCGACGGCGCGACGTCGCTGGTGTCCGCGCCGCTGCCCACCGTCACCTTCGGCAGCACCGGCTACATCACCCCGGTCGCCGACCAGGTCCTCCCGGCCACGGCGGGCTGGGGCCCGCTGAACATCGACCTGTCCAAGGTGACCCAGTTCGGCGGCAAGGCGACGGTGACCGCGACCACCACGGTGAACAGCGGCTCGGCCCTGGGCACGCTGGAGTCGTTCGCCCTCGGCAACGACGGCACGATCACCGGCATCTTCTCCAACGGCCTGCGCAAGCCCATCGGGCAGCTCGCCCTGGCGACCTTCGCGAACCCGAGCGGCCTGACCAAGGCCGGCAACAGCTCCTACCGGGTCGGCGACAACTCCGGCAACCCGCTGGTCGGCACCGCCGGGACGGGCGGCCGCGGCACGCTCTCCGCCGGCGCGCTGGAGATGTCGAACGTCGACCTCTCCGAGGAGTTCACCGGGCTGATCGTCGCCCAGCGCGGCTTCCAGGCGAACAGCAAGGTGATCACGACCTCGGACGAGATCCTCCAGACGCTGGTCAACATGAAGTAGGAGGACCCCGCTGCCCCCCGCCGCTCGCAGGCTCGCGGGGGGACCCTGCAGCGGGGCCGCTCCAGCACGTCGCCGGCTCGGCGCGGGCTCCTCCAGCGGGGCCGCTCGAGCACGACACCCGGCTCGCGGCAGCGGAGCCACCGGCGCCGATCCCCCCGTCGGCGCCGTCCCTCAGGCGCGGCACCCCCCGGCCGCGCGTGACCCGACGGCCCGGTCGTCCCCACGGCGACCGGGCCGTCCGGCGTCCGGCGGGCGCCCCCCGCCGGGGCCACCCCGACGGGGTGAGCAGCCCGTTCGGCTCAAGACTGAGCGTTCGCGAGCCGATACGGAGAGTGCCATTCGTGCCCCGGAGAGGGGCTGTCCGGAGAGCAGAGGACCCACCGTGATCCGTGTGACGCGCCTCAACGGCGAGGGTTTCGCGCTCAACCCCGACCTGATCGAGCGGGTCGAGGCACACCCCGACACGGTGGCGTTCCTGGTCGACGGCACCAAGTACGTCGTGCGGGAGAGCGTGGACGAAGTGCTGCAGGAGATCCGCGAGTACCGGGCGAGCATCCTCGCCACCTCGTACGAGATGGACCGCGGCGTCTACCGCGCGCCCGCTCCCGAGGCCGGGGACGCCGGCTCGGTCGTGCCCTTCCCGAACCGAGAGGAGCGCTGACCCATGGATCCCGCCACCTTGATCGGGTTCGGCATCTCCGTCGTCGCGCTGATCGTCTTCATGATCCTCGAGGGCGTCTCCCCGACAGCGCTGATCTTCCTGCCGGCGATCGTCCTGGTCATCATCGCGACCTTCGGTGCGGCGGCGGCCAGCCAGACGTTGGACGATCTGAAGAAGGTCGGCAGCTGGTTCAAGATGGCCGTGCTGCCGGCGAAGGTGCCGCCGCCGACCGAGCAGATCCAGACGCTGGTCACCCTCGCCGAGAAGGCCCGCAAGGAGGGCCTGCTCGCGCTGGAGGCCCAGGTCAAGCAGATCGATGACGAGTTCCTGCGCAAGGGCCTGCAGATGGGCATCGACGGCACCGATCCGGAGGAGCTCCGAACGGTCCTGGAAAGCGAGATCGCTGCCAAGAAGGCCGAGGACAAGGTCGCCGCCAAGTTCATGAACAGCATGGGCGGCTACGCGCCGACCATCGGCATCCTGGGCTGCATCGTCGGCCTGATGAACGTCATGGGCAACCTGAACGACCCGGAGACGCTCGGCCCGATGGTCTCCGCGGCGTTCATCGCCACGCTGTGGGGTGTCATGGCGGCCAACTTCTGGTTCCTGCCGATGGGCGCCAAGATCCTCCGGGTCAGCGAGCTGCAGGCCGCGCAGATGGAGCTGCTCGTCGAGGGCATCACCGAGATCCAGGCGGGCACCAGCCCCCGGGCCGTCCGGCTCAAGCTGACCTCGCTCGTGCCGCCGAGCGCCGTCGCCAAGGAGGCGGCATGACCCCGTCCATGACCGTCCGCGGCGCCTCGTGAGCAGCGGTCACGGCCGCCGCCGAGGCAAGAAGCACGAGGAGCACGAGGAGCACGAGAACCACGAGCGGTGGCTGGTGTCCGGCTTCGACATGATGACGCTGCTGTTCGTGCTCTTCGTGGTGCTCTTCGCGATGAGCAAGGTGGACGAGCAGAAGTTCGCCGCGCTGGCCAAGGGCATGGCCGATGCGTTCGGCGGGCCGATCACCGTGCAGCCCGGTCCCACGCCGGAGGGCTCGGTGCTCGACGGGCTGCCCGGGGCGATCGACATCGCCTCCGCCATCCCGCCCGACCCGACGGTCTCCGACGCCGAGGTGGACGCCGCGGCCGCCCAGGCCGCCCTCGAGCGCTCCGAGCAGGTCCAGGCCGAGGCGGCCGCCGCCTACGACGAGCTCGCCGCCGCCCGCGACGCGATCGACGCGGCGCTGACCGCGGCCGGCTACGCCGGTGCCGCCCAGTACGAGATCGACGAGCGCGGGCTGGTCGTGCACGTGATCTCCGACGGCGTCCTGTACGACGCGGAGTCGGCGGCCCTGCGGGCCGACGGCATCCGGGTGCTCAACGCCCTCGCCCCCACGCTGACCGGTCTGCCCAACCAGGTCCGCGTCGAGGGGCACACCAACTCGATCCCGGTCACCCCCGGCGGGCCGTACCCGTCGAACTGGGAGCTCTCCACCGACCGGGCGACCGCCGTGGTGCGCCACCTGCTCAGCCGCGGGCTGCCCGCCGGCAAGGTCTCGGCCACCGGGTACGCCGACACCCGCCCGCTGGTGCCGGACACCGACCCGACGGCGGTCACCGTCAACCGCCGCGTGGACATCGTCGTGGTGTCCACCGCCTCGGCCGAGGCCAACGCGCAGCTGGCCCCACTCGACGCCGCGAACGGCAACTAGGAGCAAGACATGGCAGACAAGCCGAAGACCGACGGCGCCGCCGGCGACAAGGAGACCGAGGAGAAGGGCGGCGGCAAGAAGCTGCTGCTCGTCGCGGTGGCCGCGCTCGTGGCCGCCGGTGCCGCGGCGTACTTCTTCCTGTTCTCGGGCAGCGGCGAGGCCGAGGCCGCCGAGCCGGTGCACGGCGGGTACACGGCGCTGGAGCCGATCGCCGTCAACCTGGCCGGCGGCGGCTACCTCAAGATCGGGATCACGCTGGAGTACACCGCGGACGCCGCCAGCGGCGGTCACGGCAGCGGCGGCGTCGACGGCTCCAAGGCCTACGACCTGATCATCTCCACCTACAGCCAGGCCGACCCGGCGGACGTGACCGGGGCCCGGGACGCGCTCAAGGAGGCCCTCGAGCAGAAGATCGTCGAGGCCTACACCGAGGACGGCGTCGAGATGGTCATGGGCATCTACTTCACGGAGTACGTCACCCAGTAACGACGCCCCCGCTCCCCCTCGTGCGCGAAGTGCCAGTTCCGGACGCCGGGACTGGCACTTCGCGCACATCGTGACCCCACTCGTCACAGCACTCACGCGGGTCGACGGCAACTCCCGCCAGCCGTCAGGGTGCCCGGCACCCCCGCCGATGACGGGGGACGTGACCCCACCCGAGACCGGAGCCGCCCCCGGGGCCGTGACCCCCGGGACGGGCCCCACGTCGCAGGCCCTGGGCTCACGCACCAAGCGGCACGAGCCCCGCACGTACGACTTCCGCCGGCCGACGAAGCTCTCCCGCGAGCACGTCCGGGTCCTGCAGATCGCGCAGGAGGCGTTCGCCCGCCAGGCGACGACCCACCTCACGTCGATGCTGCGCGCCGGCGCCCGCATGGAGCTCGCCGGCATCGAGCAGTTCTCGTACGACGACTACGTCGCGACGCTGCCCGAGCCGACCTTCATCGCGACCTTCACCATCGAGCCGCTGGCCGGCAAGGGGATGCTCGCCTACCCCCTCGACATGGCCATGGCCACCGTCGACCACATGCTCGGCGGCTCCGGGACGGCGGAGCAGCCGAACCGGCCGATGACCGGCATGGAGAGCGCGATCCACGGCCACCTGCTCGGCCGGCTGCTGCACGAGTTCGCCGCCGCGTTCGCGCCGATCAGCCCCGTGCACCCCGAGGTCGACAGCATCGAGTACAACCCGCAGCTGGCGCAGGCCGCGGCGGGCTCGGACACCGTCATGGTGGCCTCGTTCTCCATGGCCATCGGCCAGCGCGAGGGCACGGCCACCCTGGTGCTGCCGTTCTCCTCGTTCGCGCCTGCGCTCAACAACGCCGCCTCGCCGCAGCTGTCGGAGTCGGCGCTGCGCAAGCGCCGGCGCGCCACCGAGGCCCTCGCCGCCCGGCTGAACCTCGTCCCCGTCGACGTCAGCGTCCGCTTCGCGCCGCTGAGCGTCTCCTCCGAGGACCTGCTGTCGCTGGCCGTCGGGGACGTGCTGCTGCTGCGGCACCCCCGCGACAGCCCCCTCGAGGTCACCACCAACGACGCCGTCTTCGCCTACGCGATCGCCAGCAACCACCGCCGCCGGCTGGCCGCCGCGATCGTCCCCACCCCCGCTGCATCCGTGAAGGACTCCGCATGAGCGCGCCCCGCACCGCCGAGCACTCCGACACCGAGACCGTCACCGCGGTGGTCTCGGCGGCCGCGCGTGCCGCGGCCGCGCTGGTGCCCGCGACCAGCGAGCTGGTCCCCGGCTCCCCGGTCAGCGACCCCGACACCGTCCCGCTCCCCGCGGCCGCCGCGTCGGCGGTCGCCGCCGGGCTCTCCGGCGAGGTCAGCGGCGACGTCGTCCTGGTCGTCTCCGCCGACGTCGTCGAGGCGCTGTCCAACTCCCCCGTGGGCAGGATGGACGTCGCCGCCGCGCTGCGCCCGGCGCTGGAGGCCGCGGCCGCGACGCTCGGCCGCGTCCGCATCGCCTCCGAGCGGGTGGAGGAGCCGGTCGCCGCCCTCGACGGGCTGCGCGACAAGGGCATGTTCGTCGCCGTCCCGCTGCTCGCCGACGGCGAGCACCAGGCCACCTTCGCGCTGCAGGTCGACCTGCCCCGGCCGGCCGCCGCGCCGGGCGGCTCGCGCAGCCTCGACCTGCTGCGCCACGTGGCCATGGAGGTCACCGTCGAGATCGGCCGCACCCGCATGACCGTGCAGGAGCTGCTCTCGCTGCACCCCGGCGAGGTGGTCGAGCTCGACCGCGCCGCCAGCGCGCCGGCCGACCTGCTGGTCAACGGGACGCTCATCGCCCGCGGCGAGGTCGTCGTCGTCGACGAGGACTTCGGCCTGCGCATCAGCGAGATCGTCACCGACGCGGCCGAAGCGCTCTGAGAAGGGCCCGCTGACATGACGTGGATGGTCCTGCGGCTGGTCCTGTCGCTGGCCTTCGTCGGCCTCGTCCTGTGGTTCGCCGCCCGCCTGGCCCGCAAGCGCGGCCTGGGCTCGAGCAACGGCATCATCGAGGTCGTCGCCCGCCAGCGGATGGGCCGCGCCAGCACGGTCAACGTCGTCCGCATCGGCGACACCTGCCTGGTGGTGGGGGCGACGGAGGAGCAGGTCACCCTGCTCGCCGAGGTCGACCCCGAGACCGTGGACGCCGCCGTGCGCGCCCGGCAGGCGCCGCGGCACGCCGCCCCGGCGACCGAGGACGGCGGCGAGGAGCTCGCGCCCGCCCCGGTCCCGGCGGCACGGGCCTCCTCCGGCGCGCTGGCCGGCACGGTGTTCGACCGCAACGGCTGGGGGTCGTTCGTCCACGAGCTCCGCGAGAAGACGGTCCGGCGCTCGTGAGCACCCCGGGCACGCTCGCTGCCCGGCGCCCGCTGTCCGCGCGGCGCCGGCTGGCGCTGGTCCTCCTGCTGACGCTGGTCGCCGTCGGGATCGCGCTGCTGGTGGCCGGCCCGGCGCACGCGGCGCCGGCCGCACCGACCGCGCCCACCGCGCCGGTCGACCCCACGGCGCCGGCGGTCGACGGCGGCGTCGACATCTCCGTCGGCGGCGGCAGCCCGAGCACCTCGATCACGCTGATCCTCGCGATCACGGTGCTGTCGGTGGCGCCGTCGGTGCTGCTGCTGTGCACCTCGTTCACCAAGATCGTCATCGTCCTGTCGCTGGTGCGCAACGCGCTGGGCCTCGCCCAGTCGCCGCCCAACCAGGTGATGACCGGGATCGCGCTGTTCCTCACGCTGTTCGTGATGGGCCCGGTCTTCTCGGACATCAACGAGGTGGCCGTGCAGCCCTACCTGGACGGGCAGATGACCGTCGGCCAGGCCTACGACGCCGGCGTCGTCCCCCTGCGGGAGTTCCTGCTCGCCAACACCCGCGAGGACGAGCTGCAGCTGATGGTCGGGCTCTCCGGCGAGGAGGCCCCGGCCTCCCCGGAGGCGGTCAGCATGACCACGCTGATCCCCGCGTTCGTCCTCTCGGAGCTCAAGAGCGCGTTCATCATCGGGCTGGTCGTCTTCATCCCGTTCCTGGTGCTGGACATGCTGGTCAGCGCCGCGCTCATGTCGATGGGCATGATGATGGTCCCGCCGTCGATCGTGTCGCTGCCGTTCAAGCTCCTGCTGTTCGTCGTCGTCGACGGCTGGGCGCTGATCACCACCGCCCTCGTCCACTCCTACGGATCGGGGTAGCGATGAGCGACGCCCAGGTGACCGAGATCGCCGTCGCGACGATGACGATGGCGGCCAAGGTCTCCGCTCCCGTGCTGCTGACCGCGCTGCTGGTCGGCTTCGCGATCTCGCTGTTCCAGGCCGCGACGCAGATCCAGGAGCAGACGCTGTCGTTCGTGCCCAAGGTCCTCGCGGTGTCCATCGCCCTGCTGGTCACGGGGAACTGGGTGCTCTCGGAGATGGTCTCGTTCACCGAGCACCTCTTCGACATGCTCCCGAGCCTGCTCGGGCAGACCTGAGGACGGCGATGGACCTGACGGTCCCCGCGGTCACCCTGGCCGGCCTGCTGCTGGCCACGGCCCGCGCGGCAGGCTTCGTGCTGCTCGCCCCGCCGTTCAACTCCAGCGGCGTGCCGGCGGCGGTCAAGGGCGCGCTCGCGCTCGCCCTGTCGGTCGCCCTGCTGCACCTGGTCACGCCGGGCCTGCCGGCCACGATCACCCCGGGGTTCCTGGTCGTCGCCGCCGTCACGGAGGTGGCCATCGGCGCGGGCCTCGGCTTCGTCGTGCAGCTGCTGTTCTCCGCGGTGCAGCTGGCCGGCAACGTCATCGACATGACCGGCGGCTTCTCGCTGCAGCCGGCCTACGACCCGCTCTCGCTGTCGATGAACAGCACGATCGGCCGGCTGCACCACATGCTGGCCACCGCCCTGCTGTTCACCAGCGGCGGCCACCTGCTGCTGGTCCGCGGCTTCGCCACCTCGTACGAGGGCCTGCCGGTCGGGGGCGACGTGCCCACCGAGCAGCTGGGTCAGGTGCTGATCACCGCCTTCTCGATGATGTTCCTGGCCGCGCTGCAGATCGCCGGGCCCATGGTGGCCGTCCTGCTCCTCGCCGACGTCGCCCTCGCCCTGCTCAACCGCGCCGCGCCCGCGCTGAACATCTTCGCGCTCAACTTCCCGCTGAAGATCTTCCTGACCCTGCTGATGCTGGCCCTGGCCTTCCCGCTGCTGCCCGCGGCCGTGGACTCCCTCCTCGAGCACGCCACCCGCGCGATCGTCTCGCTGCGGAGCGGGTGATCACGTGCCCCTTCGTGAGCGGAGCGTCTGATGGCCAAGGACGGACCGGGTGGTGAGAAGACCGAGAAGCCCACTCCCAAGCGGCTCAAGGAGTCGCGCAAGGAGGGGCAGGTCGCGCGCACCCCGGAGCTGGGGACGTGGGCGGGCGTCGCGGCCGCCAGCGTGCTGCTGCCCATGCTGGTGGAGAACGGCTTCACCGAGGTGCGGGCGCTGTTCGTCCACGTGCGGTCGGTGGCCGACAGCCCGCGGGTGGAGGCGGTCGACGCGCTGCTCGGCGAGGCGCTGGGCGTCTTCCTCACCACGGTGCTGCCGCTGGCCCTGAGCCTGCTGCTGGTCGGCGTCGCCTCCTCGGCCGCGCAGGGCGGCATCTTCTTCGCAACCAAGGCGCTCAAGCCCAGCTTCAAGAAGATGAACCCGCTCCAGGGCATCAAGCGGATGTTCGGCGCGCAGGGCCTGTGGGAGTCGGCGAAGGCGCTGATCAAGACCGGGGTCCTCGGTGCGGTCGTCTACGCCCTCAGCGACCGGGTCGAGGGGCTGGTCGCGGCCTCGGGCGCCATGCCGCTGTCCACGGTCGTGGCCACGTTCGCCGACGCCGCCGTCCTGCTGATGCGCGCCGTCGCCGTCACCGGCCTGGTCATCGCGGCGGCCGACTACGCCATCGTGCGGATGCGCACGATGAAGCAGCTCAGGATGAGCCGGTACGAGATCGAGCAGGAGCACAAGCAGTCCGAGGGTGACCCGCACGTGAAGGCGCACCGCCGCTCGGTGCAGATGGCGATCTCGCGCAACCGCATGATGAGCGACGTCCGCGAGGCCGACGTCCTGCTGGTCAACCCCACCCACGTCGCCGTCGCGCTGAAGTACGAGCCCGACAAGGGCGCGCCCCGGGTGGTCGCCAAGGGCGCCGACGTGATCGCCGCGAAGCTGCGCGAGATCGCCGCCGACGCGCGGGTGCCGCTGGTCCAGGACGTCCCGCTGGCCCGGGCGCTGCACGCCTCGTGCGACATCGGGCAGGAGGTGCCGGCCCAGCTGTTCACCGCGGTGGCCCGGGTGCTCGCCTTCGTCATGCACCTGTCCGCGCGCGGCGTCGTCGGCGGCTTCCACCGGCCCGGCTTCGAGGCGCCGGACGTCGAGGGGCTGCCCAAGGCCGGCCGCCGCCGCACCGCCGCCTGAGATCGGCCCCACCGGGGCCGGTACCACTCCCCCGCCGACCTGCCGATGTAGGACGGCGTGAGCAAGGTGTCCAAGGCCGCCGTCCCGATCGGCGTCGTGGCGATCGTGCTCATGCTGGTCGTCCCGCTGCCCGCGATGGTGATCGACCTGCTCATCGGGCTGAACATCACCGCGTCGCTGCTGATCCTGCTCGTCGCGATGCAGATCAAGCGGCCGCTGGACTTCGCGGTCTTCCCGTCGCTGATCCTCATCGCCACGCTCTTCCGGCTGGCGCTGAACGTCTCCTCCACCCGCCTCGTCCTCACCGACGGCTACGCCGGTCAGGTGATCGAGGCGTTCGGCCACTTCGTCATCGGCGGCTCGCTGATCGTCGGCCTCGTGATCTTCGTGATCCTGACGATCATCCAGTTCATCGTGATCACCAACGGTGCCGGCCGCGTCGCCGAGGTGGGCGCCCGCTTCACCCTCGACGCCATGCCCGGCAAGCAGATGGCGATCGACGCCGACCTCAACGCCGGCCTCATCGACGAGGCGACCGCCCGCAAGCGGCGGAAGGAGATCACCTCCGAGGCCGACTTCTACGGCTCGATGGACGGCGCGTCGAAGTTCGTCAAGGGCGACGCGATCGCGGCGATCATCATCACGCTGATCAACCTGCTCGGCGGCTTCGCGATCGGCGTCATGCAGCTGGGCATGGCGCCGGGCGACGCCGTCACCACCTACTCGCTGCTGACCGTGGGCGACGGCCTGGTCTCGCAGATCCCGGCCCTGCTCATCTCCACCGCGACCGGCATCATCGTCACCCGCTCGGCCTCCGAGGCCGACATGGGCACCGACCTGCTCGGCCAGCTCGGCCGGTCCAAGCAGCCGCTGCGCATCGCCGGCGGCGCCGCCGTCGCGCTGTGCCTGATCCCCGGCCTGCCGAAGTTGCCGTTCCTCGTCATCGGCGCGGTCTTCCTCGTGCTGGCCGCGCGGATCAAGGAGGCCCCGGTCGTCGACCCGGAGGAGGAGGCGCGGGCGCGCGCGATCGAGGACGAGCCCAAGCCCGACTCCCCCGAGGCCATCGCCGAGAAGATGCGGGTCGACCCGCTCGAGCTCGAGGTGGCCTTCGACCTGGTCGACCTGGTCGACTCCGCCCGCGGCGGCGACCTGCTCGACCGGGTCAAGGCGCTGCGCCGGAAGGTCGCCATGGACACCGGCCTGGTCATCCCACTGGTGCGCACCCGCGACAACCTCGACCTGCCGGCCTCGCAGTACGTCATCTGGCTCAACGGCGTGCCGGCGGCCAAGGGCATCTCCCCGGCCGGCACCGTGCTGGCGATCGGCGACAACCTCGACGGGCTGCCCGGCAAGGCCACCCGCGAGCCGGTGTTCGGGCTGCCGGCCAAGTGGGTGCCCATCGAGCTGCAGCGGCAGGCGGAGATGGCCGGCGCCACCGTCGTCGACCGCTCCTCGGTCATCACCACCCACCTGGCCGAGGTGGTCCGCCAGAACGCCGCCGACCTGCTCGGCCGCGAGGACGTCAAGCTGCTGGTGGAGATGATCCGCCGGTCACACCCGATCGTCGTCGAGGAGCTCACCCCGACCCTGCTCACGCTGGGCGAGATCCAGCGGGTGCTGCACGCGCTGCTCGAGGAGAACGTCTCGATCCGCGACCTGGTGCGCATCTTCGAGGCGCTCTCCCTGCGGGCCAAGACCTCCACCGACCTCGACGGCCTGGTCGAGTCCGCGCGCGCGGCCCTCGGCTCGGCGATCAGCCAGCCCTACGTCACCGCCGACGAGCGGCTGCACGTGATGACCCTCGAGCCGGCCTTCGAGCAGCGCCTGCTGGAGTCGATCCGGCAGACCGACGGCGGCCAGGTGCTCGCCCTCGACGCCGGGACCGTGGACGCCCTCGTCCACGGCTGCTCCGGGATGCTGGAGGAGGCCGAGCGGTCGGGCCTCTCCCCCGTCCTGGTGTGCTCCCCGCAGGTCCGGGCCGCGCTGGCCCGGCTGATCCGCCAGGTCCTGCCCAGGCTGCCGGTGATCTCCTACACCGAGGTGTCCCGGACAGCGCAGATCGAGTCGCTGGGGGTTGTGAGCGGTGCCGTTGCGATCCGTTGAGGCCGCGTCGCGGGACGACGCCATCGCCGCTGCCCGGGAGCAGTTCGGGCCGACGGCGCGGGTCGTCGGCGTGCGCCGGGTGCGCTCGGGGGGCGTGCTCGGCTTCTTCGCGACCGAGCGCTACATCGCCGAGGTGGACCCGGAGTCGGCCCCGGCGCGCGCCGACCGGCCGGCGACCCGTCCGGCGCCGTCGGCGACCGCCGCCTCGCTCGAGGAGCGGGCCCGTGCCGCCGCGGCTTCCATCGCCCGGATGGGCCTGGCCACCGAGGACGGCGGCGCCACCGACGACGACCGGGTCGACGAGCTCGCCGGCCTGCTGGGCGGCGACACCCCGGCCGAGCCGGTGCCCGTGTACACCCGCAGCACCTTCCAGCGGGCGGCCGCCGACAGCGCGAGGAAGGCCGCCGTGGAGCCGGCGGCCCGGGCCGGCGCGAAGGCCACCCGCACGTTCACGCCCCAGCCGGTGTCCAAGGTTCGGGAGTGGCCCGGGGTGGAGACGGACGGTGAGGGACCGGTGGTCCCCGCGTCCGGCGAGTCACCGGCGCCCTCCCCCTTCACGGCCGCGCTGGCGCGCATGGTGTCAGGGGACCGCGAGGTCCGCCAGGCGGTGCAGGACGCCCTCGCCGAGCCGGCCGAGGAGCGGGCCGGAGAACCAGCCCGGCCGAACTGGGCGGCGATCGTCCGCGCGGCCGAGAAGACAGCACAGTCGGGTGCCGAGCACCCGGAGCCGGGTGCGCAGCACCAGGAGGAGGAACCGGTGGACCAGCACGAGGAGCAGTCCCCCGGGGTGCGCCCGATGGTCTTCCCGGCGTGGGCGGCCGAGGCCGCCGAGCCCGCGCCCGCGCCGGAGCCCGCGGTCGAGGTGGCCCCTGCGTCGACGTCGCCGCGCGAGGAGGCGATCGCCGACGTCCTGCGGGCGGCCCTGGCCCAGGGGCAGTCCGACGAGGCGCTGGCCGACCTCCTGCGCACCGTGCTCGCTGGCTCCTCCCCCACCGCCGCGCTGGCCGCCGAGCCCGCGGCCCCGGCCGTCGAGCGCCCCGTCCGGAGCGAGCCGACGCCGGCCGAGCCGCTCTTCGCCGAGGTCGCCGCCGTCGCCGGCCTCGGCCCGATCGCCGAGGACGTGACCACCGACCCGGCCACCGATCCGGCCGACGAGCCGACCGTCGCCGTCGACGTGCCGGAGGACGCCGTGGAGGACGTCGCGGACGTCGTCGCGGAGGAGCCCGTCTTCGCCGAGGTCGTGCTGCACGAGCCGGCCCGCCCGGCCGCCGCGTCCCCCGTCGCCGCGGCCGCTCCGGTCGTCGAGGAGCCCGTCGTCCAGGCGCCGGTCGTGGAGGCACCGGTCGTGGAGGCGCCGGTCGTCGAGGCGCCGGTCGTGGAGGCGCCGGCGGAGCTGCCGATGCCCCCGCTCGCCCGCACGGCCAGCGACCCGGCCCCGCTGCCGCTGGACGCCACCACCGTCATGTCGCCGCTGTCGCTGCTGCCGCCGCTGTCCGGCCGGCGCGGCGGACTCCCCCCGGTCCCGCCGCCGGCGCGCCCCGCGCCGTCGCCGGCTGCCGCCTCGGCGTCGGCGCGCCCGGCCGGGCCGACGACGGCGCCGATGCCGGCCGCCGCCAAGGCCGCTCCCCTGGCCACGGTGGTGCGCCTGCCCTTCGCGCCGCTCCACGACGCCGAGTACGTCGAGCCGGCCGAGCCCACCGTCGAGGAGACCCCCGTGCGCGAGTCCACCGCCGCCGTCCGCGTCGAGGAGGAGGCGCCCGCGCCGGTCCGGACCGCCGCGCCCGCCCCGGCCCCGGCGGCCCCGGTGGCCGCTCCCGCCGTCCCGGCCGACGACGTGACGGCGCGCCTCACCGCCCTGGGCGTCCCCGCCGAGCTGCTCGGCGACCGGTTCGCCGCGGCGGCCGCCACGACCGGCACCTACGCCGCGCTGACGCAGGCGCTGGCCGGTGGGCTGCCGGTGGCGCCGGCGATGCCGACCGGCCCCGGCGAGGTGCTGTTCCTGGTCGGTCCCGGGGTGGAGACGCTGCGCGCGGCGCGGTCGCTCGCGGCCACGCTGCGGCTGGACCCCGAGCGCGTGCAGTGGGCGACCCGCGGCGACCTGGCCGCGCTGGCGCCCAAGAGCAGCCGGATGACCACCATCGACGCCGCCATCGACCGCCGCTCGGACGCCGCCCGCGCCGGCACCATGACGATCGTCGCGGTCGACGCGCCGCTGCGCAGCGACACCTACTGGATGTCGCAGATGCTGGCGATCTGGGCGCCCTCGGCGGTCTGGGCGGTCGTCGAGGCCACCCGCAAGCCCGAGGACCTCGAGCAGTGGCTCGACGGGCTGCCGCGGGTCGACGCGCTCGTGGTGCAGGACAGCGACCTGTCCGCCGACCCGGCGGCCGTGCTGGCCCGCATCGACACCCCCGTGGCCCTCCTCGACGGCGTCCCGGCGACGCCGCACCGCTGGGCGTCCCTGCTCTGCGAGCGGCTGGAGACGCTCGAGGCATGAGCCCGCTGCGCTGGGACGTCCTCGGGGTCGGCGGCCTGCTGGCCCTGCCGCTGCTGGCGATGTACCTGCGCGGCGACCTCACCGTCGAGGAGATGACCGCCCGCCTCCCCTGGTGCCTGCTGGCCGGCTACGTCGTCGTCGCCCTGCTGCGCTGGGCGAGCAGGCCCCGCGCCACGCCGACCGCCCGGGCCGAGGGCGAGCCCGACGCCGTCGTCGAGACCTCGCCCGGCGCGTAGTCGGCCCCCTCCGGGGGTCCCACTCGTGCTGCCGGGGCGCTGCAGGACCCCACCGGCACGAGGTCGACTCCAGGACCGACCGCGGCTCACGTGGCTCGTCCACAGGCGCAGCGCTCGTCCACGACCTCGTGCCCGCGGCGCCGGGAGGCCCGCGGGACCGGCACGGTCGCGCCATGGCCGACCTCCACCCCTGGTCCTGCGCCGGACCGCGCTGTCCGCCGGCTACTCCGACGACGAGCTGGCCCGGCTGGTCCGCAACTCGTCCCTGGCGAAGCTGCGTCGCGGCGCCTACGTCGACGGCCTCCTCCCCGGCGACGTCGCCGGCCGGCACCGGCTGCTCGTCCACGCCACGCTGAGCCAGCTGCGCCGTCCGGCCGTCGTCAGCCACCAGTCCGCCGCGGTCCTGCACGGGCTGCCGCTGTGGGGCGTGCGGCTGGACCGCGTCCACGTCACGCGCCGGCCTCCGGCGTGGAACGACACCAGCCCGGTCCTCGTCGCCCACGTCGCCCGCCTGCGCGACGACGAGGTGCGGGAGGTCGACGGCGTGGCGGTGACGAGCGTGGTCCGGACCGCCCTCGACCTTGCGCGCAGCCTGCCCCACGAGGCCGCCGTCGTCGTCCTGGACGCCGCGCTGCACGCGCAGCGGCTCGCCGCCGAAGAGCTGCGGACACGGTTGCTGGACGCCGTGGGTGCGCCCGGTAGCCGGGCCGCCGCCCGCGCGGTGCGGTTCGCCGACGGCCGCAGCGAGAGCGTCGGCGAGAGCCGCAGCCGGGTCCTGCTCGCCCGCCTCGGGCTGGCGCCCTCCGGCCTCCAGTTCCGCATCCACACGCCGGAGGGCCGGTTCGTGGCCCGGACCGACTTCGTGTGGGAGGAGCACGGGCTGGTCGGCGAGTTCGACGGCCGGGTCAAGTACGGCCGCGCCCTGCGCCCGGGCCAGGAACCCGGCGACGCCGTCTTCGAGGAGAAGCGGCGCGAGGACGCGATCCGCGCGGAGGGCCACCCCGTCGTGCGGTGGACCTGGGGCGAGCTGCAACGCCCGCAGGTGCTCGGTGCACGCGTGGAGCGCGCGCTGCGACGTGCCGCACGGTGAGCGCTCCTGGGGTCGGACTCGCGCCGGCGGGGTCCTGCAGGACCCCAGGAGCGCGAGATCGACCCCAGGAGCGGGCCGCAGCGCCCTACAGGGGGAGGTCCTCCAGCATCTCGGTGACCAGCGCGGCGATCGCGGAGCGCTCGGAGCGGGTCAGGGTCACGTGGGCGAACAGCGGGTGGCCCTTGAGGCTCTCGACCACGGCGGTGACGCCGTCGTGCCGGCCGACGCGGAGGTTGTCGCGCTGCGCCACGTCGTGGGTGAGCACCACGCGCGAGCCGCTGCCGAGCCGGGAGAGCACGGTGAGCAGCACGCCGCGCTCGAGCGACTGCGCCTCGTCGACGATCACGAAGGAGTCGTGCAGCGAGCGGCCGCGGATGTGGGTCAGCGGCAGCACCTCGATGAGGTCGCGCGCGGCGATCTCGTCGAGCACGTCCGTGGAGACCAGCGCGCCGAGGGTGTCGTAGACCGCCTGCGCCCAGGGCGACATCTTCTCGCCCTCGCTGCCGGGCAGGTAGCCCAGCTCCTGACCGCCCACGGCGTACAGCGGCCGGAAGATGACCACCTTCTTGTGCGCCCGCCGCTCCATCACCGACTCCAGGCCGGCGCACAGCGCCAGCGCGGACTTGCCGGTGCCGGCCCGCCCGCCCAGGGAGACGATGCCGATCTCGGGGTCGAGCAGCAGGTCCAGCGCCACCCGCTGCTCGGCCGAGCGCCCGTGCAGCCCGAACGCCTCGCGGTCGCCGCGCACCAGCCGCACCTGCTTGTCGGGGGTGACCCGCCCCAGCGCCGAGCCGCGGGAGGACAGCAGCACCAGGCCGGTGTGCGTGGGCAGCTCGGCGGCGCCGGCCACGAAGACCTCGCCGTCGTCGTAGAGGGTGTCGAGCTCGGCGTCGTCGAGCGACAGCTCGGCCATGCCGGTCCAGCCGGCGTCGACGGCGTCCAGCGCCCGGTACTCGTCGGTGTCCAGGCCGACGGCGGCGGCCTTGACCCGCAGCGGCACGTCCTTGGTGATCAGGCAGACGTCGCGGCCCTCGGCCCGCAGGTTGAGCGCCACGACCATGATCCGCGAGTCGTTGCTGTCGTTGCGGAACCCGGCCGGCAGCGCCGAGGCGTCGCTGTGGTTGAGCTCGACGTGCAGGGTGCCGCCGGCGTCGCCGACCGGCACCGGGGCGTCGAGCCGGCCGTGGGCGACCCGCAGGTCGTCGAGGATCCGCAGCGCCTGACGGGCGAACCAGCCCAGCTCGGGGTGGTTGCGCTTGTCCTCCAGCTCCCCGATCACGACGAGCGGGAGCACCACGTCGGAGTCGCCGAAGCGCGTGAGGGCGCCCGGGTCGGAGAGGAGGACGGAGGTGTCGAGGACGTACGTGCGGCGAGTACTCACGAGTCGACTCCCGAGGGGCGCGTGCTGCGCCCCGGCTCGAAGGGAACCGGGCCCCGGCGCAGGGGCCGGGCACCGGCCCCCCTGGTCGACGAACTCGTCAGCACCAACCGGGCCTCCCGTGGAGGACGAGGTGAGCTCGCCCTCCACGGGGGACGGTAGGACTGCCCGGTGACAACTGCGTGACGAGCAGGCGGCGTGTCCCCCCTGCGAGGGAACCACCCGCCCCAGTCGCATCAACTGGACTCGCGGCGGAACCTCCGGACGCCGAACCACCAGCCGAGCGCCGCCATCGCCGCGGTGAGCCCGAGCCCCCACCACACCGTGCCGCTGGTGTAGTCGCCGAGGAACAGCGACCGCGCGCCCTCGACGACGTGCTTGAGCGGGACGACGTCGCTGATGCCCTGCAGCCACCCGGGGGCGAGGCTCATGGGGAGCAGGATCCCCGACAGCAGCAGCACCGGGAGCACGACCGCGTTGAGCAGCGGGGCGAACGCGTCCTCGCTCTTGAGCGTCAGCGCCAGCGCGTAGGACACGGCCGAGAAGGCCGCGCCGAGCAGCGCGATCACCAGCAGCGTCAGCAGGACGCCCACGAGCGGGGCCCGCAGGCCCAGCGGGATCGACACCACCACGAGCAGGGTGCCCTGCACCAGCAGGACGACGACGTCGCGCAGCACGCGGCCGAGCAGCAGCGCCGTCCGGCTGGCCGGGGTGACCCGCTGGCTCTCGACGACGCCGGCCCGCCACTCGGCGATCAGCCCGAAGCCGACGAACAGCGCGCCGAAGATGCCCAGCTGGACCAGGATCCCCGGCACGAAGATCTGGTAGGCGTTGCCCGAGCCGAGCTGCCCGGACAGCGGCTCGAGCAGCGGCCCGAACAGCAGGATGTAGAGCACCGGCTGGGTGAGGCCGATGACCACCCACGCCGGGTTGCGCAGCGACAGCCGCATGGCCCGGGCGAAGATCGTCCAGGTGTCCCGGGCGATGCTGCTGGTCGCGGCGGGCGCGGTCATCGCAGGGCTCCTTCCGGTTCGGGGACGTCGGCGCCGGGCGCGGCGCCCTCCTCGCGCAGGGACCGGCCGGTCAGGCCGAGGAAGACGTCGTCCAGGCTCGGCCGGCGGCTCTCGATCCCGGCCACCTCGATGCCGGCGGCGTCCAGCTCGCGGACCAGGCGCACCAGCGCGGCGCCGCCATTGGGCACCCGGCCGACCACCCGGTCGTCGTGCACCTGCGGCGGCTCGGCGCCGGGCAGGCCGGCGACCAGCCGGGCCACCTCGCCGGCCTGCTCGGCGCGGGCGGCGGTCACGGTGACGACGTCCCCGCCGACCCCGGACTTCAGCGCGTCCGGCGTCCCGGAGGCGACGATCGCGCCGTGGTCGATGACGAGGATGCGGTCGCAGAGCGCGTCGGCCTCGTCGAGGTAGTGGGTGGTGAGGAAGACCGTCGTCCCCCGCTCCTCCCGCAGGCCGCGGATGTGCTGCCACAGGTTGGCCCGCGCCTGCGGGTCCAGGCCGGTGGTCGGCTCGTCGAGGAACACGAGGCCGGGCTCGTGCACCAGCCCCATCGCGATGTCGAGGCGGCGTCGCTGGCCGCCGGACATCGCCTTGGGCTTGCGGTCCCACAGCCCGTCGAGGTCGAGCTCGCGGAACAGCCGCTGGCCGCGGGCGGTGGCGTCGGCGGTGCTCATGCCGTACAGCCGGGCGTGGTCGACGACCTCCTCCCCGGCGAGGGCCTCGGGCTGGGTCGAGCCGCTCTGCGACACGTAGCCGATCCGGCGGCGGACGCCCACCGGGTCGGCGAGCAGGTCGCAGCCGGCGACGGTGGCGGTGCCCGCCGTGGGCACCAGCAGCGTGGTGAGCATGCGCAGGGTGGTGGTCTTCCCGGCCCCGTTGGGGCCGAGGAAGCCGACGATCTCGCCGGCCTCGACGTCGAGGTCCACCCCGGCGACGGCGTGGATCTCCTGCTTCTTCCTCCGGAACGTGCGGGCGAGCCCGCGGGCGTGGATCACGCCGCGGAGTATTCAAGTTTGACTACCCGGCGGTCAAGCGCTTTTCGGCGGGGCGAGGACGGCGGGCGGCCAGACCCCCTCGACCGGGAGGTCCGGGCCGGGCTCCTCGCCGGCGAAGCGGTAGTGCCCGGCGTCCAGGCGCGCGCAGACCTCGCGCACCCAGGCCCGCTCGCCGTCGACCCACGCGCGGGTGACGTGGAACAGCTCGACCGTGCTCGCCGGGGCCAGCCGCGAGGCCTCGACGTCGCGCACGGCGGCCCCCATCCGCGAGGCCGTCGCCTCCAGCACCAGGTCGCGAGCGCGCAGCGCCTCCCGCACCTCGGCGCGCGGCAGCGTCGTGAAGAAGCAGAGGCCGGCCAGCAGCCGGCTCGGGTCTCCCGGCTCGGGCCGGCGCAGTGCGGCGTCGAGGAGCCGGCGGTACTCGACCTCGCCGTCGGCGGTGAGCCGGTAGGAGACCGGGTCGCCGGGCAGCTCCTCGACGAGGCCGCGCCCGGCCAGGGTGCGCAGCCCGGAGTAGATCGAGCCCGGCTTGACGTGCGCCCAGTCCTCCACCTGCCAGCTCAGCAGCTCCCGGCGCAGCAGGTAGCCGTGGACCGGCTGGAAGATCCGGACCGCCCCGAGCAGCAGCAGCCGCGTGGTGGACATGCGCTCACTGTGCCGCGCGGGCGGCCGTCGCGGACAGCGGGCTCACTCCTCCCGGCGATCCCGGGGCACCTCGGGCAGCCACGGCAGCTCACGGGTGGGCGGCTGCCGCCGCGGCTCGCGCGGCTGCCGCCGCGGCTCGCGCGGCGACGGCGGCCGCGCCCGGTCGTCGGCCCGCGGCCACGCGTCGCGGGCCCGTGGGCGGTCGTCCGCGGCCGGCGGCCAGTCGTCGTCGACGGGCGGCCAGTCGTCGGGGTCGTCGTCCCACCGCTCGGCCGGACGGCGCCGGACGGCGGCGCTCCCCCGCCGGGGACGGGCGGCGACGACGGCCCACAGCGCGGGCACGAGCAGGACCGGCCACTGCAGCGCCGGATCGCCCAGCCACAGCAGCAGCACCAGCAGCAGCCCGAACAGCCACGCCGCCGTCCACAGACCCAGGGCGCGGGACTGCCGCGGGGTGCGCCGTGCCATGCCGGTTCAAACGGTCCGCAGCTCGCCGGCGATCCCGGCCGGGGTGAGCGGCTCGTCGAGCAGCCGGAGGAAGCGGTCGGCGACGGGCTGCCCGTCCGGCCGGTCGGCCAGCCAGCGCGAGAGCAGGTCGAAGCCCTCGACGTAGGTGGAGATGTAGGCGCGCCACAGCGGGTGGGTGAGGAACCGCAGCTGCTGGGCGGCCCGCTCGGCGCTGACCAGCGACCAGCGCTGCAGGTACGCGGTCACCTCGGCGGCGTCGGCCCCGCGGTCGTGCAGCAGGATCGCGGCGTCCTGGCGGACCCGGTTCAGCGGCGCCGCCGCGATGGCGACCCGCTCGGCGAGCTCGCCGTCCAGCCGCAGGCCGAGGTCCCCCAGGATCTCCGCCGCCCACGGGCCCCACCCGTCGCCGATCGACGCCTCGACGCCGAGGTCGGCCAGGCCCTCGGCCATGAGGCACTCCGGGGTGTTGACCAGGAAGACGGTGTGCTCGACCCGGCCGGCCTTCTCGACCAGGCCCTGCTCCTTGCGGCAGTGCTCGGTGTGGTGGCCGGGGTAGGACTCGTGCGCGACCAGGCGCGGCAGCTGGCCGAGCCGGTGCGGCAGGTCGGCGTTGATGGCCACGCGGGAGCGGAAGTCGCCCTCGTAGTAGTTGAAGCCCGACCACGGCTGGTCGGTGACGACCTCGTAGGTGACCGTCTCGGCCTCGGGCAGGCCGTAGTCGCGGCGGACCCGGTCGCGCAGCGCGCTGGACAGCGCGAGCACCGCCTCCTCCAGCCGGGCCGGCGGGCACTCCTCCCGCCGGCGGTGGACGGCGTAGCGCTCGGCCAGCGGGCCCGAGCCGGGCAGCAGCGTGTCCAGCTCGGCGTGCGCGGCCGCGTACACCGCGGGATCGCCGAGCTCGACGTCGACCTGGAAGTAGGCCGCCACCTCGTCGACGAAGCCGACCGGCTCGCCGCTCATCTTGCGGGCGGTGCACTCCAGGCCGGTCAGCTGGCCGCGCAGGAACGCCGTCCGCTCGGCGGTCAGGCCGGTGGAGTCGAGCTCGCGCATCAGGCCGCGGGCCTGGTCGCGGAGCTGCTGCGGGGTGGGCGCCGGCTCGTCCAGCACCTCCGCGCGGATGCGGGGGTCGCCGGTGTAGGCGTCGACGAAGCCGGACTCGAGCCGGTCGAAGCGCAGGCCCAGACGCACGTACTCCAGGGGGACGTCGACCATGCCGGGGAGTCTGTCAGGAGCAGGAGCGACGGCGCCTCGCGGTGCCCTCGCGTCCCGCGCGCGTCCGCCCGAGGCTCCGCCCGGGCGCCGTCAGCCGCCGAAACGACGATGCCGTGCGGAGTAGTCGCGCAGCGCACGCAGGAAGTCGACCCGGCGGAAGTCGGGCCAGTACACGTCGGTGAAGTAGAACTCCGAGTGCGCGGTCTGCCAGAGCAGGAAGCCCGACAGGCGCTGCTCCCCGCTGGTGCGGATGATCAGGTCGGGGTCGGGCTGACCGCGGGTGTAGAGGTGTTCGGCGATGTGCTCGACGTCGAGGACCTCGACCAGCTCGTCGAGGGACGTGCCGCGCTCGCTGTGCTCGGCCAGCAGGGAGCGGACGGCGTCGGCGATCTCGCGCCGTCCCCCGTAGCCGACGGCGAGGTTGACCGTGGCGCCGGGCCGGTCGCAGGTGAGCTCCTCGGCCTCCTTGAGGACGGCGACCGTCTCGGCCGGCAGCAGCTCCAGCGCCCCCACCGCGCGCAGGTGCCAGCGCCGGTGGACGGCGGAGAGGTCGGTGACGACGCCCTCGATGATCCGCAGCAGGGGGAGCAGCTCGGGCTCCGGGCGGGAGAGGTTGTCGGTGGACAGCATGAAGATCGTGACGACCTCGACGCCGGCCTCGTCGCACCAGTCGAGGAAGTCGGCGATCGTGTCCGCGCCGCGGCGGTGCCCCTCGCTGACGTCCTCGAGCCCCATCTCGCGGGCCCACCGCCGGTTGCCGTCGATGATCACGCCGACGTGGCGGGGGACGTCGGCGCCCTCCAGGGCTCGCGCCAGCCGCCGTTCGTACACCCGGGTCAGTACCTCGCGGACCCTCCGGCGCGCCCCCACGGGGGTCACCCTAAGCCCCCGTCCGGCTACGCACGCATCCCGTCCCGCACCTGCGGCGACACGTCCCGGCCGCTGGCGGCAAGGTCACAGCGGCCTCCGGGTGCCGCGCTACCTACGGGACCGTAACCTCGGGTCATGAGCGCTCTCCCCGATCACCGCGAGCCCGTCCGGGTGGAGGCCGACGGGGCGGAACTCGAGGCCCCGCGCGACCAGGCCGTCACCGCCGTCCTCGAGGAGGGCGCGCGGGTCGAGCAGGCGTGGACCGCCGCCGACTTCGCCGACGACGACTGGGACCACCCCGACACCCGCCCCCGGATGCGCGGCTGGCTGCACCTGTTCTCGTTCTTCGGCGCGATCGTCGCCGGCGCCGTCCTCGTCCCGCTGGCCTCGGTCCTCGGGGCGCGGGCGGGGTTCTCGGTGGCCGTCTACTCGCTGACCATCTGCGGGCTGTTCGGCATCAGCGCCCTCTACCACCGTCGTCGCTGGTCACCGCGCGGCTGGAAGATCATGAAGCGGCTCGACCACTCGATGATCTTCCTGTTCATCGCCGGCACCTACACGCCGTTCTCGCTGCTCGCCGTCGACGACCCCACCGGGTACTGGGTGCTCGGTGTCGTGTGGGCCGGTGCGCTGGCCGGCGTCACGCTCAAGCTCACCTGGCCGACGGCGCCGCGCTGGGTCGGCGTACCGCTGTACGTCGCGCTGGGCTGGGTCGCCGTCTTCGTGCTCACCGACATCCTGCACATCGCCGGGGTGACCTCGCTGGTGCTGCTGGCCGTGGGCGGGGTGCTGTACACGCTGGGCGGGATCGCCTACGCGATCAAGAAGCCGAACCCGTGGCCCGGCGTGTTCGGCTACCACGAGGTCTTCCACGCGATGACCGTCGTGGCGGCGATCTGCCACTACATCGCCGTCTACTTCGCGATGTACAACTCCCCGTTCATCTGAGGGAGCGCCCTCCTGCCCCTCCCGCTCGCGCGCTCGCGGCGGGCCCCTGCAGGAGGGCCGTCAGGTCCAGGGCGGGCGCGGGTCGCGGCGCTGCGACCAGCGGCCGGCGGTGCGCCAGAGGCGGGCAACGGCGTCGGTGTCCTCGTCGGTGACCAGGTTGCCCATGACGCGCAGCGCCAGGGTCATCAGGGCCCGCGAGCGCATGCCGACCGGGCCCGCCGCCGGGAGCAACCGCGGCACGGTGAGCAGCCCGGCCAGCCGCCGGGCGATGGAGAACGCGGTGCCGTAGTTGCGGCGCAGCGTCGCCGGCCACGCGGCCGACCAGTCGGGCTCGTCGAGCAGCCCGGCGAGGTCGCGGCCGGTCTCCAGGCCGTAGTCGATGCCCTCGCCGTTGAGCGGGTTGACGCAGCCGGCGGCGTCGCCGACCAGCGCCCAGTTGCGCCCCGCGACCCCCGAGACCGCCCCGCCCATCGGCAGCAGGGCCGACGCCGGCGCGCGCAGGTCCCCGTCGAGCTGCCAGTCCTCGCGCCGGCGGTCGGCGTAGAGGTCCAGCAGCGCCTTCAGCTGCACGCCGGCGGGCCGCTTCGCCGTCGCGAGGGTTCCGACGCCGATGTTGACCTCGCCGTCGCCGAGCGGGAACACCCAGCCGTAGCCCGACAGCAGCTCCCCGTCGCCGCCGCGCAGCTCCAGGTGCGAGGAGATCCACTCGTCGTCGCTGCGGCCGGAGCGCACGTAGGCGCGCGCCGCGACCCCGTAGGCGGTGTCGCGGTGCCACTCGCGGCCGAGCAGCCGCCCCAGCGGGGAGCGGGCGCCGTCGGCCACCACCAGGTGGGAGCAGCGGATCGTCGTCCGCACGCCGTCGCCGCGGTCGAACACGACGCCGGTGACCCGGTCCCCGTCCCGCTCGACGTCGACCGCCCGCGCCCGCTCGACCGGCAGCGCGCCGTCGGCGAGGGCGACCTCGCGGATCCGCGCGTCGAGCACCGTCCGCGGCACGGCTCCGCCGTGGTCGGGCAGCGAGCCCCCCGGCCAGGGCAGCAGCAGCTCCTGGCCGAAGCCGGCGGCGCGCAGGCCGCGGTTGCGCCCGTGCTTGCGCACCCACTCCCCGAGGCCGAGCAGCTCGAGCTCGGCGACCGCCCGCGGGGTCAGCCCGTCACCGCACGCCTTGTCCCGCGGGAACACCGCCGCGTCGGCCAGGACGACGTCGCGTCCCGCGCGGGCCGCCCACGCCGCGGCGGCGGACCCGGCCGGGCCCGCGCCGACCACGAGGACGTCGGTCGAGGTCGGCTCGGCGGCGGTCACGCCCACCAGTGTCCCTGCTCGGCGGCGCGGATCAGCCGAGGACCGGCAGGCGCTCGGCGGCGGCGCCGAGCGCCGCGCGGTCGGCCTCGGTCAGCGGCTCCCGGCCGGCCCCCCGCAGAGCGGCGGTGGCGTCGTCCCACCCGGCGGGGAACGCCCCGCCGAACAACGCCTCGAAGACCCGGCGCACCTCGGCGAGCGGGCCGGCCACCGGACCCGGCCGGTCGAGGTGCCGGACAAGGTCCAGGTGGTGCACGGTCGCCTCGACCACGAGGGTCGAGACCAGGTCGGGCAGGGTCATCGGCGCCCCCTGGTTGCCGACCAGCTCGCCGGCCGGCACCCGGCCGGCCGCCACGAGCACGGCCGCCGAGGCGGCGGTGAACCGCCGGGCCAGCACCTCGACCCCGCCCTGCACCGCGGCGGCGACGCGGACGGCGACCAGTCCGTCGGCGTCCTCCCCGGAGGGCGGCGCGTCGGGCCGCCAGTAGTCCACCGCGTCGACCACGGGCGGCCCCTCCGCCGGCGTCGCGAGCGCGACCAGCGCGCGGTGCGCGTCGTCGACCAGGTGCAGCGCCAGGTCGAGCACCGACCAGCCGGTGCACCCGGTCGGCCGCCACTGCTCCTCGGCGGTCAGCGAGGCCAGGACGCCGGCGAGCTCGCCGTAGGCCGCCCGCAGCACCCAGAGCTCGGCCATGCCCCTGAGCGTGGCACGCTCAGCCGACCTCCGGCCCGCGGGCCCGGACCTCCTCGACCGTCGCCATGGCCTCCCGCAGCTCGGTGAGCCACTCGTCGGTGTGCCGGCCCACCAGCCGGACGGCCCAGGCGAGCGCCTCGGACCGGGACCGGGCGACGCCGGCGTCGACGAGGGTGTCGAGGACCAGCCGCTCGGGCTGCCGGAGACGCGTCATCACCGGCACCGACAGGTTGGTGAAGACCTCGCGCACGTCGCCGCACACCGCGCCCCAGGCGACCGACCGCCCGTACCGCTCCTGGGCCGCGTCGGCGATCGCCATCCGCTGCTCGCGGGTCTCCTCGCGGAACCGCGCGATGCGCCCGGCCCGCGCCGCCCCCGGATCGCCCTCGCCGGGTTCCGGCTCGGCCAGCGTGCCGATGACGGTGATCTCGTCGCGGTCGACCACCAGCTCCACCGGCGCGGTGAACCAGCCGTCGGGCAGCCGCCCGGCGAACCAGCCGGCCACCTCGGCGCGGTCCACCGGCGGCCCCGCCTCGGCGGCGCGGCCCCGCCCCTTGCCGGCCCAGGCGCGGGCGAACTCGCGGGCGAAGCGGTCGCCGCCGAATCGATGTGCGTGCATGACACCCTCCCGGCGTCCGTGGTGATTACACCGTTGCACCGTAAGCCGGATCGGAGGCCTCAGGAAGGTGCCATCGCTGCGCCGAGAGCGGACACGTCGGTGACCGGCGCCGAGCACACGAAGCCCCGGCAGACGTAGGCCGCCGGCCGGCCGGCCACGAGCGGCCGGCCGGCGAGCAGCGGGACACCGGGGGCGTCGGGCTCCCCCACCACCACGACCGCGCCCGGGCTGGTCGACGCGCGGGCGGCCGACGCGAGGGCGTCGCGCTCCGGGCCCGCCGGACCGCTCACCGCCACCTCGAGCGGTCCGGCGAGCAGGGCCTCGCCGACCGCCGCCGCCCAGCCGGCCGCCCGGGGCGCCCGCTCGACCAGCCGGGCGAGCAGGGCGAGCGCCGCCTCGCCCAGCTCGCGGTGCCGCGGCGAACCGGCCAGGGCGCCGTAGGTCACGGCCGCGCCCGCGGCGGCCGCGACGCCCGCGGGGGTGGGTCCGTCGGCGGGGTCGAACGGCCGGTGCACCAGCGCCTCGGCGTCGGCGGCGGTGTCGTGCCAGCCGTCGGCGTCCACGAACTGCCCGGCGACGACGTCGAGCAGGTCCCCGGCGAGCTCGAGCCAGCGGCCCTCGGCCGTCGCCTGGTGCAGGGCGAGCAGCCCCTCGGCGAGATCGCCGTAGTCCTCCAGCACGCCGGCGGGGGCGCCCGCGACGCCGCCCCGGGACACCCTGCGCAGCCGGCCGTCGACCCAGTGCACGCCGGCCAGCAGCTCGGCCGCGCGGCGGGCGGCCTCGACCGACGCGCCCGCACCGGTGAGCACGCCGTGCTCGGCGAGCGCGGCGATCGCCAGGCCGTTCCAGGCGGTCACCACCTTGTCGTCGCGAGCGGGTTGCGGCCGCCGGGCCCGCGCCCCGGTCAGCCGGCGCCGGACGTCGGCCAGCCGGGCCGCGTCGTCGGGGTCGCGGAGCAGCTGCAGGGTCGACGCGCCGTGCTCGAAGGTGCCGGCCGCGGTCACCGCGAAGACCTCGGCGGCCCACCGGCCGTCGTCCTCGCCGAGCACCTCGACCAGCTGGGCCGGCGTCCAGACGTAGGTGAGCCCCTCCACCCCGTCGGTGTCGGCGTCCAGCGCCGAGGCGAACCCGCCCTCGGTCGTGGCCAGGTCGCGGAGCAGGAAGCCCGCGGTGTCGTCGGCGACGCGCCGCGCCCACTCCTCCCCCGTCGCCCGCCACAGGTGCAGGTAGACGCGCAGCAGGAGCGCGTTGTCGTACAGCATCTTCTCGAAGTGCGGCACCACCCACCGGGCGTCGACCGAGTAGCGGGCGAACCCGCCGGCGAGCTGGTCGTGGATGCCGCCGCGGGCCATCGCCTCCAGCGTGCCGCGCGCCATGCGCAGCGACCGCTCGTCGCCGGTGCGGGCGGCGTGGCGGAGGAGGAACTCCAGCACCATCGACGGCGGGAACTTGGGGGCGCTGTCGAAGCCCCCGGCCGCGGCGTCGTACGTGCGCTCGAGCGCGTCGACGGCGGCGTCGAGCAGCTCGGCCGACAGCGGCGCGGGCGGCAGCTCGATCCGGGAGGCGATCGCGGTGGCCACCCGCCCGCCGGCGGCCTCGACCTCCTCGCGCTTGGTGCGCCAGGCCTCGGCCATCGCGGCGAGCACCTGCCGGAAGGCGGGCATGCCGTGCGCCGGCCGCGGCGGGAAGTAGGTCCCGCAGTAGAACGGGCGCCCGTCGGGGGTGGCGAAGACGGTCATCGGCCAGCCGCCGTGCCCGGTGAGCGCCTGGGTCGCGGTCATGTAGACGCCGTCGACGTCCGGGCGTTCCTCGCGGTCGACCTTCACGCAGACGAAGTGCTCGTTCATCTGCGCCGCGGTGGCCTCGTCCTCGAACGACTCGTGGGCCATCACGTGGCACCAGTGGCACGCCGCGTACCCGATCGAGACCAGCAGCGGGACGTCGCGGGCGCGCGCCTCGGCGAAGGCCTCCTCCCCCCACTCCCACCAGTCGACGGGGTTGTCGGCGTGCTGCAGCAGGTACGGGCTGGTGGCCCGCGCGAGTCGGTTGGGCACACCCCCTCCCTACCCCGTCAGGCCTCCTCGGGCTCCCGTTCCTTGCGGCGCAGCAGCCACGAGGTGACGCCCAGGAGCAGCACGAGCACCCCGAGGACGCCGATCTCGGCGAGCCGGTCGTCGAAGTCGGCCCCCTGGCCGACGACGCCGGCGGCCTCGACCGACAGGACGACGATCTCCTTGATCGAGGCGATGACCCCGATGATCAGGAAGGGCTCCGCGACGAGCTCGCGCCGCTCCACGGTCGCGCGGACGGCGAACAGCAGCTCGACGACGATGAAGACGAGCAGCAGGACGTCGAGCATCTCGAGCAGCGGGGCCTGCGAGAAGTCCTGGAACACCGTCCACGCCGTCCGGCCGGCCAGCGCCAGCAGGACGAGCGCCGCGACGACCAGCAGGACGGCGATGCCCGCGTAGACGACGTTCTCGGCGATCTCGAGCGCCCGCGTACCCACCCGGCCGAAGCCGGGCGGGGGCACGCGTGACTCCGCCTCGTCCCGCGGTCGCCCGGTCACGCAGCGATCTTTCGGCAGCGGCGGCCCGCGGGGGGAGGGAGGAACCGCCCTGTCAGCCGATCGGGGAACGGCCGCCACCGGTCCGGGTGTCGCTCACAGCGGGTGAGGCCCGGGTCGCGCTAGCACACAACACGCAGGAACGAGCGGTCCCACGCCCCGTTTCCGGTCAACTGCTGCCAACTCGTTACCGCACGGTTCGTCGCGATGGCGAGATTCTGCCCATTCCGGTGGAAGGCGTGTCGGCGGATTCTGACGGCGGCGCACACACACACAGGAGGCCGCCATGAGAAGAACTCTCCGAACCGCCGTCCTCGTCCTCGCCACCGTCCTGGCAGCGCTCACCCTGAGCGCCCCCGCACAGGCCGCCGCGAGCCCGTACTGCGGCATCACCTGGGGCTCGCTCGCGAAGGGAGCGGGTTCCTGGACCGACGCCGAGGTGGTGACCGACGTCCGCGCCGGCCGGCACAGCTGCTACGACCGGCTGGTCATCGACCTCGGCAGCAGCGACAACGCCTTCCGGTCCTACCAGGTCCGCTACGTCGACCGGGTCGTCGCCGACGGGTCCGGCGCGGTGATCCCGGTGCGCGGGGGCGCGCGCCTGCAGGTCACCGTCGGCGCGGCCGCCTACGACGAGAACGGCGACCCCACGTTCGGCCCGACCACCCGCGAGGTCGTCCCCGTCGACGGCTACCGGACCTTCCGCCAGGTCGCCTTCGCCGGCTCGTTCGAGGGCCGCACCGACTTCGGCCTCGGCGTCCGCGCGCGCCTGCCCTTCCGGGTGTTCGTCCTGGCCGGCGCGCCGTACTCCGACCAGGGCCCCCGCCTGGTGATCGACGTGGCGCACGCCTGGTAGACGGCGCGCACGCCCGGCAGCGGGCGCACCCCCGGCGGCCGGTCCCCTCCCGGGGCCGGCCGCCGGCCGTGCGGTCAGCCCTGCGCGTCGGGATCGGCGGGGCGGCGCTCGCGCGGCGGCTCGATCGCCCGGGGCGCCCGCCGGAGGGTGTCGAGCAGGTCCTGCCCCGGCTCCCGGGGCTGCTCGAACAGCTCCGCCGCGTCGTCGGGGACGACGACCTGCGGCTCCCGGTCGGCCGGGTCGAAGCTCGGCGGCACCCGCTTGAGGTGCCGGCTCATCGACTTCACCAGCAGGACGACGGCGATGAGCAGCAGCACGATGAGCAGCAGCCCGAGCGGACCGGCCTTGCCGACGTCCTCGGGGAGCTGCTCGTTGGTGGCGGCGAGCACGTTCATCGGACACTCACCTCGCTGCGGATGCCGGCGAACAGATCGTCCTCCGGCACCGGCGAGTCCACCAGGGAGCGGGCGAGCTCGTAGTCCTCCGTGGGCCAGATCTCCTGCTGCACCTCGATCGGGCAGGCGAACCAGCGGCCGTCGGGGTCGATCTGGGTGGCGTGGGCGATCAGCGCGGCGTCGCGGACCTCGAAGTACTCGGCGCACGGCACCCGGGTGGTGACCCGGTGGGAGACGTCGCGGGACGGGTCCCAGTTGGCCAGCCACTCCTCGTAGGGCGACTCGAGGCCCCGGGCGAGGATCGCCTCGTGCAGCGCCCGCGTGCGGTCGAGGGTGAAGCTCATGTGGTAGTAGAGCTTGCTCGGCTGCCAGGGCTCGCCCAGCTCGGGGTAGCGGTCGGGGTCGCCGGCGGCCTCGAACGCGTGCACCGAGACCTCGTGGGTCTTGATGTGGTCGGGGTGCGGGTAGCCGCCGTTCTCGTCGTAGGTGGTGATGACCTGCGGCTTGAACCGGCGGATCAGCGCGACCAGCGGCGCGGCCGCCTCCTCGACGGGCACGCGGGCGAAGCAGCCCTCGGGCAGCGGCGGCAGCGGGTCGCCCTCGGGCAGGCCGGAGTCGACGAAGCCGAGGAACTCCTGCTCGATGCCGAGGATCTCGCGGGCCCGCGCCATCTCCTCGACGCGGATCTGCGGCAGCCGCTCCCAGACGTCGGGACGGTCCATGGCGGGGTTGAGCACCGATCCGCGCTCGCCGCCGGTGCACGTGGCCACCAGGACGCGCGCGCCCTCGGCGACGTACCGGGCCATGGTGGCGGCGCCCTTGCTGGACTCGTCGTCGGGATGGGCGTGCACGGCGAGCAGGCGCAGCTGGTCGGGCGAGGTCACCAGGGCATTGTCCCCCGCGGCGGGGACGGGGCGGCGGACGCCGGCGGACCGCCGTCGGGAAACCCCCTGCTCGGGTACCCCGGGAGGAGGAAAAGTGGTGCTCGTCACGACACTGCGGAGTATCGTTGCCGGTCCCGCGGGCCCGTCCGGAGCTGTGCACCGGCTGGGACGGCGGTGTTAGCTTGGCGTGATCGACCTGAGGCCGTTCCCTTCGGGGGGCGGCTTCCCGACTTTCAGGAGCACCCCACGTGTCGACCCCCACTGACGAGCAGCAGCAGGGCATCTGGCTGACCCAGGAGGCCCACGACCGGCTGAAGGCCGAGCTCGACCAGTTGGTGGCGAACCGGCCGGCCATGGCCGCGGAGATCAACGCCCGCCGCGAGGAGGGGGACCTCCGGGAGAACGGTGGGTACCACGCCGCCAAGGAGGAGCAGGGCAAGCAGGAGGGCCGCATCCGGCAGCTCACCGAGCTGCTGCGCAAGGCCCGCGTCGGCGACGCCCCGAAGACGGCCACCACCGCCGAGCTCGGCACGGTCATCACGATCAGGTTCCAGGGCGACGACGAGACCGAGAAGTTCCTGCTGGGCTCCCGCGAGATCGCCGGGACCACCGAGCTCTCGGTCTACTCCCCCGAGTCGGCGATGGGCTCGGCCATCATGGGCGCCAAGCCCGGCGACTCGGTGACCTACGAGGCGCCCAACGGCCGCAAGCTCACCGTCGACGTGGTCGCCGTCGAGCCGTTCGTCCCCTGACGGGTGGGCGGGCACGTCCGCTCCCGGCGGGCGGAGAACACCGGGTTCGTCTGCGGGCACTGCGCCGCCGACGTCCCGGCCAGCACCGACGGGCACTACCGCAACCACTGCCCGTTCTGCCTGTGGTCGCGGCACGTCGACGACCTGCCCGGTGACCGGGCCAGCGACTGCCGGGAGCTGATGGAGCCGATCGGACTGGTGGAGAAGTCGGGCAAGGGCTGGCAGGTGGTCCACCGCTGCACCGCGTGCGGCCACCGCCAGCCCAACCGGCTGGTCCGCGACGGCGAGGCCCCCGACGACCTCGACCTGGTGCTCACGCTCCCCTGGTTGTAGCTCCCGGAGCGCCGCGGCCCTCGACCACTCCCGGGGTCGAACTCGCGGACCCCGGTTCCTGCAGGACCCCGCCGGCACGAGTTCGCCCCCGGGAGCCGGCGTCCCAGGGCCCCGCTGCAGGGGCCCGCGCCGAGCGAGCGAGGCGTGCGGGGCAGCGGGGTCCGTTCTCAGGCGGCGAGGCCGCGGCGGCGCAGCAGCGGTGCGGGGTCGGCGTCCCGGCCGCGGACGGCGCGGAAGGCGGCCAGCGGGTCCACCGAGCCACCCCGGGAGAGCAGGCGCTCGCGGAAGACGTCGCCGTTCTCGCGGCGCAGCCCGCCGTTCTCCTTGAACCACTCGACGGTGTCGGCGTCGAGGACCTCCGACCAGATGTAGCTGTAGTAGCCGGCCGCGTAGCCGCCCGCGAAGACGTGCTGGAAGTACGTCGTCCGGTAGCGCGGGGGCACGAGGTCGGAGGCGACGCCGGCCTTCTCCAGCGCGGCCCGCTCGAACGCCGCCGGGTCGCCGATCTCGGTCTCCGGGGTGATCCGGTGCCAGGCCTGGTCGAGCAGCGTCGCCGCCAGGTACTCCAGCGTCGCGAAGCCCTCGCCCCACAGCGCCGCGGCGTCGATCGCCTCGACGACGCTGGCCGGCAGCGGCTCACCGGTCTCGACGTGCCGGGCGTAGTGCGCCAGCACCTCCGGCCACAGCGCCCACATCTCGTTGACCTGGCTCGGGTACTCGACGAAGTCGCGGGGCACGCTGGTGCCCGAGAACCGCGGGTAGGTGACGTCGGACATCAGCCCGTGCAGCGCGTGGCCGAACTCGTGGAACAGCGTGTTGACCTCGTCGAGCGTCAGCAGCGTCGGCTGGCCCGCGGCGGGCTTGGTGACGTTCAGGTTGTTCAGCACCACCGGCCGCGTGCCGAGCAGCCGCGACTGCGTGACGAAGGAGCTCATCCACGCCCCGCCGCGCTTGCCCTCGCGGGCGTGGAAGTCGCCGAGGTAGAGCCCCACGGGAGCGCCGTCGGCGTCGCTGACCTCCCAGACCCGCACGTCGGGGTGGTAGCCCCGCAGCTCCGGCCGCGGGGTGAACCGGAAGCCGTAGAGCCGTTCCGCCGCGGCGAAGACGCCGTCGACCAGCACGCGGTCCAGCTCGAACCAGGGGCGCAGGGCCGTGCTGTCGACGGCGTAGCGCTCGGCGCGCACCTGCTCGCTGTAGAACGCCCAGTCCCACGCGGCGAGCTCTACGCCGTCGCGGGCCGCGGCCTCGCGCAGCGCGTCGGCCTCCTTCTCGGCGTTGGCCACCGAGGGGCCGACCATCGACGACAGCATCGCGTCGACCGCCTCGACCGTGCGCGCGGTCTGGTCGGCGACCACCAGGTCGGCGTGGGTGTCGAAGCCGAGCAGCCGGGCACGCTCCGCGCGGACCCGCGCCAGCTGCGCGGCGACCGGCCCGTTGTCGTGCTCGCCGGACGACGCCCGCGACACGGACGCCTCGAAGACCCGGCGGCGCAGCTCGCGGTCGCGCAGCTTGGCCAGCACCGGCTGGCCGGTGGGCAGCAGCAGGGTGAGCAGGTGACCGTCCTGGCCGCGGTCGGCCGCGGCGGCCGCCGCGGCGGCGATCTCCTCCTCGCCCAGCCCCTCGAGCTCGGCGGCGTCCGCGACCAGGACGGCGGCGGCCTCGGTGGCCATCTGCAGGTTCTGACCGAACGTCGTCGACAGCTCGGCCAGCTGCTGGTTCAGCTCGGTCAGCCGGGCCCGGCCGGCCTCGTCGAGCTGGGCGCCGGAGAGCACGAAGTCGAGGTGGTAGCGCTCGACCAGCCGCACCGCCTCGTCGTCCAGCCCCGCCTCGTGCCGCCCCGCGTGGACGGCGTCGATGCGGGCGAACAGCGCGGGGTCGAGCCGCAGCGCGTCGGCGTGCGCGGCCTCCAGCGGGGCCAGCTCCCGCTCGATCTCCCGCAGCCGCGGCGTCGACAGCGAGGAGGCGAGGTTGCCGAACACCAGGCCGGCGCGGGTGAGCAGCTCACCGGAGCGCTCCAGCGCCACGACGGTGTTCTCGAAGGTCGGCGGCTCGTCGGAGTCGACGATCGCGGCGACCTCCGCTCGCTGCTGCGCCATGCCGGCCAGCAGCGCCTCGCGGCAGTGCTCCAGCGTGATGTCGGCGAACGGCGGCAGCCGGAACGGCAGGTCGGAGGGGGCGGCCAGCGGGTTGTCGGCGGGGATCTCGGCGCTCATCGACGCCCATCCTGCGCCTGCCGCGGCCACGGGCGCGCACCGGCCACCGGCTCGGGCGTCCGCGGGGTGCGCGGCCGCGCCGCCGTCCGGGCGCCGGCGGAGGCCACCGCCGGGCCGCGACGACGTCGAGACCGTCGTCGTCGCGGCCCGGACGGGGCGCTCAGCGGCTGGCGGCCCGCCGGTAGGCGCGCACCGACAGCGGCACGAACACCGCCAGGATGAGCACGACCCAGATCAGCGTGTAGAGCGCCGCGTTCTGCATCGACCAGGCGTCGGAGGGCGGCGGGCCCAGCGTGTTGCCGAAGAGCTCACGCGCGGCCTGCACCAGCGTCGACACCGGGTTCCACTCCGCGAACGTCCGCAGCACCGAGGGCAGGCTCTCGAGCGGCACGAACGCGTTGGAGATGAAGGTCAACGGGAAGATGACGATGAAGCTCGCGTTGTTCACGACCTCCGGCGTCCGCACCACGAGACCGACCAGCGCCATCAACCAAGAGATCGCGAAGGCGAACAGCAGCAGGAGCAGGAAGCCGCCCGCCGCCTCGAGCACCGAGGTGTTGATCCGCCACCCGACGATCAGGCCGGTCACGGCCATCACCGCGATGGAGATGACGTTGACCGCCGCGTCGGCGACGGTGCGGCCGACGAGCACGGCGGCGCGGGACATCGGCAGCGAGCGGAACCGGTCGATCAACCCCTTCTGCAGGTCCTCGGCGAGGCTGTAGCCGGTGATCGTCGACCCGAAGACCACCGTCTGGGCGAAGATGCCCGGCAGGAGGAACTCCGCGTAGCTGATGTCGCCCGGGACCGCGATCGCGCCGCCGAACACGTAGCGGAACAGCAGGACGAACATGATCGGCGACAGCGTCGCGAAGACCAGCAGGTCGGGGACCCGCTTGACCTTGATCAGGTTGCGCTTGGTGATGACGGCGCTGTCGGACAGCGTCGCGGTCAACGCGCTCATCGCGCACCTCCCCCGGCGGAGGCCGGCTCGGGCTCACCGGCTCCGGTGCCGTTCTCGGCGGCGTGCCCGGTGAGCGTGAGGAAGACGTCGTCGAGGTCGGGCCGGCGCAGCCCCGCGTCGACCAGCTCGGCGTCGCCGCCCTCCAGCAGGCGCAGCGCCTCGGCGAGGACCTCGGTGCCGCCGCGCACCGGCACGGTGAGCCGCCGGACCTGCTCGTCGATCCGCGGCTCGTCGACGGCCAGCGGGCGCAGCCGCTCGGCGACGTCGGGCAGCATCGCGGCGCTGGTGACCGTGAACTCCAGCCGCTGGCCGCCCACCTGCGCCTTGAGCTCGTCGGCGGTGCCACGGGCGATGACCCGGCCGTGGTCGATCACCACCATGCGGTCGGCGAGGCGGTCGGCCTCCTCCAGGTACTGCGTGGTGAGCAGGATCGTCGTCCCGCCGTCGGCGAGGTCGGCGATGAACTCCCACATCGAGAGGCGGCTGCGCGGGTCCAGACCCGTGGTCGGCTCGTCGAGGAAGAGCACCCGGGGCCGGGCGATGAGCGAGGCGGCGATGTCGAGCCGCCGGCGCATGCCGCCGGAGTAGGTCTTGGCCGGCCGGTCGGCCGCGCCGGTGAGGTCGAAGCGCTCGAGCAGCTCCCCCGCCCGCGTGCGCGCCTCCTTCTTGGGCAACCGGTAGAGCCGGCCCACCATCTCGAGGTTCTCGAGGCCGGTGAGGTACTCGTCGACCGCGGCGTACTGGCCGGTCAGCCCGATGGCCGCCCGGACCCGGTCGGCGTCCCGCACCACGTCGAGACCCACCACCTCCGCGCGCCCGGCGTCGGGCTGCAGGAGGGTCGTCAGGATGCGGACCACGGTCGTCTTGCCCGCCCCGTTGGGGCCGAGCAGGCCGAGGACGCTGCCCTCGGTGACCGTGAGGTCCACACCGTTCAGTGCTGTCGTGTCGCCGAAGCGCTTGACCAGGCCGTCGACGACGATCGCGTCGGTCATGCGCAGGACCGTAGGCCCGGGGGGTGACCGTTTCCGACCGCTTTTCGCGAGGGGCGTACCGAGAACTCCATGACCGTGCAGACGCCCCGGTCAACCGGAACTCATCGGCCTCACTCCGGCGCCGGGGAGTAGCCGGCCCGCACCAGCGCGGCGGTCACCTCCGCCGCGTGGTCCGGTCCGCGGGTCTCCAGCACCACGAAGACCTCGACCTCGCCGAGGTCCAGCCGGGTCGCCGTCCGCTCGTGCTCGACCTCCAGCACGTTGGCGCCGACCGCGGCGAGCTCGGCGAGGACGGCGGCGAGCGAGCCCGGGCGGTCGGGCACCCGCAGCCGCAGCGACAGGTAGCGCCCGGCCGCGGCCATGCCGTGCTGCACGACCTTGAGCAGCAGGACTGGGTCGATGTTGCCGCCCGAGACCACCGCGGTCACCGGGGGCGCGAACGCCGCCGGATCGGCCAGGACGGCGGCGACGGCGGCCACCCCGGCGGGCTCGACGACCAGCTTGGCCCGCTCCAGGCAGAACAGCAGCGCCCGCGAGAGGTCCTCCTCGCTGACCGTGCGCACCTCGTCGACCAGGCCGCTGACGTGGGCGAACGTCAGCTCGCCCGGGGCGGGGACGGCGATCCCGTCGGCCATCGTCGCCATGGCCGGCAGCGGCACCGGCCGGCCCGCGGCCAGCGACCCGGGGAAGGCCGCCGCGCCCTCGGCCTGCACCGCCACCACCCGCACGCCCGGTCGGCGGCTGCGCACCGCGGCCGCGACGCCGGAGACGAGCCCGCCGCCGCCGGCGCAGACCACGACGGTCGCGGTGTCGGGGCACTGGTCGAGGACCTCGAGTCCGACCGTGCCCTGCCCGGCGATCACGTCGGGGTGCTCGAAGGGGTGGATGAAGACCGCGCCGGTGCGCTCGGCGTGCTCGGCCGCGGCGACGAGCGGCTCGGCCAGGGTCTGCCCGAGCAGGTGGATGCGCGCGCCGTAGGACCGCGTGGCGGCCACCTTCGGCAGCGGCGCCGTCTCGGGCATGAAGACGGTGGCCCGCGCACCCAGCAGCTGCGCGGCCAGCGCCACGCCCTGCGCGTGGTTGCCGGCGCTGGCCGCCACCACCCCCCGCGCGCGCTCCTCCGGGGTGAGGCGCGCGATCCGCGTGTACGCCCCGCGGATCTTGAACGAGCCGGTGCGCTGGAGGTTCTCGCACTTCAGCCAGACCGGACCGCCGACCCGCTCGGCCAGCCCGCGCGAGTGCTCCAGCGGCGTCCGGCGGACGACGCCGTCGAGCAGCGCGGCGGCGGCCTCGACGTCGGCGCCGCTGACCAAGGGCACGTCGGCTGCGGGCACCCGCCGATCCTCGCACCGGAGGAGCTCCGGACCGGTGACCGGAGCCACCTCCGCGTCGTACCGTGGCGGGGGTGACGGACCCGGCTTCCCAGCAGTCCACCCCTCCCGCGCCCACCACCCTCGGCGAGCTCCGCGCCGGCGGGGCGACCTACCGCACGGTCAAGGCCGAACTGCGCGCCAACCTGCTCGCCCGCCTCGCCGCGGGTGAGCCCACCCTGCCCGGCATCGTCGGCTTCGAGGACACCGTCGTCCCGGAGGTCGAGCGGGCCCTGATCGCCGGTCACGACCTCGTCCTGCTGGGCGAGCGCGGCCAGGGCAAGACCCGGCTGATCCGCACCCTCGTCGGGCTGCTCGACGAGTGGACCCCCGTGCTCGCCGGCAGCGAGCTCAACGAGCACCCGCTGCACCCGGTCAGCGTCTGGGCGCTCCGGCAGCTCGCCGAGCACGGGGACGCCACCCCCGTCGGCTGGCTGCACCGCAGCGAGCGGTTCGGCGAGAAGCTGGCCACCCCCGACACCAGCGTCGGGGACCTCATCGGCGACGTCGACCCGATCAAGGTGGCCGAGGGACGCACCCTCGGCGACCCCGAGACCGTCCACTACGGCCTGGTCCCCCGCACCAACCGCGGGATCTTCAGCGTCAACGAGCTCCCCGACCTCGCCGAGCGGATCCAGGTCGCGCTGCTCAACGTGCTGGAGGAGCGCGACATCCAGATCCGCGGCTACCGCGTGCGGCTGCCGCTGGACCTGCTGCTGGTGGCCAGCGCCAACCCCGAGGACTACACCAACCGCGGGCGGATCATCACGCCCCTCAAGGACCGCTTCGGCGCCGAGGTGCGCACGCACTACCCGCTCGAGCTCGCCGACGAGGTCCGGCTGCTCCGCCAGGAGGCACTCACCTCCTGGGGCGCCACGCAGCTCGACACCCCCCTCGTCCCCGAGCACCTGCTCGAGATCGTCGCCCGCTACACCCGGCTGGTGCGCGAGTCCAGCCACGTCGACCAGCGCTCCGGCGTCAGCGCCCGGTTCGCCATCGCCGGGCTGGAGACGATCGCCGCCTCCGCCGTCCGCCGGGCCGCCGTCGCCGGGGAGCCCCGGCCGGTGGCGCGGGTGGTCGACCTGCCGAGCATCGTCCCGGCCAGCCGCGGCAAGGTGGAGTTCGCCGACGCCGGGGCCGACCCCGACGACGAGCGCGAGCTCGAGGTGCTCGAGCACCTGCTGCGGCAGGCGACGGCGCAGACCTTCCGGGCCCGCTGCGCCGGGCTGGACCTGACCGGCCTGCAGGAGCACTTCACCGGCGGGGAGACCGTCGAGTCCGGCGAGCTGGTGCCGGCGGCCGCGCTGCTCGGCCAGCTCGGCACGATCCCCAAGCTGGCCGAGCTGCTCGGCCGGCTCGGCGTGCCGGAGGGCGAGCAGTCGGCGGAGCAGGCGGCCGCGGCGGTGGAGTTCGCCCTCGAGGGGCTCTACCTCACCCGCCGGTTGGCCAAGGACACCGACGGCACCCGCACCGTGTACGGGGCCTGAGGTGGCGCGCGCACGCGGCGGCCGCGGCTACCGGTACGGCCGGTGGCGCGGCGGGCCCGACCCCCTCGCCCCGCCCTACGACCTCGGCGACGCCGTCGACGAGATCGGCGACTCCGTGCTCGGCGGCAGCGGGGTGCGGGAGGCGCTGCGCGAGCTGCTGCGCCGCGGCATGCAGGGCCGGCGCGGCCTGGACGAGCTGCGCCGCTCGGTCCGCGACCGGCTGCGCCAGGCCCGCACGGCGGGGCGGATGGACGGCACCCTGCAGGAGGTCCGCGAGCTGCTCGACCGGGCGCTGGAGGCCGAGCGGCGGGAGCTGTTCCCCGACCCCGACGACGCCGCCCGGCTCGCCGAGGCCGAGCTCGACGCGCTGCCCGAGGACACCGCCGGCGCCGTCCGGGCGCTCAAGGAGTACCCGTGGCGCTCGGCCGAGGCCCGGCAGGCCTACGAGCAGATCCAGGACCTGCTGCGCCGCGAGGTGCTCGACAGCTCCTTCTCCTCGATGAAGCAGGCGCTGGAGAACGCCAGCCCGGAGGACATGCAGGCGGTCAAGGACATGGTCGCCGACCTGTCCAACCTCCTCGACGCGCACAACCGCGGGGAGGACACCGACCAGCAGTTCCGCGACTTCATGGACCGGCACGGCCAGTTCTTCCCGGACGACCCGCAGTCGGTCGACGAGCTGATCGACTCCCTCGCCCGCCGGGCGGCCGCGCAGGAGCGGATGATGGCCGGGATGTCGCCCGAGCAGCGGGCGGAGCTGGCCGACCTGATGGCCCAGACCATGCAGGACATGGGCCTGGCCAGCGAGATGGCGCACCTGCAGGACGCCCTGCGGCAGGCCCGGCCGGACCTGCCGTGGGGCCAGCGCGGTCAGGTCCCGGACGGCGCCGAGTCGCTCGGCCTCGGCGACGCGACGACGGCGGTCGCCGAGCTGGCCGACCTGGAGGCGCTGTCCAACCAGCTCTCCCAGGGCTACGCCGGCGCGTCGCTGGCCGACGTCGACGAGGAGCTGCTCGAGCGGGCGCTCGGCCGCGACGCCGTCGACGACCTCGCCGCGCTGCGCCAGCTGGAGCGGGAGCTGGAACGGCAGGGCTACCTCAACCGCTCCGACGGCAAGCTGGAGCTCTCCCCCAAGGCGGTGCGCCGGCTCGGCGCGACCGCGCTGCGCCGGGTGTTCGCCAAGCTGACCGCGACCGGCCGCGGCGAGCACGACGTGGCCGACGCCGGTGCGGCCGGGGAGCTCACCGGGAGCTCGCGGGAGTGGCGCTTCGGCGACGAGCAGCCGCTCGACGTCGTCCGGACGGTGAAGAACGCCGTCCTGCGCACCGCCGCCGAGCCCCGCGCGCAGGACGACCGGCGGGTGCGCATCGCCGTCGAGGACTTCGAGGTGGTCGAGACCGAGCGGCGCACCGGCGCCGCCGTCGCGCTGCTGGTCGACCTCTCCTACTCGATGGCGCTGCGCGGCACGTGGGGCGCGGCGAAGTCGACGGCGATGGCCCTGCACTCGCTGGTGACCACGCGGTTCCCGCAGGACGCCATCCAGATCATCGGGTTCTCCTCGACGGCGCAGGTGCTGCGGCCCGAGACGCTGGCCGAGCTGTCGGTGGACACGCTGCAGGGCACCAACCTGCAGCACGGCCTGATGCTGGCCCGCCGGTTCCTCGCCCACCACCGCGACGCCGAGCCGGTGGTCCTGATCGTCACCGACGGCGAGCCCACCGCCCACCTGGAGGACGACGGGACGCCGTTCTTCTGCTGGCCGCCGATGCCCGAGACGATCGCCCGCACCGTCGCCGAGGTGGAGCGGGTGGCCCGGTCGGGCGCCACGGTGAACGTCTTCGCCCTCGACCCCGACCCGGGGCTGGTGCACTTCGTCCACGACCTCACCCAGCGCGCCGGCGGCCGGGTGTTCACCCCCGACAGCGAGCGGCTGGGCGAGTACGTCGTCGCCGACTACCTCAGGACCCGCCGGGGGCGCCGCGCCCGCTGAGAGAGGAGCCCGTCCTCCCCACCCCTCCCAGGCTCGGGGCGGTCCCCTGGACGGGGCCCACCTCCGGCCGAGGCGATGGGGTGTCGGGGACACTGTGCGAGTGAGCTCCGACTCCCTGACCGGCACCATCACCATCGAGAAGGTCGACGCCGCCGCCACCTACCCGCTGCGCATGCAGGAGCTCCGCGAGGGCCGGTCACCGGAGATCGAGGAGGACGACGCCCCGTACACCCTGCACCTCGCCGCCCGGCTCGACGGCGGCGAGATCGTCGGCGTCGTCCGGTTCCACCCGCGGGACTGCCCGTGGCGCGACACCGAGGGCTCCTGGCAGCTGCGCGGCATGGCCACCGACCCGCGGGTGCGCGGGCGCGGGGTCGGGCGGGCGCTGGTGGCCGACGGGCTGGTGCGGGTCTCGGCGATGGGCGCCCAGCTGGTGTGGTGCGACGCCCGCAAGGCCGCCGTCGGCTTCTACGAGCGGATCGGTTTCACCGTCGTCACCGACGAGTACGACCTGCGCCCGGTCGGCCCGCACCGCGGCATGCTGATCGAGCTACCGATCCGCTGAGACCGCCACCGGCTCGGGGCCGCTGGAGCTGACCCCGGGGATCACGCCGGCGCGGAAGGCGTCGACGAACAGCCGGTGGTCCTCCTGCGTGCGCCGGGCGTAGGAGTGCGCGAACTCGACGAGGTCGGCGAGGAACTCCTCGCGCCGGTCGCCGATCATGGCCGTGATGGCCTCCTCCGTCTGGCCGGGCACCAGCGTGTGGTCGCTGTCGGCGTCCCCGACGCAGTGCATCTTCGCTGTGGCCCGGCCCAGCTGGGTCATCACCGGGCGCATCTCGGCCGGCTCGGTGAGGTCCTCCCAGTCGAAGTCGACCTCGTAGGGCGAGAGCTCGGCGACGCCGAAGCCGACCCCGCGGATCTCGGTCCACCCGACGAACTGCGAGGTGTGCGCCTGCAGCGCCCGCCGGCTGGTCGCCGTCCGGTGCCCCTCGTGGTCGAAGTAGCCCCGGATCTCCGGGTCGGTCACGATCCGGCTGGGCGCGGCGACGTTGCCCTGCTTGATCGACAGGACGACGTCGTTCTCCAGCGCCTGGTCGTAGCCCTCGAGCAGCACGTTGTAGGCGGGCAGGCCCGCGCTGCCGATCCCGAACCCGCCGGTGCCGACGACGTCCTTGACCTCGTAGGCGACGTCGCGCCGCCGCGCCGGCGGGTGCACGGTCTGCCGGTAGCGCTCGACGGCGGCCAGCACCTCCTCGCGCTCGGCGTCGTCGAGGCGGCGGTTGCGCGGGCTGTCGGCGAAGCGGCGCTCGAACCGCTCGACGACGGTGAGCCGGTCGAGCAGGGCGATCCGGGTGCGGGCGCTGGTCTCGAGGATCACGTCGTGCACCGCGCCGTCGGTGTTCTCGCGCACGAGGGCGAAGGAGCGGTCCTCGTCGGAGTGCGTGAACGCCTCCACCTGGTCGAGGTAGGCGGTCAGGTAGCGGCGCAGCAGTTCCTCGATGACGTCGTCGGAGAGCGCCTTGCGCCAGGCCAGGAGGGCGAAGCTGGCGGCGAAGCGGCGCAGGTCCCAGCTGACGTGCCCGAGGTAGGCCTCGTCGAAGTCGTTGACGTCGAACACGATCCGGCCGGAGCCGTCCATGTAGGTGCCGAAGTTCTCGGCGTGCAGGTCACCCTGGATCCACACGCGCGCCGTCCGCTCGTCGCACCAGCGGTCCTCGAGCGTCGCCATGTCGGCGTAGAACAGGCAGGCGGAGCCGCGGTAGAACGCGAACGGGTCGGCGGCCATCTTCCGGAACTTGGTCCGGAAGGCGTCGGCATCGGCGCGCATCAGGTCGGCGAAGGCGTCGACGAGGACGTCGACGATCACCCTGCTGCGGTCCTCGGCCTGCTCGGGTGACACCGGTACGGGGGACGACGGCACGGGGCCACCGTAGGGGGCCGATAACCTGCGGGGCAGGTGGAACGACCCGACGACGAGGACGGGGGCGGCGTGACGCGGGCGAGCGTGGCACGACGGCTGGCAGCGGGGGCTGCCTACGGCGGGGGTGGCGTCGGGCTGCTCGGTGCCGGCCTGCTCGCCCTGCTGCGGGAGCAGGCCCGCTCGGCCCGCCGCCGGGTGGAGGCGCGCACCGCCAAGGAGGACCCCCCGTCGGGCGACGGCGTCTACGGCCGCGGGCGCGGCAAGCCGATCGTCTTCGCCGTCCTGGGCGACTCCAGCGCGGTGGGTCTGGGCGTCGAGCGGCCCGCCGAGACGCCGGGCGTGCTCATCGCCGCGGCGCTGGCCGAGCTCGCCGAGCGCCCGGTCCGCCTGGTGCGGCTCGCGGTGTCCGGTGCGGTCTCCCGCGACCTCGACGAGCAGGTCTCCAAGGCCCTGGCCGAGCAGCCCGACGTCGCCATGATCATGGTCGGCGCGAACGACGTCACCAGCCGCACCCGGCCGGCGGTGTCGGTGCGCCACCTCGCCGACGCGGTGTCGCGGCTGACCGAGGCGGGCTGCCAGGTCGTCGTCGGCACCTGCCCCGACCTCGGCACCATCCGTCCGATCGGCCAGCCGCTGCGGCTGCTGGCCCGCCGGTGGAGCCGGCAGATGGCGGCCGCGCAGACGATCGCCGTGGTGGCCGCCGGCGGGCGCACCGTCTCGCTGGGGTCGGTCCTCGGGCCGACGTTCGCCTCCGACCGCACCCTCTTCAGCTCCGACGAGTTCCACCCCAGCGCCGCGGGGTACGCGGCCGCCGCGGCCTGCCTGCTCCCCTCGATCGCCGACGCCGTCGGGGTGTGGCCGGCCGCGGCCGACCGCCCCCGCGGCCCGCTGCGCCGCGAGTCGGTGCGGCCGGTCGCCCAGGCGGCCGCGCGCGCGGCCAGCCGCCCGGGCACCGAGGTGCGGGCCACCGAGGTGCGCGGCTCCGGCACCGGCCCCCGCGGGCCGTGGGCGCTGCTGCGCCGGCGGCGGCCGACCGAACTGCCCACGCCCGAACAGGCCGAGCAGGCCGCCGAGGCCTCGGTCGGGGGTTGAGGCCCGGCGCGGGCTACCCGGGGGTAGTTTCGCGGGTGATCCGCCGTCCGGCGCTCCACCGTCGGAGCCCGCACCCCTGGGAGGCCCCGTGCCCGAAGCAGTCATCGTCGCGACCGCGCGCTCGCCGATCGGTCGTGCCTTCAAGGGGTCGCTCAAGGACCTCCGGCCCGACGACCTCACCGCCACCGTCGTGCGCGCGGCGCTGGACAAGGTGCCCGCGCTCGACCCCGCCGACATCGACGACCTGATGCTCGGCTGCGGCCTGCCCGGCGGCGAGCAGGGCTACAACATGGGTCGCGTGGTCGCCGTCCTGCTGGGCATGGACCACCTGCCCGGGACGACGATCACCCGCTACTGCTCCTCGTCGCTGCAGACCACCCGGATGGCCCTGCACGCGATCAAGGCCGGCGAGGGCGACGTGTTCATCTCCGCCGGCGTGGAGATGGTGTCGCGGTTCGTGAAGGGCAACTCCGACTCCCTGCCCGACACGCACAACCCCGTCTTCGCCGACGCCCAGGCCCGCGTGGCCAAGGTGGCCGAGAGCGGCGCCGACTCGTGGACCGACCCGCGCGAGAGCGGCGAGATCCCCGACATCTACATCGCGATGGGGCAGACCGCCGAGAACCTCGCGCTGCTCAAGGACGTCTCGCGGCAGGAGATGGACGAGTTCGCCGTCCGCAGCCAGAACCTCGCCGAGCAGGCGATCGCCGACGGTTTCTGGGAGCGGGAGATCACCCCGGTCACGCTGCCCGACGGCACCGTGGTCAGCAAGGACGACGGCCCGCGGCCGGGCGTGACGCTCGAGGGCGTCTCCCAGCTCAAGCCGGTGTTCCGGCCCGACGGCCGGGTGACGGCGGGCAACGCCTGCCCGCTCAACGACGGCGCCGCCGCGGTCGTCGTCATGAGCGACACCAAGGCGCGCGAGCTGGGCCTCACCCCGCTGGCCCGCATCGTCTCCACCGCGGTCACCGGCCTGTCGCCGGAGATCATGGGCTACGGCCCGGTGGCGGCGTCGCAGCGGGCGCTGGAGCTGGCCGGCATGACGATCGACGACATCGACCTGGTCGAGATCAACGAGGCGTTCGCCGCGCAGGTCATCCCGAGCTACCGCGACCTGGGCATCGACATCGACAAGCTGAACGTGCACGGCGGCGCCATCGCCGTCGGCCACCCGTTCGGCATGACCGGCGCCCGCATCACCGGCACGCTGATCAACGGCCTGCAGACCCGGGACGCGACCTTCGGCCTGGAGACCATGTGCGTCGGTGGCGGCCAGGGCATGGCGATGGTGGTCGAGCGCCTCAGCTGAGGCGCGTCCCGGCGGCGATCACGCGCCGCAACGACCGGACCAGCGTTCCTGGCGGTCGCGACGCCATGATCACGGGGACCGACCCGGCCGCGAGAGCCTCCTCCCGGGGTCGATCTCGCGCCCCGGGAGGCCTGCCGCACCCCGGGTGCACGAGTTCGACCCCGGGAGCGGGGCGGGCGAGCGCCCCGGACAGGCCGGTGGCCCGGCCCCCTCGCGGGGACCGGGCCACCGTGGTGCGGGTTCAGCTCACTCGCGGAAGTAGCTGAGCAGCCGCAGGATCTCCAGGTACAGCCAGACGACCGTGACCAGCAGGCCGAAGGCGATGTACCAGGCGAACTTCGCCGGGGCGCCGCGGCGGATCGCCTCGTCGGCCATGTCGAAGTCGAGCAGCAGCGACAGGGCCGCCACGCCGATCACGACCAGGCTGAAGATGATCGCGACACCGCCGCCGTCGCGCAGGCCGAGGCCGCCCGGGACGAAGAACGCGGCGATCCAGTTGGCCAGGACCAGGACGAGGACGCCGACCATGGCGCCGACCAGCCAGCGGGTGAACTTGGGGGTCACCCGGATGGCGCCGGTCTTGTAGACGACGAGCATGCCGGCGAAGACGCCGAACGTGCCGATCAGGGCCTGGACGACGATGCCGTCGCCGTAGACGTTGTTGAACGCCTCGCTGATGGCGCCGAGCGCGACACCGTAGAGCGCGCCGTAGGCCAGGGTCGCCGCCGGGTTGGCGATCTGCTTGAAGGCGATCACCAGACCGAGGACGAACGCGACGAGCACGGCCGGGAGCGCGAAGCCCCAACCGGTGTCGCCCGGCAGCGCCCACGTGGCGGCGGCGGCCAGGACGGTCACCAGGAAGGAGATTCCCGTCTTGGTGACGACGTCGTCCATCGTCATGTAGCGGGTGGTCGCCCGCGTGTACGGCGCCGGGGCGGGCGCGCCGTACTGGTCGTACTGGGTGGGGGCGCCGTACTGCTGGGGCGAACCCAAGCCGCCGCCGTACTGCCCGCTCCGGGTCGCGCTGTCGAACGCGCGCCCGAAAGCAGGGTTGCTGCTGGGCATCGTCATCTCCCTGAGGGAACTGGTCGGACCGTGGGGTCCACCGTGGCGGACTCCACTCGGTCAGGTCAACGTCCGCGGTGGCCGGCGCGTTCCCGGGCCCGCAGCGTCCCTCCAGGGGGTGACCGAGCCGTCGTTGCCGGGCTCCTCGGGAGCTTCCTAAACTGGAGGGGGTCGAAATGACGGCCGCTCCCCCTCCCGCAGGTGCGTCGAGCGCTGCCGTCCCCGTCCGGCGAGCGCTCCTCGCGCGGCGCTCGCCGAGGTGATCCCATGCCCCTCCGGCCGACTTCCCCGGCCGGGGCGCCCGAGGGCGCTCTCCCCCTCTTCCTCGCCCAGGTCGACCACCGGCTGGGACGGCTGCGCCTGGCCGGCCGGCTCGACCGGGGCACCTGCCACGTCCTGCTCGACGTCGTGCGCGCGCTGGTCCTCGACGGCGGTGAGCACTGGACCGTCGACGTCACCGACCTGCTGGTGGCCGACCACGCCGGGTTGCGGGCGATCGGCTCCGCCTACCGGCGTCTGGTCCGGCGCGGCGTGCGGATGACGTTCACCGGGGCGCCGCCCGCCCTCGTCGGCGCCCTGACCCACCTGCGGCTCGACGCGCACCTGCTGGACCGGACCGCCGCGCCGGCCATCGCGTGAGGCGGGTGGTACCCCCGGTCGGGTTCGAACCGACACTGGGACCCTTTTAAGGGGCCTGCCTCTGCCAGTTGGGCTACGGGGGCGGTGTCCGAACGGTAGCCCGGCGGGCCGCACCCACCTCCAGCAGCGCGCGCAGGACCGCCTCCACGGCGGCCGGCCTGGGGCCCGGGAGGACGGCGGCCTGCACCACCCGCTCCCCCGGGCAGTCGGTCAGCGGCAGCCGCACCAGCCGGTGGTCGCTCACCACGACGGTGAGCTCGTGGGTCAGCGCGATGCCCTTGCCGGCGGCCACCAGCGCCTGGGCCTCGAACGGTTCGTCGCCGCGCCCGGCCAGCAGGACCGGCGGGTGCAGCCCGGCCCTGGCCAGGACGGCGTCCACCCGGCGGGCCGCCGACCCCTCGTGCGCCCGGACCCAGGTCTCCGCGGCGAGCTCGCCGAGGGCGACGCTGCCGCGGCCGGCCAGCCGGTGCCCGGCCGGCAGCAGGACGCGGAGCGGGTCGCGGAAGAGCGGGACCACCTCGACCCCGGGCACGACGGGGGCCGGCTCGAGGTCGTGCTCGAACACGACGGCCACGTCGAGCTCCCCGCGGCGCAGGCCGTCGACCGCGGCCGCGCGGTCCACCAGGGCGTCGACGAGCACGATCCCCGGGTGAGCCCGGTCCAGCCGCGCGCCCACCTCGGCGGACAGGTGCACCAGCGCCGAGAGGAACGAGCCCAGCCGGACGGTGCCCCGGGAGAGCCCGCGCAGCTCGCGCAGGTCGGCCTCGGCCCGCGCCACCTGCGCCGCGATCAGGTCGGCGTGCGCCAGCAGCACCCGGCCCGCCTCGGTCGGCAGCACGCCGCGGCGGGTCCGGCGCACCAGCACGCTGCCGACCGAACGCTCCAGGGAGGCGACCTGCCGGGAGACGGCGGGCTGGGTCAGGTGGAGCTCCTGCGCGGCCGCCGAGAAGGAGCCGTGCGCCAGGACGGCGCGCAGCGTGGCGACCTTGACCAGGTCCAGCATGAACGGAACGTAGGACTCCCCCGACGGATCCGCATGGATGCGCATGGCCGGCGGTGCGCACCGGAGGACCCGTGGGCGAGCGGTCGCGGGTCTGGGTCCTGTTCTGCGCGGTCGGGGTCGTGGCCGCCACCTGGGCGGCGCGGGTCCCGGCCGTGCAGGACCGGCTCGGCCTCTCCCCCGGCGGGCTGGCCGTGGTGGCGCTCACGATCGAGGCGGGCGCGCTGTGCGGGCTGCCGCTCGGCGCGGTCCTGGTGGGGCGGGTGGGCACGCGGCGGGCGATCGCCGGCAGCCTGTCCGTCTTCGCCCCCGGGCTGCTGACCGCGGCCCTCGCCCCGGGGCTGGCGGTGCTCGCGACCGGGCTCGGGTGCTGGGCGGCCGCCAACAGCGTGCTCGACGTGGCGCTCAACGCCCAGGGCGTCGATCTGGAGCGGCGGGCCGGGCGACCGGTGCTCGCCGGGCTGCACGCCGGCCAGAGCTGCGGCCTGCTGCTCGGGGCCGGCGGCGCGCTCGCCGCCACCGCCACCGGGGTGCCCCTGCTCGGCCACACGGCCGCGGTGGGGCTGCTCGCGCTCGCCGCCGGCCTGCTCGCCGCCGCCGGGCTTCCGCCGGCGGGGCAGGAGGCGGCGGGGCGGCAGGCAGCGGGCGGGCGCAGGCGGCGGCCCGCGGGTGGGCTGGCGGCCCTCGGCGCCGTGGCGTTCTGCGTGTTCCTGCTCGACGGGACGGCGTCGACGTGGCTGGCCGTGCACGTCCGCGGCACGCCGGGCGGGAGCGAGGGGCTGGCCGCCGCGGCCTACCTCGGCTTCACCGCCGCCCTGCTCGCCGGCCGGGTCGTCGGCGACCGGCTGACCGCGCGCCTCGGCCGCCGCCGCCTCGTCCGCGCCGGCGCGCTGCTGGCCGCGGCCGGTCTCGCCACCGTCGTCCTCGCGCCCGGCACCGCGCTGCCGATCACCGGCTGGGCGGTGCTGGGGCTGGCGCTCGCCCCCCTGGCGCCGGTGGTGCTGGCCGCCGCGCCGGGCGCCGGGGCGGGCGGCGCGCCCGGGGCGCTCGCGACGGTCACGACGGTCGGCTACCTCGGCTCGTTCACCGGGCCGCCGGCGGTGGGGGCCGTCGCCGAGGTCACCGGCAGCCTGGGCGCGGCGCTGGCCCTGGCCGCGGCCGCCGCCCTCGCGGCCGCGGCGCTGGCCGGCCGGGCCCTCCCGGGCGGCGGCCGCTGAGGCCGGCCGGCCGGGCCGCCTACGCCGCCGGCCGGGTGGTGGCCGCCGAGACGAACTCGCGGCGGGGGTCCTGCAGCTGGCCCAGCGAGACCACCTCGCGGCGGAACAGGAAGGCCAGCGTCCAGTCGGCGACCACCCGGGCCTTGCGGTTGAACGTGGGCAGCCGGCTGACGTGGTAGGTGCGGTGCATGAACCAGGCCGGGAAGCCCTTGACCTTGACGCCGTAGACCTGGGCGACGCCCTTGTACAGGCCCAGGCTGGCCACCGAGCCCACGTACTCGTGCCGGTACGGCACCGGCTCCTCACCGGCCAGGACCCGCACGAGGTTGTCGGCGAGCCGCTTGGCCTGCCGGACGGCGTGCTGCGCGTTGGGCGCGGTGGTGGCACCGGGCTTGGTCAAGTCGGGGACGGCGGCCAGGTCGCCGGCCGCCCACGCGCCGTCCACCCCGCGCACCTGAAGGGTCGGCTCGCACTCCACCCGGCCGCGGTCGTCGATCGGCAGGTCGGTGCGCGCCAGCAGCGGGTTCGGCTTGCTGCCCGCCGTCCAGACCAGGGTGTCGCTGGGGAACTCCTCGCCGTCGGACAGGCGCACCACGCAGTCGTCCGACACCGACTCCAGGCGGGTGTTCAGCCGCACGTCCATGCCCCGCTCGGTGAGCTGGCGGACCGTCCAGGCGGCCATGTCGAGGTCGACCTCGGGCAGGATCCGGCCGGTCGCCTCGACCAGCACCCAGCGCATGTCGGCCGGCGAGAGCCGCGGGTAGTAGTGCTCGATCGCGTAGCGGGCCATGTCCTCCAGCTCCGCGAGCGCCTCGATGCCGGCGTACCCGCCGCCGACGAAGGTGAAGGTGAGCGCCCGCCGGCGCACCGCCGGGTCGTCGGTGGAGCTGGCCGCGTCCAGCCGGGCCAGCACGTGGTTGCGCAGGTAGATGGCCTCCCCGACGGTCTTGAAGCCGATGCCGTGCTCGGCGAGGCCGGGGATCGGCAGGGTGCGGGCGACCGAGCCGGCGGCCATCACCAGGACGTCGTAGGAGAGGTCGAACTCCTTGCCCTCCAGCGGGGCCACGTGCGCGCGCCGCTCGGCGTGGCTGAGGCCGGTGACGGCTCCGGTGATCACCCGGCAGCGCGGGAGGGTGCGCCGCAGCGGCACGACCACGTGCCGGGGCTCCACCGAGCCGGCCGCCGCCTCGGGCAGGAAGGGCTGATAGGTCATGTGCGGCTGCGGGTCGACGACGACCACCTCGGCCCGCCCGCGGGAGAGCCGCTTCTGCAACCGCAGGGCGGTGTAGAGGCCGACGTAGCCGCCGCCCACGACGAGGACCACCGGACGCTGCGCTGGCGCACCCATGCCGGGAGCCTAGGGGGCGGCCGGGCCTCCCGGCACCGTCGCGGCGAGCTCCGTCGCCCGGTTCAGCACCGCGTCGAGCATCGGCTCGGTGAGCTTGCCGGTGAAGGTGTTCTGCTGGCTCACGTGGTAGCTGCCCAGCAGGGTCAGCGGCCCGCGCGGGCCCTCCAGGTGCACCTCCACCCCGTGCCCGAACGCCGGGCGGGGCCGCGGCAGCGGGTAGCCGGCGGCGGCCAGCACCGGCCACAGCGCCGTCCACCCGAACCCGCCCAGGACGACGGCGACGCGCAGCCGCGGAAGCAGCGCCAGCTCGCGGGCCAGCCACGGCGAGCAGGTGTCGCGCTCCTCCGGCGTGGGGGCGTTGGCCGGCGGCGCGCACCGCACCGCGGCGGCCACGCGGACGCCGGTGAGCTCCAGGCCGTCCCCGATGTGCGTCGACGTGGGCTGGTTGGCCAGCCCGGCCCGCCACAGCGCGGCGAAGATCCAGTCGCCGCTGCGGTCGCCGGTGAAGACCCGGCCGGTCCGGTTGCCGCCGTGCGCGGCGGGCGCGAGGCCGACGACGGCGATCCGGGCGTCGGCGGGGCCGAGCCCCGGCACCGGGCGGCCCCAGTAGTCCTCGTCGCGGAACGAGGCGCGCTTGACCCGGGCGACCTCCTCCCGCCACGCCACCAGCCGCGGGCAGGCGCGGCAGCCGGAGACGCGGGCGTCGAGGGCCGCGAGGTCGCGGGCGCCGGCCGCCGAGCGCACGACGCCGGCGGGGGTGCGGGTGACCGGGAACCCGGACGGGTCGACTGCCATGCCCCTCATCCGATCACCCGGCGCATTTCCCCCTTTCGGGCGGCGTCAGGACGGCGCCGCCCCCCTAGCCTCGGACGAGGTCATCGGACCGGCACCGCGCCGCGGGCCGGGGGGACGGGGGGACGTGGACGTGCAGGTGCTCGCGCCGGTCGCCGCGCGCGGCGACGGCGTCGTCGAGCGGCACGAGGACCTCGACGCGCTCGCGGAGGCGTGGGACGACCTCTGGTCGCGCGTCCCCACCGCCACGCCGTTCCAGGCGCACGCATGGGTCAGCGCCTGGGCGCGGTCCTACGTCGCCGACGGCCGGCTCGCCGTCGCCACCGTGTGGGACGGCGACGTGCTGGTCGCCGCGGCGGCCCTGCACCGCGTCCGCCGCGGGCCGCTCACGCTGCTCGCCCCGCTCGGCGGCGAGATCTCCGACCACACCGACGTGCTCCTCGACCCGGCCGTGCCCGGCGCGGGCGAGCGGCTGGTCGCGGCGCTGCTGGCGGTGCCGGGCTGGCGGGCGCTCGACCTGCCCGAGGTGCTCCCGGGCGCCACCGCGGAGTCGTGGGCGCGCCGGTGGCCGGGCCGGGTGCGCCGCTCGGCGTCGTCGCTCAACCTGCACCTCCCGGCCGTGCCCGTGGCCGAGGCCCTCGGACGGGTGCCGTCGCGCACCGCGGGCACGCTGCGCCGCAAGCTGCGCAAGATCGACCAGCTGGGCGTCGAGCGCACCGAGCTCGCCCCCGCCGACGTGCCGCGCGCCGTGCCCGACCTGATCCGGCTGCACGAGGCCCAGTGGGCCGGCCGGCGCGGCAACCCCGAGCACTCCACCGACCGCTACCGGGCGCTGCTCACCACGGCCCTGCCGGCGATGGTCGAGCGCGGGCAGGCGCTGGTCGTGGAGTACCGGGTGGACGGCGAGCTCGTCGCCGCCGAGGTGGACCTCGTCGGCCCGCGGCAACTCGCCTACTACCTCGCCGGCATCGCCCCGGCGCTGCGCGAGCGCATCGACACCGCCGTCCTGCTGGTCAGCAGCGCCCTGGAGCGCGCGGTCGCCCTCGGCCGGGCGGAGTACTCGTTCCTGCGGGGGGACGAGGACTACAAGTTCCGCTGGCGGCCGGAGGAGGTCGTGGCCACGCGCTTCCTGCTGGCCCGCCCCGGGCTGCTCGGCTCCGGCGGCTACGTCGCGGCGACCACCGCCCGCGAGGAGGTCCTCCGACTGCTGCGCCGCGCGCTGCGCGGCCGGGCGCGGGAGCTGGCCCGCGCGTTCATGCACGCCGTGCGGGAGCGCCGCGCCCGCGGCTAGCGCGTCAGCGGCCGAGCGCCACCTGCACCTGGTCGACGAGGTCGAAGCGCTGCACCGCCCAGACCGCGGCGGCGACCGCCGCGAGGCCGCCGCCCGTGACGACGGCCGAGCTCACCGGGTGCCGCCGGGCGTGCTGCCACGCGTCGCGCGCCTTGCGGGCGAACGAGGCGAAGACCCGCCGCGCCCAGTCGAACTCGGTGGACCACACCCACAGCCCGGCCAGCACCGGGGGGATCGTCAGCGGTCCGGGCAGCACGGCCAGGGCGACGCCGAGGGCGACCAGCAGCAGCCCCGCCAGGAAGACGCCGACGCGCCAGGCGCGCGCCACGGCGGGCGTGCGGTGCACCCGGTCGCGGACGGAGCCCGGGCGGACGGGCCTCGGCCGGCCGAGGCCGTCGGAGCAGTTCTCGCAGCGCGTGGCGCCGGGCGCGGCCGGACGGGTGGGGCTCTCGGCCGTGGGCGTCATGCACGGCTGCGTACCCGGAACGGGTCCGGGCCATCCCCGCGCGGCGCGACCGGATGGCGCGAGCGGTGTGCCGGTCAGCCGCGGGCGAGGCGCAGCGCGATCCCGTCGAGGATGTCGTGCTCGCTGACGACGACCTCGTCGAGGGCGAACGCGTCCATGAGCACCCGCAGCACGAGCGCGCCGGCGCCGATGACGTCGACCCGCCCGGGGTGCATCACGGCCAGGGCGGCCCGGCGCGTGCGGGAGGCGGTGAGCAGGCCCGCGGTGACCGAGCGCACCGCGGAGACCGGGATCCGGGAGCCGTGGATGGCCTCGGCGTCGTACCGGGGCAGCCCGAGGGCCAGTGCCGCCACCGTGGTGACCGAGCCGGCCAGCCCCACCAGCGTGGCCGTCTCGGCGACCGGCACGTCGGCGGCGACCAGCGCCAGGGCGGCGCGGATGTCGGCCTCGGCCCGCTGGATCTCGTCGGCGGTCGGCGGGTCGCCGGCCAGGTGCCGCTCGGTGAGCCGCACGCAGCCGACGTCGACCGACCGCGCGGCGCGGACGCCGGAGGCGTCGCCGAGCACGAACTCGGTCGAGCCGCCGCCGATGTCGACGACGAGGAACGGCGGCTGCGGCGCCGGGGTGCCGTGCGCCCGCGCCGCGGCGTCCAGCGAGGCCGTCGCCCCCAGGAACGACAGCTCGGCCTCCTCCCGGCCGGTCACGACGTCGGGGAGCTGCCCCAGCGTCGCCTTGACCACCTGCTCGAAGTCCTCGCGGTTGGCCGCGTCGCGGGTGGCGCTGGTGGCGACCATGCGGACGGCGGTGGCCCCGAGGTCGCGGGCGGTGGCCGCGTACTCCTCGAGCACCCGCCGGGTGCGCTCGATCGCCTCCGGGGCGAGCCGGCCGGTGGCGTCGACGCCCTGGCCGAGCCGCACCACCTCCATCCGCCGGAGGAGGTCGACGTGCGGGCCGTGCTCGGGGACGTCGGCCACCAGCAGGCGGATCGAGTTGGTGCCGCAGTCGATCGCGGCCGCGCGGGTCATGCGTCCTCCGGCTGCGCGCACGGGCCGTTCGCCCACCACTCCCCCATCGCGTCCACCGCGCGGTCGCCGATCGGGTTGACCCCGGGGCCGGCGGCCAGCGCGTGCCCGGCGAGGGCGTGCAGGCACTTGATCCGGTCGGGCATCCCGCCGGCGGTGTTGCGGGTGGGCAGCTCGCCGCGGGCGTCGCGCTCGGCGAGGTAGACCTCGTGCGCGGCGCGGTAGCGCGCGGCGAGGTCGGGATCGGTGGCCAGCTCGTCCTGCCACTCGCGCATCCGCCCGGCCGACTCCAGCCGGCTGGCCGCCGCGGCCGCCCGCGGGCAGGTCAGGTAGTACAGCGTGGGGAACGGGGTGCCGTCCTCCAGGCGCGGCGAGGTCTCGACGACGTCGGGCTGCCCGCAGGGGCACCGGTGCGCCACCGCGGCCAGCGCGCGCGGCGGGCGCCCCAGCTGGCGGGCCACGACGTCGCGCTCGGCGGGGGTGACCGCCGGGCGCGCGCCCGGCGGGACGGGACGGGGGGCGGGCTCAGCCACCGGACCCCGCAACCTCGCCGTCGGCGGTGGCGACGGATTCCATCAGCCCCTGGTACCACGGCGGCCGGGTGGCCGAACGCGCCGGTTCCTCCGGCAGCGTGCCCGCGTCGCCCTCGACGGTCGCGCCGTCGACGACGACCACCAGCCGGTCACCGGGCAGCACGTAGGTCAGCCGCTCGCGGGCCTGCCGCGCGGTGTGGTCGGGATCGGCCTGCTGCTCCAGCTCCTCCTCCAGCTCCTGCGCGCGCTGCTCCAGCTCGGTGCGCTCGGCGGCCAGCCGCACCAGCTCGGCCCGGCCGGCGAGGAACTGGCGCAGCGGGCCGGCCAGGGTGAGCGCGAGCAGCAGCACCAGGGCGGCGAGCAGCACCGCGCGGCCGGTGAACAGCGGCCGCCGCCGGCTCGCCGACGCGCGGGCGGGACGGCGGACCGTGCGGCGCCGCCCCGGCCGGCTGGGCGCCGACGAGCGGGCGCCGGTGCGCACCGGCCCGGTGTGCACCGGGCCGGTGGCGCGGGGGACACCGCGCCCGCCGGCCCGCCGCCCGGGCGCGGGCCCCCGCCGGCCGCGCACGCTGCTCATCGCGCCCCCACCCCGGACGGGGACGTCAGGCGCCCGCGGTCAGCCGGGGGAACGCGGCGGCGCCGGCGTAGCGCGCGGCGTCGTCGAGCTCCTCCTCGATCCGCAGGAGCTGGTTGTACTTGGCCACCCGCTCGCTGCGCGCCGGCGCCCCGGTCTTGATCTGCCCGCAGTCGGTGGCGACGGCGAGGTCGGCGATCGTGGTGTCCTCGGTCTCGCCCGAGCGGTGGCTCATCATGCAGCGGTAGCCGCTGCGGTGGGCCAGGTTCACCGCGTCGAGGGTCTCGGTCAGCGTGCCGATCTGGTTGACCTTGACCAGCAGCGCGTTGGCGGCGCCGCGGGCGATGCCGTCGGCCAGCCGGCTGGGGTTGGTGACGAACAGGTCGTCGCCGACCAGCTGGATGCGCTCGCCGAGCGCGTCGGTGAGGGCGATCCAGCCGTCCCAGTCCTCCTCCGACAGCGGGTCCTCGATGGAGACGATCGGGTAGGCGCCGACGAGCTCGGTGTAGTACTCGGTCATCTCGGCCGAGGAGAGCTTCCTGCCCTCGAAGGTGTAGCCCTCGTCGGAGTGGAACTCGGTGGCCGCGACGTCGAGGGCGAAGACGACGTCGTCGCCGACGGAGTAGCCGGCCTGCTCGACCGCGCGGGCGATGAGGTCCAGCGCCGCCCGGTTGCTCGACAGGTTCGGCGCGAAGCCGCCCTCGTCGCCCAGGCCGGTGGCCAGGCCCTCCTTCTTCAGCACCGACTTCAGCGCGTGGTAGGTCTCCGTGCCCATGGCCAGCGCCTCGGCGAAGGTGCCGGCGCCGATCGGGGCGATCATGAACTCCTGCACGTCGACGTTGCTGTCGGCGTGGGCGCCGCCGTTGAGGATGTTCATCATCGGCACCGGCAGCAGGTGCGCCGACGGGCCGCCGACGTAGCGGAACAGCGGCAGGCCGGCGGAGTCGGCGGCCGCCCGGGCGACGGCGAGGCTGACGCCGAGGAGGGCGTTGGCGCCCAGCCGCGACTTGTCGGGGGTGCCGTCGAGGTCGATCAGCCGCTGGTCGATCAGCCGCTGCTCGGCGGCGTCGTAGCCGACCAGCTCCGGGCCGATGACGTCGAGGACGCCGTCGACCGCCTTGGTCACGCCCTTGCCGCCGTAGCGCTCACCGCCGTCGCGGAGCTCCACGGCCTCGAAGGCGCCGGTCGAGGCGCCGCTGGGGACGGCCGCCCGGGCGATCGTCCCGTCGTCGAGGGCGACCTCGACCTCCACGGTGGGGTTTCCGCGCGAGTCGAGGATCTCCCGCGCGCCTACGGCGTCGATGCTGGGCACGGGGGCAGCCTATCCAGCCCGGCCGCCGGCCCGTGCCCGCCGCGTCGGAGCGGCCCGCCCCTGCGACGATGGGCCGCGATGAGCACCCCTGCCGCGCCGCCCCGGCCGCACCGGCGGGCCGCGGCCCAGCTGCTGCTCGGCTACCTCCCCCTGCTCGCGGTCGGCCTCGTCCTGCTCGCCGTGCTCGCCGTGCGGCTGTCGGCGGCGCGCGAGCCGCTCGCGGCGGCCACCGCGACCGCGACCGCCGACGTCGTCGCCGACGCGCAGGCGCCCGACGGCCGCGGGGTGACGGTGGGCTTCGCCGACGAGGACGGCGAACGGCGCACCGGCACCCTCGTGCTCCGCGAGCCGGTCGACGTCCCGGCGGGGGCGCAGGTGGGGGTCCGGTACGACCCGGCGTCCCCGCCCGAGGACACCGCCGTCTTCGCCGACGGCGACGCCGCGCACCAGGCCGTCGAGGACCTCGTGTTCGGCACGGGCGCCACCGCGCTGGTGCTGGTGGTGGCCTCGGCGGTCACCGGGCTGCGGGTGCTCGCGCGACGCCGGCTGCGCCGCGCACCGGCCACCGCGGCGACGGGCAGCCGCGTCGTCGTCCGCCAGGGGCTGGTGGTGCGCAGCTGGCTGGAGCTGGCCACCGGCCGCGGCGAGCGGTGGGTGCCGGTGCACTGGTCGCCGGAGCTGGCCGCGCTCGAGCCGGGCAGCCGCCTGGAGCTGCGCGGCGACCCCGCCGGCCGGTCCGTGCTCCCCGTGGTGGACGGCGCCGAGGTCTGGCCCTCCGGCCGGTCGCGGGCGGGCGCGCCCCGCGGTGAGCGGACCGTGGTGGTGCCCGCCGACGTCCACGCCGAGCCGCCGACCTGGGGCCGGCAGGTGCGCGGCGACGTGGTCGTGGTGGTCGCCGCGCCGGTGCTCGGGCTGCTCTGGGCCTACCTCGACGGCAGCGGGGCGGCCGGGTTCGTCTTCGCGACCGCGCTCGCCGCGGCGGTGCTGTTCTGGCTCGCCCAGCTGCTCGGCTCCGACCCCGCCCCGCCGCCGCGGGCGCGCTGAGACCGGGCGGGCCGCTCAGGCCCGGGAGCGCGCCTCGGCCTCCGCGTCGAGCTCACCGGCGTACCGGCGCACGGCCTCGCGCAGCGCGTCCTCGGCGTCCCAGCCGCGCTCCGTGGCCGCGACGACCAGCCCGAGCAGGTGCTCGCCCAGCGCCTCGGGGCTGTCGACGGCGAGGTCCCCGGCGGGCGGCGTCGACAGCCCGGCCCGGGCGGCGCGGCGCGCCAGGGCGGCGCCCCACGACGCGGCGGGCTGCGAGCGCGAGACCCCCTCGGTCGGCGAGCGGCGCTGCTTCTCCGCCTTCTTGATCTCCTCCCAGCCCGCCTCGACCCCGGCGACGTCCCGCGGCCCGGCGTCGCCGAACACGTGCGGGTGCCGGCGCACCAGCTTGTCGACCAGGTCGCCGGCCACGTCGTCGATGTCGAACCGCCGGCCGGGCCCGGCCTCGGCGGCGACGCGGGCGTGGAACACCACCTGGAGCAGCACGTCGCCGAACTCCTCGCGCATGGCCGCGGCGTCGTCGTCGACGATCGCGTCGTAGGCCTCGTGCGCCTCCTCCAGCAGGTAGCCGCGCAGCGACGAGTGCGTCTGCTCGGCGTCCCAGGGGCAGCCGCCGGGCGAGCGCAGCCGGTCCATGACCGCGACGACGTCGAGCAGCCGCGCCCCGGGCGGCTCGGCGGCGCCGTCCACCACGGGCACCCCGGCCAGCGCGGCCAGCTCCTCCGCGCTGCCGAGGCAGACGACGTCGTCGGGGCGGGCCTGCGCGGCCGCGGGGCCGGGCAGGTCGTCGACGGCGACGTCGGCGGCGCGCAGCGCGCCGGCCGTGGCGGCCGCCCCGGGCAGGGCGACGACCGCGTGCGGGCCGCTCACCGCCCGCCAGGCCGCGGGGCCCAGCAGGGCGGGGGCGCGGCGGTGGACGGGGACCGCGAGCGCGACGGGCACCGGCCTCAGCCCCCGGTCGTGCCCGCGGGCGCGTCCTCGCCGTCGAGGATGTCCACCACGCCCTCGTCGCTGCGGACGACGGCGTTGTCCCGCAGGACGCCGTAGCGGGGGTTCACCGTGACGTCGAGGTCGCCGCGGAAGTCCTGGACCAGCTGCTGCACCTCGTCGTCGATCTGCGCCGAGGCGGCGTCCTCCAGGTCGGCGCGCACCTCCTCGAACGGCCGGGCGGTGACGTCGGCGACGAACGCGACCACCACGCCGAGCCCCTCGACGGGCAGCGTGAAACCGGAGCCCGGGGCGGTGCCCGGCACCTGCGCGGCGAGCGCCTGCGGCAGCTCGTCGGCCGCCCGCGCCTCGGGCTGGGCCAGCGTGGCGTCGCCGGGGAACGTCGCGGCCAGGGCCGCGTAGGAGGCCGGGTCGGCGGTCAGCTGGGCCAGGACGGCGTCGGCGGTGGGCTGGTCGGGCACGGTGATGTAGCCCAGCACGTACTGCTGGTACTGCTCGATGTCCTGCTCGTACCGCTGCCGCAGGGTGGCCTCCGAGACGGCGTCGTCCAGCCCCTCGGCGCGGGCGATGCCTTGCCGGACCAGCTGCTGGCGCACGTTCTCGAAGACGTCCTCGCGACCGATGCCCTGGGCGGCCAGCTGCTCGTAGACCTGGTCGGGGTCGTTGTCGGCCAGGAGGGCGTCGATGCGCTCGCGCACCTGGCCGTCGGTCACCGTGACGTCCCAGTTCTCCGCGGCCGCGGCGTAGACCTGCTCGCCCACGAGCAGGCCGAGCACCTGGCGGGTGAAGGCGTCCTCGTCGGCCTCGGCGAAGGCGGCGACGCCCTCCTCCTCCAGCCGCGAGTCGACCGCCGCCTGGAGCTCGCCGACGGTGATCCGGTCGTCGCCGACGTAGGCGGCCACGTTCGGTGAGGTCCGGCAGGCCGCCAGCCCCGCGACCGCGAGGACGGCGGCGGCCCCGGACAGCACGACCCGGGGGACTCGACGCGTGTGCACGTCGCGAGACTCCCACACGCCGTCCGGAGCCGTGACGCACGACACCGGACGCCCCGCCTCCCAGGCGATCCCCAGGTTCCCTCCCCCCGACGAGGGATCCGCACATGCTCCCGTTTTGCAACCATTCCGGGGTGCGGAGCAGCAGCGGGACCGGGGACGTCCTCGTCCGGTGCGTCGACCTGGCGCTGGACGACGACGCGGTGGCGCGCGCCGAGGAGACCCTCGCGCCCGCCGAGCGGGCCCGCGCCCGCCGGGGCACCCCCGCGGTGCACCGCCGGCGGGTCGCCCTCCGCGCCGCCCTCCGCGCCGCCCTCGCCGAGGAGCTCGGGATGGTGGCCGCCGACGTGCCGCTCGGCGCCGGCCCCGCGGGGCAGCCCCGCCCGGCCGCGGTCGGCCTGCACGTCAGCTGCTCCGCCGACGGCGACCTCGGGCTGGTGGCCGTCGGCCGCCGGCGCCGCGTCGGCGTCGACGTCGAGCGCGTCGTCGCGTGGTCGGCCGAGGTGCTCGACGAGGGGTGGCTCGACCTCGACGAGCGGCGCGCCCTCGCCGCCCTCCCCGCCGTCGACCGGCCGGTGGCCGCCACCCGGGCCTGGACCCGGAAGGAAGCGGTCCTCAAGGCCCGCGGCACGGGGCTGCGCGAGCACCCGGCCTCGATCACCACCCCGGTGGGCCGGCCCGCGAGCGTGGTCGCCGGCTGGGAGCTCCGCGACGTCCCGGTGCCCGCCGGCTGGGTGGCCAGCCTCGCCGTCGGCCCGGTCGAGGAGGTGCGCGCGTGACCCTGGCCGCCGCGGCCCCGCACCGTCCGGCCGGGCAGCTCGCGGACTTCCGCGCGCGCTGCGAGATGGCGGCCGGGCACGCCCTGCCCACGCCCGGGGCGCTGCACCGGTTCTCCGTCGAGCACCCCGCTGCGTTCTGGCGCACCCTGCTCGACTGGTCGGAGCTGCCGTGGTCCGGCTCGGCCGACGTCGTGCTCACCGGCGAGGACGTCGAGACGGCCCGCTTCTTCCCGGACGTGCGGCTCAACTACGCCGAGGCGCTGCTGCGGCCGCTGCCCGGCGCGGACGACGACTCCCCCGCCCTGACCGCGGTGCACGCCGACCGGCGGGCGGAGACCTGGACCCGCGGGCGGCTGCGCGCCGACGTCCGGCGGACCGCCGCCGCGCTGGCCGGCGCCGGCCTCCGCGCCGGCGACCGCGTCGTCCTGGTCGCGCCGCACAGCGGGTCGACGGTCGTCGTCGGCCTGGCCGTCGCCGCGCTCGGCGCCGCGCTGTCCACCGCGGCCCCCGACATGGGCGCGGGCACCCTGCTGGGCCGCTTCGAGCAGGTCGAGCCGGCCCTGGCGGTGCTCGACCGCTCCGCCATGGCCCCGGACACCGTCGCCGCCGTCCTGGCCGGGCTGCCGACGCTGCGCCGGGCGCTCGTGCTCGACGACGAGCCGCTGCCGGCCGGCGACCTGCCGGTGGACCGGCTGGCCGACCTGCCGGCGGGACCCGCCGGGGAGCCCGGGTTCGAGCGCTTCCCCTTCGACGCGCCGCTGTTCGTGATGTTCTCCTCCGGCACCACCGGCCCGCCCAAGGCGATGGTGCACGGCGCCGGCGGCACGCTGCTCGAGCACGTCAAGGAGCTGCGGCTGCACGTCGACCTCGGCGCCGGGGACACGCTGTACTTCCACACCACCACCGCCTGGATGATGTGGAACTGGCAGCTGTCCGCGCTGGCCGTCGGCGCCCGCATCGTCGTCAACGACGCCCCGGTCACCGGCCCCGAGTCGCTCTGGCGGCTGGTCGGCGAGCACGGCGTCACGGTCTTCGGCACCAGCCCCGCGTACCTGCAGCTGTGCCAGGACGCCGGCTACCGCCCCGCCGGCGCGGTGGACCTCTCGCGGCTGCGGGCGGTGCTCTCCACCGGCGCCGTCCTGCACGACTGGCAGTTCGACTGGGTGGCCGACGCGGTCGGCCCGGTGCCGCTGCAGTCGATCTCGGGCGGCACCGACATCATCGGCTGCTTCGTCCTGGGCTCCCCGGAGGTGCCGGTCCGCCGCGGCCGCTGCTCGGCCCGCAGCCTGGGGCTCGACGTGGCGGCGGTGGACGCCGACGGCCGGGAGGTCGTCGGCGCCGTCGGCGAGCTGGTGTGCCGGCGCCCGTTCCCGTCCCGGCCGATCGGCTTCCTGCGCGACCCCGACGGCAGCCGGTTCCACGCCGCCTACTTCGCCGCGCACCCCGGCACGTGGACGCACGGGGACCTGGTCGACTTCGACGAGGACGGCACCGCCCGGCTGCACGGCCGCTCGGACGGCGTGCTCAACGTCGACGGCGTCCGCATCGGCCCGAGCGAGATCTACACGGTCCTGCGCAGCATGCCCGAGGTCGCCGACGCCATGGCGGTCGAGCAGCGCGACCTGGCCTCCCCCGGCTCCTCGCGGATGGTGCTGCTGCTGGTCCTGCGCGACGGCGTGGTGCTCGACGCCGGCCTCGAGCGCACCGTCCGCCGCCGGCTGCGCGCGGAGGCCTCCGCGGCGCACGTGCCCTCGCTGGTGCTCGCCGTGCCGGAGCTGCCGATGACGCACAACGGCAAGAAGTCGGAGCGCGCGGCACGCGACGCCGTCAACGGGGACGCCGTCCCCAACCTCTCCGCGCTGCGCAACCCCGGCTGCCTGGAGGCCATCCGCGCGGCGGCCGCCGGGCGGCGGGAGTGCGAGGCACCGGCCCGCCCCGCCCCGGCCACCGCGGCGCCCGCCGACGAGGTCCTGCTGCGCGAGGTGACCCGCATCTGGTGCGAGGTCCTCGGCCGGCGCGACGCCGACCCGGGTGACGACTTCTCCGACCTCGGCGGCACCTCCCGGCAGGTGCTCAGCCTGCTGCGGCGGGTGCGGCTCGAGCTGGGGGCCGACGTCCCGGTGCAGGAGTTCGCCGCCGACCCGACGCCCGGGGGGCTCGCCCGGGCCGCCGCGGCCGCTCCCGCGGGCGCGACCGAGCACTCCCCCCTGCTGCGGTCCGGCCACGGCCGGCCGGTGTTCCTCGTGGCCGACGCCTGGGGGCAGCTCAACCTGTACGGCGGGCTGGTGGAGCGGCTGGTCACCGACCGGCCGGTCCGCGGCCTGCGGCTCCCGCTGGTGGACGCCGGGGGGCGGCACCGGACCGTCCCCGAGCTGGCCGAGGAGGCGGTCGCCCGCCTCCGGGAGGTGCAGCCGGAGGGGCCGTACAGCCTGCTGGGCTACTCCTTCGGCGGGATCGTCGCGTACGCGGCGGCGACCGCGCTGCGGCGCGACGGCGCGGCGGTCGGCTTCCTCGGCCTGGTCGACGTCCTGCCGCCCGCGGCCGCGCTGACCCGCACCGAGCTGCGCGCCCGCGGGTGGGCCCGCCGGCTGGAGCGCGCGCGGCAGCTGCTGCGCCGGCCGTGGCGCCGGGCGGTCGCGGCGGACACCGGGGCGGGCGCGACCGAGGCGGAGTTCTTCGCCGGTTCCGAGCGGGTGGTCAACGCCTTCCGCCCCGAGCCCTTCGACGGCGCCGTCACGTACTACCTGGCGCAGGGCCGGCTGCCGATCGTGGGCAACTCGCTGGCCGGGTGGCGGCGGGTGGCGCCGCACCTCCTGGTGACGGAGGTGCCGGGCCACCACATGGACCTCGACGAGGAGCGCACCGGCGTGCTGGGCGGGCGCCACGTGGGCACCCTGGCCGCCCGGGTCTCGGCGACGCTGCGCTGAGTTCCGCGCCCCTGAGTTCCCTGCCGCTCAGTTCCCTGCCGCTCAGTTCCCTGCCGCTCAGTTCCCTGCCGCTCAGTTCCCTGCCGCTCAGTTCCCTGCCGCTCAGTTCCCTGCCGGGCGGCGGTCCAAGGCGTCGTGGAGAGCATCGCGGAGAGGTACCGGCGCCGCGCGGCCGCCTTCGAGCGCACCGTCGCGTCCGTGCGACCCGGGCGGTGGGCGCAGCCGTCGCCGTGCGCGGCCTGGAGCGCCCGCGACGTCGTCGACCACGTCGTGGGCATGCACGCCGAGGTGCTCGAACCGGTCGGGCGGGCGCCCGTCCCGGCCGGGGAGGAGCCCCTGGCGGCCTTCCGGGCCGCCCGCGCCGCCGTCGAGGCCGTGCTCGACGACCGGGCGCTGGCCACGACGGCCGACGACACCCCGGCCGGCCGGCTCACCGTCGAGGAGCACGTCGACCGGGTGCTCAGCGACGACCTGGTGGTGCACCGCTGGGACCTGGCCCGCGCCACCGGCCAGGACGGCCTGATGGACCCCGGGGACGTCGCGCAGCTGTGGGCGGCCGCCACCGCCGTCCCGGCCGAGCTGATGCGGAAGTTCCGCACGCCGGGCGCGTTCGGGCCGGGGATCGAGGTGTACGGCGCGGAGGTGCCGGTCGCGGCGACCGCGCCGCTGCAGGACCGGCTGCTGGGCTTCCTCGGCCGCGACCCGAAGTGGCGCCCCTGACGGAGTGCCACGGGCGCGCTTTCCGCGCCGTGGCACTCCGCGACCTCAGGAGGCGGCCTTCTGCGGCTCCGCCAGGAGGGACGTCAGCAGCGCGTGCAGGTTCTCCAGCAGCGCGACGTCGCGCAGCGGGGTGCGGCGGTCGGGGCCGACCGGCACCTTGAGCGAGATCGTCTCCACCGCGGCCTTGTAGGTGGCGCCGTCGGCCAGCCGGGTCAGGCGCATCTGCTTGGACTCCGGCAGGTGCACCGGGCTGATCCGGATCGCCCGGCCCTGCAGGGAGACCTCGGTGATGCCGAGCCGGCGCATCGCCGCCCGGAACCGGGCGACCGCCAGCAGGTTGAGCACCGGCGCCGGCGGCGCACCGTAGCGGTCGGTCAGCTCCTCGAGCACCGCCTGCGCCTGGTCGTCGTCCTGCACCGAGGCCACCTTGCGGTATGCCTCCATGCGCAGCCGCTCCCCTGGCACGTAGTCGTGCGGCAGGTGCGCGTCGACCGGCAGGTCGACCCGGACCTCCAGCGGCTCGGCCGGCGCCGCCTCGCCGCTGACCTGTGCCCGGTAGTCGGCCACCGCCTCGCCGACGAGCCGGACGTAGAGGTCGAAGCCGACGCCGGCGATGTGCCCGGACTGCTCGCCGCCGAGCAAGTTGCCCGCGCCGCGGATCTCGAGGTCCTTCATCGCCACCGCCATGCCGGCGCCGAGGTCGGTGTTGTGCGCGATGGTGGTCAGCCGGTCGACCGAGGTCTCGGTCAGCGGCCGCGTGGGGTCGTAGGTGAAGTAGGCGTAGGCCCGCTCCCGGCCGCGGCCGACGCGGCCGCGGATCTGGTGCAGCTGGGAGAGGCCGAAGGTGTCGGCCCGGTCGACGATCAGCGTGTTGGCGTTCGGGATGTCCAGGCCGGACTCGACGATCGTCGTCGCGACCAGGACGTCGTACTCCTTCTCCCAGAACCCGACCATGATCCGCTCGAGCTCGTGCTCCTTCATCTGCCCGTGCCCGACCGCCACGCGCGCCTCGGGCACGAGGTTGCGGATCTTCGCCGCGGCCTTGTCGATCGACTGCACCCGGTTGTGGATGACGAACACCTGGCCGTCGCGCAGCAGCTCGCGGCGGATGGCGGCGGCCATCTGCTTGTCGTCCCACGCGCCCACGTAGGTGAGGACGGGGTGCCGCTCCTCCGGGGGCGTGAGGATCGTCGACATCTCCCGGATGCCGGTCAGCGACATCTCCAGGGTGCGCGGGATCGGGGTGGCCGACATCGACAGGACGTCGACCGCCGTCCGCATCGTCTTCAGGTACTCCTTGTGCTCGACGCCGAAGCGCTGCTCCTCGTCGACGATGACCAGGCCGAGGTCCTTGAAGCGGGTGGTCGGCTGCAGCAGCCGGTGCGTGCCGACGAGGATGTCGATCTCGCCGGCCGCCAGCTGCTCGAGGACCTTCCTCGACTCCGCGTCGGACTGGAAGCGGGAGAGCACCGCCACCTTCACGGGGAACTGCGCGACCCGCTCGGAGAAGGTCTTGAAGTGCTGGTTGGCCAGCAGCGTCGTCGGCACCAGGACGGCGACCTGCTTGCCGTCCTGCACCGCCTTGAACGCCGCCCGCACGGCGATCTCGGTCTTGCCGTAGCCGACGTCGCCGCAGATGATCCGGTCCATCGGGACCGGCTGCATCATGTCGGCCTTGACCTCGTCGATCGCGGCCAGCTGGTCGGGCGTCTCCTGGAACGGGAACGCGTCCTCCAGCTCCCGCTGCCAGACGGTGTCGGGGCCGAAGGTGTGCCCCTTGGTGGCCATGCGCGCCGAGTACAGGCGGATGAGCTCCGCGGCGATCTGCTTGACCGCCCTGCGCGCCTGCCCCTTGGTCTTCTGCCAGTCGGCGCCGCCCAGCTTCGACAGCGCCGGCTGCTCGCCGCCGACGTAGCGGGTCAGCTGGTCGAGGGAGTCGGTGGGCACGAACAGCCGGTCCGGCGGCTGGTTCCGCTTGCTCGGCGCGTACTCGACGATCAGGTAGTCGCGCTGCCCGCCGTTGACCGTGCGGCTGACCATCTCGACGTAGCGGCCGATGCCGTGGTGCTCGTGGACGACGAGGTCGCCGGGCTGCAGCTGCACCAGGTCGACGGCGTTGCGCCGGCGGGCCGGCATCTTGACCGCGTCCCGCATGGTGGTGCCGCGCTGGCCGGTGAGGTCGTGCTCGGTGAGCAGCGCCAGCCCCACGCCGGGGAAGGCGAAGCCGGTCTCCAGGTTGCCCTGGGTGACGTGGGTCAGGCCCGTGTCGGGGGCGGCGGCGACGTCGGGGACCAGCCGCACCCCGAGGTCGGCCTCGGAGAACTGGTCGGCGGCGCGCTGCGCCGGGCCGGGGCCGGCGAAGGTGACGACGACGCGCCACCCGTCGCGGTGCCAGGCGCGCTGCTGCTCGATCGCCTTGGGCACGTCGCCGGAGAAGCGCTCGACGGTGGTGGCGTCGAGGGTGACGTGCCCGTCGTCGTCCTCGGTCCGGAGCGTGAACGCGCCGGTGGTCCACCACGGCAGCCCGCGGCCGCGCGCGGCGGCCTCGACGTCCTCGAGCTCGCGGAAGGACGACGCCCCCAGGTCGAGCGGGGCCTCCCCCGCCTCGGCGGCCGTGGCCCAGGAGGCGGCGAGGAACTCCTCGGCGGTGCGCACCAGGTCGGCCGAGCGGCTCCGCACCCGCTCGGGGTCGCAGACCAGCACGTGGGTGCCGCGCGGGACGAGGTCGGTGAGCAGCTGCAGCCGCCCCTCGACGAGGGCCGGGGTCAGCGACTCCATGCCCTCGACGGCGATCCCCTCGGCGAGCTTGCCCAGGACGTCGACCAGGCCGGGGTGCTCCGCGGCCAGCACGGCGGCGCGGGCGCGCACCTCGTCGGTGAGCAGCAGCTCGCGGCACGGCGGCGCCCACAGCCGGTCCGGCCGCTCGTCGAGCGAGCGCTGGTCGGCGGCGGAGAAGTAGCGCAGCTCGTCGACCTCGTCGCCCCAGAACTCCACGCGCACCGGGTGCGGCTCGGTGGGCGGGAAGACGTCGAGCAGGCCGCCGCGGACGGCGAACTCGCCGCGCTTCTCGACGATCTCCACGCGGGTGTAGGCGGCGTCGACCAGGGCGCGGGCGACGTCGTCGAGCTCGGCGGTGTCCCCCGGCTTCAGCTCCACCGGGACCAGGTCGCCCAGGCCCGGCGCCAGCGGCTGCAGCACGCTGCGCACCGGGGCGACCAGCACGTCGACCGCCCCGTTGGCGCCGGGGTGGGTGAGGTCGCGCAGCACGGCCAGCCGCCGGCCGACGGTGTCGGCGCGCGGCGAGAGCCGCTCGTGCGGCAGGGTCTCCCAGGCCGGGAAGGTCTCCACCCGCCGCTCGGGCAGGAAGCAGCGCAGCTGGGCGGCGACGGCGTCGGCGTCCCGCTCGCCGGCGGTCACCACGAGCACGGGGACACCGGTGCCCGGCTCGCCGCCGCGGGCGGCGAGGGCGGCGGCGACGAGCGGCTGCACCGGCGGCGGCGCGGTGACGGTCAGCTCGGCGGCGCCGGCGGAGGCGACGACGCGCGCCATGCCGGGGTCGGTCAGGACGACGTCGAGCACGCCGCGCAGGGTCACGGTCTCCACTCCAGGGTGCTGGGCACGCACGTCGCGCCGGGTGCGCGGGGGCCTGCTCCCAGGCTAGCCCTGTCCGGCGACGGCCCGCCGGGGCCGCGGGCCCGGTCCCGCGACCGCGGTCAGCCGGCGGCCACCCCGCGCATGCGCCAGCGGTGCCGGGCGAGCTTGGCCGCCACGTGCGCGACGGTGTCGCCGGGGCCGACGTAGGCCCGCGGCAGGGTCCACCGGTCGCCGGGCAGGTAGTCGCCGGTGACGCAGGCGTGGTCGTACCCCGCGTCGCGCACCGCGTCGGCCGCCGCCTCGTCGAAGTCGCCCCAGGGGTAGCAGAACCCGCGGACCTCGGCCTGCAGCACGTCCTCCAGCACCCGACGGCTCTCGGTCACCTCGTGCCGCAGCACGTCGGGCGCCGCGCCGGCCAGGCGGACGTGCGAGAGCGTGTGGCTGCCGATCTCGTGGCCGGCCGCCGCGACCGCCCGCACGCCGTCGGCGTCGACGAGGTCGAGCCGGGGGCCGTCGTCCCAGGCGTTGTGCCCGCCCAGCCGGCCGGCCACGACGTAGAGCGTCGCCGTCATGCCGTGCCGGTCGAGCACCGGGGCGGCGTGGGTGAGGAAGTCGGTGTAGCCGTCGTCGAAGGTCAGCGCCACCAGGCCGGCGGCCTGCCCGCGGTCCCGCGCGGCCACGAGCTCGCCCAGGGGGACGCCGCGCAGCCCGAGCCGGCGCAGCAGGCGCAGGTGGGCGTCGAGTCGCCGCGGGGAGACCCGCACCCGGTGCGGGTCGGGCGCCGTGGAGGGGCTGATCGAGTGGTACATCAGCACCGGCGGGACGCGCAGCCGCTCCCCCCGCGCCCGCTGCGTCGCAGGGGCGCTCATCAGCGGCCGTCCGCCGTGGCGGCCAGCGGCTTCCCCTCGAGGGCGGCGAGCGCGCGGCGCAGCGCCGTGCTCGAGGTGTGCACCGTGTACGGGAAGTAGCGGACCTCGACGCCCACCGCGGCGAAGTCCCGCTCGAGCCGGTCGCCCTTGGGCGTCCCGCGCCAGTCGTCGCCCTTGAAGATGACGTCGAACCCGACCTCGCGCCAGGTGTCGAGCTTGTCGGGGACGACCTCGGCGTGCACGTCGTCGACGATGCTGAGGCTGCGCACGATCTCCAGGCGCTCGGCCAGCGGGACCACCGGGGCCCGCCCCTTGGTCAGCACCAGCATCTCGTCGGAGACGACGCCGGCGATCAGGTGGTCGCAGTGCGCGCGGGCGTGCCGCAGCAGGTTGAGGTGGCCGATGTGGAAGAGGTCGTACGCGCCCGGCGCGTAGCCGATCACCCGAGTCATGTGGTCCGTTCCCCCGTGTCCGCGCGGCGGCCGCCGCACCCCTCGAGTCCAGCAGCTCCACTACGCTGCGTCATCACCCTGGGCGCGGAATCACCCGATCGCGCGAGGCGCCCACCGGGGCCGCTCACGGAGCGTGCACCGCGGCCGGTGCGAGCGCGGCCACCAGGTCGGCGACCGCCTCGGCGACGAGGTCGAACGCGCGGGCGTGCGCCTCCGCGCCCCGGCGGTACGGGTCGGGGACGTCGTCGTCGGTCGCCGGCCCGCGCAGCGCGCGCAGCCGGCCCGCCGACGCCACCACGGCGGCCAGGCGGCCGGCCGGGTCGGGCCCCTCGAGCGGCCCGGCCAGCCGGGCCAGCGCGGCGAGCTCCCGCAGCACGAACACGCGGCGCACCGCGGCCGGCACGCGCGACACCACCGCGGCCCGCTGGGCGGCCGTCATGGCGAGCACGACGTCGGCGGCCCGGACCAGGTCCGGTGTCAGCTGGCGGGCGCGGCCGTCGGCGGTGAGCCCGCGCGCCTGCAGCAGCCGCCGCACCGGCTCGTCCACCGGCTCGCCGACCCGGGCGCCCAGGCCGGCGCTGGCCACCTCGATGCCCGTCCCCTCGCCCAGGCCGCTGCGGAGCAGCACCTCGGCCGCCGGCGAGCGGCAGACGTTGCCCTCGCAGACGACCAGCACGCGGGCGGGCACCGCCGGCGGCCTCAGCGGCCGGCGGGCGCGGGCTCGGCGCGGTCCGGCCGGTCCGCGGGCCGGGTCGGCGCCGCGCTCGGCTCCTCGGCGGCGTAGTAGCCGTAGACGCGGTCGTCGCGGGCCACCTCGTTGAGCACGATGCCGAGCACCGGCGCGTCGACCCGGGCCAGCGTGCGCAGGCTCTCCGCCAGCTGGTGGCGGCGCACCTTCGTGCCGTTGGCCAGCAGCAGCGTGCCGTCGACCAGGCCGGCGAGCACGGCGCTGTCGGCCACCGGGAGCAGCGGCGCGCTGTCGAGGACCACGTGGTCGTAGCGGACCCGCAGCTCGTCGAGCAGCCGGCGCATCGGCACCGAGCCGATCAGCTCCGTCGGGTTGGGCGGCAGCGGCCCGGCGGGCAGGACGTGCAGCCCCGACCCGCCCCAGGGCTGCACGACGTCGTCGACGTCGGCCTGGCCGAGCAGGACGGTGGTCAGGCCGGCGGCGCCCTCGATCCCCAGCACCCGGGCCACCGAGGGGCGGCGCAGGTCGGCGTCCACGAGCAGCACCCGCGCCCCGGTCTCGGCCAGCGCCACCGCGAGGTTGACCGCGACGGTGGACTTGCCCTCGGCGGCCAGCGAGGAGGACACCGAGACGGCCCGGTGCCGGCCCTGCTGGCCGCGCTGGCCCAGCTCGAGGAAGTGCAGGTTGGTCCGCAGCTGCCGGTAGGCCTCGGCCTGCGGGCTGTGCGGCGCCGTCTCCATGAGCACGCCGCGCTTGCGGCCGGGCTCGACACCCAGCGCGCCGATCACCGGCGTGCGGGTCACCTCGGCGACGTCCTCGGCCCCGCGGACCCGGGTGTCCAGGACGTCGCGGCCGACGGCGAGCAGCACGCCCAGGCCGAGCCCGAGCACGGCGCCGGCGGCGAGGTTGAGCAGCACGTTCGGCGAGGACGGCGACTCGGGCGCGGTCGCCGGGGTCACCACGGTGACCTCGACCGCCGACTCGTCGACCGTCGCGCCCTCGGCGTCGACCGTGGACGGCGAGAGGTCCTCGACGACCGTGATGACCCGGTCGGCGATCGCGTTCGCCAGGCGGGCCGCCTGGGCGGGGTCGGTGTCGGTCACCGCCACCTCGAGGACGACGGTGCCGTCGAGCGCGGTCACGGCCACCTGGCCGGCCAGCTCCTCGACACCGCCGTCGACGTCGAGCTCGTCGGCGACCGGCTCGAGCACCTCGGGCGTCATCGCCAGCGTCGCGTACGACGCCAGCTGGGTCTGGCTGAAGGTCGCGGCCACCGCCAGGTCGTCGACGCCGGTGGCGGTGCGCACCGAGAAGTACAGCCCGGCGGTCGCGGTGTACGTCCGGGTGGCCAGCGCGCTACCCACGCCGGAGCCGGCCACCGCGAGGAGAAGAATGGTCGCGACGAGCCACTTCCGCCTCCGCAGGACGGTCACGAACTTGTGCAGCGTCACGATTCTCCCCCCACACCGGCGGAAGCCGCCGGATTCCAATTCCGAATGTCCACGGTACGGTCGGTGAAGCCGTTCAAGGAATGCTGTCCACCATTTCGGGTGAGCGGCCGCGCGGAGCGCTCACGCCGGGTGACGGGAGCCCGTCCGGCGGCCGGCCGGTGCCCGCCTCCCGGGTGACGACCGACTGGCTGAACACCGCCAGCCCCGCGACGAACCAGGTGAAGGTCGAGTACTGGGTGATCAGCGCGACCGTCGCGAAGGCCGGGATCTGCGCGACCAGGGCGATGGTGGGCGCGGTGGCCCGGCCGGAGACCACCCAGCCGACGGCGCCGAGCAGGAGGCCCAGGACCAGGGCCATCGGCACCCAGCCGTAGGAGAGCCCCACCAGCAGCAGGGCGTTGTCGATCGAGTGCAGCGTCCCGTCGCTGGAGGGCACGTTGGCCAGCACGGTGCGGCCGGCGACCTGGTAGGCGGTGGAGGCCCAGCCGAAGGGCTGCAGGTGCGGCACCAGGTTGAGCAGCTCCAGCCGGTAGTCGGCGCTGTTGGTGGCCTCGGTGCCGGCCGCCGAGAAGACGGTGGAGACCAGCGACGCGGTGCCGACGCCGACGACGACCAGCCCGGCGGTCACGGCCACCCGCAGCCGGCGCGGCAGGTCGGCGCGCAGGAACAGCACGGCCAGGACGGCGCCGACGACGGCGGTGACCAGGCCGATCCGGCTGAAGGTGACGACCGCGGCCCCCAGCATGAGCACGACCATCCCGAGCCGCAGCGCGGTGCGGAACGGCGCCGCGAGGGTGATCGGCACGACCAGCGCGAGGGCGGCGCCCAGCGCGATCGAGTGGCCGAAGGCGCCCTCGGCGCGCGTGCGGCCCCCGCGGTCCTGCACGGCGGCCCACGCCGCCCGCAGGCTCCCGTCGCCGGGGATCTTCAGGAAGGGGTTCCAGCCGGTCACGAACTCGACCAGGGCCAGCCCGGCCACGGCCGTGAAGGCGATCGCCAGGGCGCCGTAGACCCAGGTGAGCGGCACCCGGTAGCCGACGAGCCGGCCGGCCAGGAAGGCGGCCGTCCACTGCACGGCCACGACGAAGGTGTCGGAGAAGGTGACCCGCCCCGACACGACCGGGACCAGCGAGGCGAGCACGAACAGTGCGAACACCGCGTCACCCCAGGCCAGGCGCACGGTGGACAGCCGGCTGCCCCGGACCAGGACCGGCAGCAGGCTGGCGACCAGGCCCAGGCTGGCGATGACGTGCGACTCGAGGCCCACCTTGATGCTGACGCCCACCCAGACCGGGACGAAGCAGAGGGAGACGACCCAGCCGGCGAAGGCCAGCCGCGGCGCGCGGACCATCACGAGCAGCCCGAGGGCGAGGACCACGGCCACGGCGCCCAGGACCGGCAGCTCCGCCAGGCTGCCGCCGGTCAACGCCTGCACGTCCACGGGCCGCACGTCCCCCTCGTCTCGACCGCCGCCGGACCCGGCGGGCGCGGCGCGGCCGCCGGGTCGTCCGGAAGCCGCCCGTCAACGGTGCCGCACAATTCGCGCGCCGCTGATTCCCGGCCTCCTCCGCTCACCCGAAGGAATGAGCACCCCGTTACCGCGGACGGGTTCCCCAATACCGTTTTCAAGCACCACGGATGTGCAGTGAGGGCGAGGGGGAACATGTCCGGCAGAACGGTCGTCGCCGTGCTCACGTACCGGCGCGCGGAGCAGCTGCCCGCGCTGCTGGCCGAGCTCGTGGCCCAGGCCGGCACCGTCCTCCCGCGCGCCGAGGTCGTGGTGGTGGACAACGATCCGGCGGCCAGCGCGGCGGGGACGGTGCGGGAGTGGGCCGCCGACGGCGTCCGGTACGTGCACGAGCCGCGCCCCGGCATCTCCGCCGCCCGCAACCGCGCCCTCGACGAGGCGGCCGGCGCCGACGCCCTGGTCTTCCTCGACGACGACGAGCTGCCGCTCCCGGGCTGGCTGGCGCGCCTGGTGGCCGCCTGGCGGGAGTGGGACTGCGCCGCCGTGGCCGGGCCGGTGTCCTCGCGGCTGCTGGCCCCGGCCGAGCCGTGGGTGCTGGGCACCGGCGTCTTCGACCGGCGCCGGCGGCCGAGCGGCACGCTGGTCGGCGGCGCCGGCGCGGGCAACCTGCTGCTCGACGTCCGCCGCGTGCGCGCGCTCGGGCTGGCCTTCGACCCCCGGCTGGGGCTGGTCGGCGGCGAGGACACGCTGTTCACCCACCAGCTGGTGCACCGCGGCGGCGAGCTGCGGTGGTGCGACGAGGCCGAGGCGGTCGAGTCCGTGCCGGCCGACCGGATCACCCGGCGCTGGGTGGTGCGCCGCTGCTTCCGCTCCGCCGGGTCGTGGAGCCGGGCCGAGGTGTCCCTGGCCCGCGGCCGGCTCGGCCGCGCCCGGGTCCGTTCGAGCGTCGTCGCCAAGGCGGTGGCCCGCACGACGCTCGCGGCCGGCGCGCTCGCGTGGGCCGCCGTGCGCCGCGACGCCGCCGCGCAGGGGGCCGCCGTCGCCACCGTCGTCAGCTACGCCGGCCTGGTGGTCGGCGCCTTCGGCTTCGTCCCGGACGAGTACGGCCGCGCCGCGGCCGCGCCGTCCCCCACCCTTCCCCTGGAGCAGGCACATGTCGCTGGACGCTGAGCCGACGACCGCAGCGGTCACCACCGCCGAGCCGGCGACGCCGTCGGGCGACGGCCTCGGCCGCACCGCGGCCCGCGGGGCGGCGGTCACCCTGGCCGGGCAGGGGGCGCGGATCCTCCTGCAGTTCGCCTCCGTCACCGTGCTGGCGCGCCTGCTCAGCCCGCACGACTACGGCCTGCTGGCCGTGGGCCTGGTCGTGGTGGGCGTCGGCGAGGTCTTCCGCGACCTGGGCCTGTCCACCGCGGCGATCCGCGCCCCGGAGCTCACCACCCGCCAGCGGGACGGCCTGTTCTGGCTCAACACCGCCGCCGGCGTGCTGCTGGGCGCCGTGGCCCTGGTGGCGGCCGGCCCGGTCGCCGCCGCCTTCGGCGAGCCGGAGCTCGAGGGCATCGTGCGGGTGCTGGCCCTCACCTTCGTGCTCAACGGGCTGGCCGCGCAGTACCGCGCCGGCCTCACCCGCGACCTGCGCTTCGGCGCGGTGGCCGGCTGCGACCTCGTCGCGCAGCTCGTCGCGTTCGGCGTCGCCGTCCCGGCCGCCGCGCTGGGCGCCGGCTACTGGGCGCTGGTCGCGCAGCAGCTGACCCAGGGGGCGATCGTCCTGGTCGTCGTCGTGGCGCTCGGCCGCTGGGTGCCCGGGCCGCCGCGCCGCGGCGCCGGCCTGCGTCCGCTGGTCCGCTTCGGCGCCGGCCTGACCGGCACGCATGGCGTCTTCTACCTGGGCAACAACCTCGACAACATCGCGCTGGGCCTGTTCGCCGGGCCGACGGCGCTCGGTCTCTACAACCGCGGCTTCCAGCTGCTGATGACGCCGCTGAACCAGCTGCGCTCCCCCGCCACCACCGTCGCCGTCCCCGTGCTGTCGAAGCTGCAGGACGACCCGGAGCGCTCGGGCGAGTACCTGCGGCGCAGCCAGCTCGCGCTCGGCTTCTCGCTGGTGGCGGCCATGGCGCTGGTCGCCGGGGCCGCCGTCCCGGTCGTCGACCTGCTGCTGGGCGACCGGTGGGCCGAGGTGGCGCCGGTGCTGGCCCTGCTGGCGGTGGCGGGCAGCGCGCAGACGCTGTCGTACGTCGGCTTCTGGGTCTACCTCTCGCGGGGGCTGTCGGCGGCGCTGCTGCGCTACACCCTCGTGACGCTCCTGCTCAACGCCGTCTGCATCGGCGTCGGGGTCTCCTTCGGGGTGGTCGGCGTGGCCGCCGGCTACGCCACCGCCGCGCTGCTGGAGTGGCCGCTGTCGCTGTGGTGGCTCTCCCGCATCACCCCGCTGCCGGTCCGGGCGCTGCTGCTGGGGGCGCTGCGGATCACCGCGTGCGCGGCCGCGGCCGGGGTGGCCTGCTTCGCCGCCACCGAGCTGGTGGCCGGCTGGCCCTCGGTCGGGCGGATCGCCGCCGGCGTGGTCGCCGGGCTGGCCGCCTACGGCGTCGCCGCGCTGCTGCCGACGATCCGGCGCGACATCGCCGGCGTGGTGGCGTGGGCCCGCCAGATGATCGGCCGCTGACGCCCGCGCGGACCCCGTCGGGATGCGTCCGGGGGCGGTCACCTCGAGCGGCGTGACCCCCCCCGGGCGCATCCCGGTGCGGTCGCCGGCGCCGCGGACGCCCGGCCGGGCCACCGGACGTCGACCGACGGTGGCCTCCGCGGCTCCCGAGAGCGCGACGCGCCGACACCCGGTGCGCGCGAGGGCGGTCACCCGGCTCGGGTGACCGCCCTCGGACGCAGCGCGCTGCTCCCCGCCCGGGTCAGCCGGGGAACCAGGTCTCGCGGACCAGGCTCCCGCCGCCGAGCGCGTCGCCCAGCGACCGGGCGGTCAGGCCGCGCTCGGCGTAGCCCTCGAGCACGCCGGCGATGAGCTCGCCGCGGTCGAGCACCGGCGGCGGACCGTCGCACGCGCCGTCCTCGGGGCCGGCGAAGCCGTCGTGCGCCAGCACGATCGACCCGACCCGGACGTCCTTGAGCGCCTTGGCGATCCGCTCGGCCGGCGTGACGTCCTTCCAGTCCCACGTGGTGGGGCCCCAGAGGATCGGGTCCATGCCGGTGGACCGCACGGCCCGCCAGTCGCGCACCCGCTGCCGGCCGTAGGGCGGCCGGAACCAGCGCACCTCGCGCCCGATGACGTCCTCCAGCTCGGCCTTGCCCTCGCGCGCCCGCCGGGCGACCTCCTCGGGCGTCAGCGTCGGCAGGGCCCGGTGGTCGATGCCGTGCAGCGCGATCTCGTGACCGGCGGCGACGACCTCGCGCAGCAGCTCGGGGTGCTTGCGGACGCGGGTCATGAGCACGAAGAAGGTCGCGGTCGCACCGGCGTCGGCCAGCACGGGCAGCACCTTGTCGGTGCCGCCCGGCTCGGGGCCGTCGTCGAAGGTGAGGACGACGTCGCGCGCCGGCGTCCGGACGGCCACCGCGGAGCCCAGCACGAGCCCGCCGGTGCGCCGCACGGTCCGCCGGACGGCGCGCGCGGCGTCCATCGCCGTGTCGACGGCCGTCGACCTCGCCCCAGCCAGCCTGCTCACCGTGCTCCTCTCCCCGCCAACCGCCAGCGGCGGCCGGACCGGGCGTACTCCTCGAAGACCAGCCCGCAGGCGCCGGCCACCATACCGGCGCCGCGCAGCACGCCCCGCAGCCCGCGGGCGCGGTCGCGCAGCGAACCCCGGGCCAGGCCCCAGGTCCACCGCGCCGCGCCGGCGGCCACGCGCAGCAGCCCGCCGACGACGCCGCGGGCGCGCACCTCGAACCGGGCCCACCGTCCGGCGGCGAGCCACAGCCCGATCAGGACGGTCCGGTTGCCGTGGCTCCAGGCGCGGGTGAGCACCCACTGCCGGGTCATCCGCGACGGCGGCACGCGGTCCACCGCGGCCGACTCGTCGCACCACACCATGAGGCGGCCGGCCTTCGCCAGCTCGCGGCTGAAGAGGGTGTCCTCCCCGCCGCCGAGGCCGAGCGCGGGGTCGAAGCGCACCCCGGCGGCGCGCACCTGGTCCAGGTCGAGCAGCAGGTTGCCGCAGGCGGCGACGTCGATCGGGGTGCCCGTGGGCATGCGGCGGCGGACGAAGAACTCCCCCGCGCCGATCCACGGGTCCAGCTCGCCGGCGTACTCGGCGAGGATCCGGCCGGAGACCGCGGCGGCGCCGGTCGCGGCCCAGGTGGCCAGCAGGGCGGTCAGCCAGCCCGGCTCGGGGCGCTCGTCGTCGTCGATGAAGGCCAGCAGCGACGCGTCGGCGGCCTCGTCCAGCGCCCGGTTGCGCACGGCGGCGATGCCCGGCGTCGGCTCGGCGGCGTAGCGCAGCTCCGGAGCGGGGAACTCGGCCACCGTGGCGGCACCGCCGCCGTCCGGGTCGTTGTCGACGACGAGCACGTCGACGGCGTACCGCCCGTCGGCGCCGGCCTCGCGGGCGTGCTCGAGCAGCACGGGCAGCAGGGTGCGCAGGTCGTCGGGCCGCCGGAAGGTGGGCACCGCGATGGTCACCCGCACGGTGCCGGGGCGCGCCGCGGCGCCGCCCTCCACCAGGGTGGGCACGCTCACCGGGCCACCCCCGCGGGGGCCGGGCGACCGGCGGGACCGTCCAGCACCGCCGCGGCGAGGCGGGCGCGGTAGGCGTCGGGCGCGTGGCGGTGCCGGGCCTCGGCGGCGTCGTCGACCGCCGTCGCGCACAGCGCCTCCCAGCCGGCGACCAGCCGCTCGACGGCGTCGGCCCACAGCTCCGGCCGCCCCGGCGCCACGACCGCGGCGGTCGGGTAGCCCGCGACCGCCTCCCGCAGGCCGCCGAGGTCGCTCACCACGACCGGCCGCGCGGCCAGCACGGCCTCCACGGCCGTGTTGCCGAAGGACTCGTCGAGCACCGAGGGCACGAGGACGACGTCGGCGTCCCGCAGCGCGGAGGTGACGTCGGACCGGAAGCCCAGGAACTCGACCCGGTCCGCCAGCCCGGCGCCGGCCACGCCCGCGCGCAGCTCCTCCTCGAACCACTCGTAGCCGGCGAAGACCGAGCCGACCAGCGCCAGCCGGGCGTCCACGCCCCGGTCGACGAGCTCGCGCAGCGCCGCCACGGCGACGTCGGGGCCCTTGCGCGGCGACAGCCGGCCCACGTAGAGCAGGCGCAGCGGCCCGTCCAGCCGGGCGCGGGGCGGGCGCGGCGCGGCCGGCCCGGGCACCGGGTTCGGGACGACGACGGTGCGCCCCACCAGCGACGGCACCAGCCCGGTGAGGACGTCGCGGGTGAACCGGCTGTTGGCGACCACGGTGTGCGCCGCGCGCAGCGGGGCCAGCACCAGCCGGTGCAGCACCGCGGGACCGGGCCACTCCGCCTCGTGCACGTGGCAGACGACGCGCCGGCGGGCCAGCCGGGCCAGCAGGGGCCAGCTCGGCAGCACCGTGGTGCTCACGTAGACGCCGTCGCGCCCGGCGCGGCGCACGAGCGACAGCGCCGGCCGCAGCCCGGCCACGGCGTCCCGCAGCATGCCGAGCATCCCGGCGGGCCGCAGCACCGCCTTGCGCAGCACCGGCATCCGGACGACGACGACGCGGGCCCCGCGGCGCTCGAGCTCGCCCACCAGCGGGCCGGGGCCGGGCAGGGCCACCGTCACCGCGGCCCGCTCCTGCAGGGCGGTGACCGATTCGAGGAGCACCCGGTCGGAGCCGTAGAGCTCGGCGCCCGGGTGCACGACGAGCACCGCGGGCCGGCGCGGGCGGCGACCGGCGCCGGGGAGCAGGGCGGGCAGCGCCGCGCGCAGCCCGGCCAGCGAGCCGGCCACGGCGGCCCACAGCAGCCGCGGGTCGTGCACGAGCTGGCGTCGGCCGCCGCGCAGGAGGATGTCCCAGCTCAGGGCGGGGGTGGACAGCACCCACCGCAGCAGGCGGCGCCGGGGCAGGTTGCGCGCGGCGAACACCAGCCGGTTGCGGCAGTTGTAGCGGTAGTACAGCGCCGACTTGGCCTCGCCCCGGCGGCCCTTCCCGTGGGGAGCCTCGTCGTGGGTGCCGCCCTCGTCGTGCACGGCGACGAGGTCCTCCCGCAGGACCACCGAGCCGCCGGCCTGCAGGGTGCGGAACCCGAGGTCGACGTCCTCCCAGTAGAGGAAGTAGTCCTCGGCGAAGCCGCCGATGCGGCGCAGCAGCCGGTCGGAGGCGACCACGCAGGCCGCGCACAGCCAGTCGCCGGGGTCGTTGGGCAGCGCGGCGGCGGCGGCCGGCCGGGTGCGGACGCGGCCGGTGCGCAGGTCGGTCCGCGCCATGCGGAACACCACGTCGCCGGCCGAGTCGACCAGCACGGGGCTGATCAGGGCGAGCGGCTCGCGCAGGCTGTGGGCCCGGAGCTCCGCCACCACCGCCGGGGTCACGACGGCGTCGGGGTTGAGGAACAGGAACGTCGTGCAGCCCAGGTCGCGGGCCGCGGCCACGCCGGCGTTGCAGGCGGCGCCGAAGCCGCGGTTGTCCGGCAGCCCGACCAGGTGCCAGCCCTGCTCCGCGGCCAGCGCGGTGAGCTCGCGCCGGTGGGCGGCCGAGGAGAAGTTGTCGACCACGACCACCCGGACGTCGCCCCCACCCAGGCCCGAGGCGGCCAGGGTGCGGCGGAGGAGGGCGGGCGAGCCGTAGGAGACCACGACGACGCCGATCGGGTCGCCGCCGCCGCCGGCGGCCGGCGCGGGCGGGAGGGGGGCGACGAGGGTCATGCCGTCAGCCCCCGCATCTCGCGGAACCACCGGCCCAGCGCGAGCAGCAGGTAGCCGGTGCTGGCCAGGAAGAGCAGGGTGTAGTCGGCCAGGAACCACGACGGTGCCCCGAACAGCACGAAGGCCAGGCCGAGGACGCCGTAGTCGGTGGGCAGGACGACCAGCGACCGCAGCACCGAGGGGCGCTCGGCGGTGGGGGCGGCCCGTTCCGCGCGGCCGTGGTTGCGCCGCAGCTGCTCGTTCAGCAGCATCGCGAACAGGTGCACCACGCCGACCACGGCGAAGCCCAGCGGCAGCAGCAGCGGCCAGCCGCGGTCGGCCGGCACGAAGCGGTAGAGCGCCACCGCGATCGCCAGGTGCAGCGACACCGACTTGGTCGCGTCGACCATGTGGTCGAGCCACTCGCCCGCCGGCGAGCCGCCGCCGCGCAGCCGGGCCAGCTGCCCGTCCGCGGAGTCCAGCGCGTAGCCGAGCAGCAGGCAGGCGGCGACCGCGATCCCCTGCCCCCACGACGGCGGAACGGTGACCAGCAGGCCGATCCCGCTGAACGTGAGCGCGGCGCTGACCGCCGTGACCTGGTCGGGCGTCAGCCCCGCCCGGTGCGCCAGGGCCGCCAGCAGCCGGCCGGCGCCGCGGTTGACGAAGCGGGAGTACGCCGGGGCGCCGGCGGCGCCCTTCTGGGCCGACGCGAGCCGCTGCAGCGTGGCGCGGATCGGTTCGGGCGCCTCCGGCGGGCGGATCTCGGTGCTGGTCACGACGTCCCCTGCCGGGCCGTGGGGTCGGGTGGTCACCGCGCGCCGGGCCGCGGCAGGCGGCCCATCTCGCGGAACCACGTGCCGGCGGCGAGGGCCAGGAAGGCGGTCGCCGCCAGGAACATGGCGGTGTAGGCCGGCACGAACAGCGCCGGGACGCCGGAGAGGGCGAACAGCCAGGCCAGCGTGCCGTAGTCGATCGGCAGGGTGGCCAGCGACCGCAGCACGCCGGCCCGCCGGCCGGTGCGGGCGGCCCGGGTGGCGACCCCGTGCTGGGCGCGCAGCGCCTCGTTGAGCATCATCGCGAAGAACGTCGTGCCGTCGACGACGCAGTAGGCCAGCGGCACGAGCAGCAGCCACTCGCTCTCCACGACGTCGGCGCGGTACCAGCCGACGAGCACCGCCAGGTGCAGGCACAGCAGCTTCGCGGCGTCGACCATGTGGTCGAGCCACTCCCCGGCCGGCGACCCGCCGCCGCGCAGCCGGGCCAGCTGCCCGTCGGCGGCGTCGAGGGCGTACCCGAGCACGAGGCAGGCCGCGACGGCGAGCCCCACCGGGACCGACGGCCCGGCGAGCGCCACCAGCGCGACGCCGGTGAACGTGAAGCAGGCGCTGACCGCGGTGACCGCGTTCGGGGTCAGCCCGGCGTGGAAGGCCAGCGCGGCGAACAGCCGGCCGAGCGGCCGGTTGACGAAGCGCGAGTAGGCCGGCGCGCCGGTCGACCCCTTCTGGGCCGCCGCGAGCGTGCGCAGCGTCGTCCGCAGGCCCTGGTCGGCCGGCGGACGCGGGCGGGAGTCCAGCGTGGCGGTCACTGCTGCGCCGCCGGCAGGTACTCGGGCTCCGCCGGCCGGCCGGGGAGCGCGACGACGTCGGCGAGCGGCGCCTCGACCGCCGGCGCGGCGGCCAGCCGCCGTCCGGAAGGGCGCCGCCGGAGCGGGCCGTCGGTCGCCAGCCGGCGCAGCAGCGCCTCGTAGCGGTCGGCGACGTCGTCCCAGTCGTAGCGGCCCGCCCGCTCGCGCGCCGCGGCGCCGCGGCGGCGGGTGGCGTCGGGATCGGCCTCCGCCTCCTGCAGGCGGGCGGCGACGTCGGCGGCGGAGGTGAAGTACGTGCCGGTGTCCTCGAGGACCTCGCGGTTGAACGCGACGTCGAAGGCGATCGTGGCCGCGCCGGCGCCCAGGGCGCGCAGCAGCGACGGGTTGGTCCCGCCCACGGAGTGCCCGTGCAGGTAGGTGGCCGCGTTGGCGTACAGCTGGTCGAGCAGCTCCTGGTCGAAGACGCCGCCGAGGAAGCGCACCCGGTCGTCGCCCAGGGCGCGCACCCGCGCGGTGTAATCGTCGGCGTAGGGCGCCGACCCGACAACGACCAGCGGCAGGGCGGCCGTGCCGGCCGCGTAGCCCTCCACGACCAGGTGCACGTGGTTCTCCGGCTCGAACCGGGCCACGACGAGGTGGTAGCCGCGCGGGGTCAGGCCGAGCTCGCCGAGCCGGTCGGCACCGGTCTCCAGCAGCGGGGCGCCGTAGGCGATCAGCTCGGTGTCCGCGTCGAACTCGGCGCGGTAGTAGTCGGCGATGCCCTGCGCGTCGGCGATGAGCGCGTCGGACCAGCGGACGGCGAGGCGCTCGGCCGCGCGGTAGTAGCGGCGGCCCGCGCCGCCCCACTTGGCGCGCTTCCACTCCAGGCCGTCCACGTGGGTGGCCACCGGGATGCGCGCGGCGCGCAGCGCCGGCAGCAGCGGCGAGTTGGCGGCGTTGAAGACCACCGCGGCGTCGACCCGGTGCGCGAGCAGGTGGGCGACCGACAGCGCGGAGTGGCTCAGGGTCTCCAGCGACCGCTTGCGGGCGGCCGGCAGGTGCACCGTGCGCATGCCCAGGTAGGTGGGGTCCGGCCGGTCGGTCGACCCGGGGGCGGTGCGGCAGTACACGACCACGTCGTGACCGCGGTCGGCGAGCCGGCGCCCGACCTCCTCGACGCAGGTCTCGAAGCCGCCGTAGCGCGCGGGGACGCCACGGGTGCCGACCAGGGCAACGCGCAGGGCCGCAGGACGACGCACGCCCCCTCCTCCCCCGTGCCCACCGGCGGGCGGCCGGCGGGCACCTGTTCGTCTCGTCAGCCGGTCGGCTGGACCGGCGCGATCATGGTGCGGCGGCGCGCGGGGCGCCGTCATCCCTCGCGAGGGTGAGGGGGAACGACCCCGTCACCGCGCGTCACCGCAGGTCACCGCGGTGGGTGACCTGCGGCGGCGGGCCGGCCGACGGACGGTCACCGTCCGTCGACCGGCCCCGGGGTCACGGCCTGGTGCCCGCCGCGCCGACCCACAGGTTGTCGACCCGCACGGTCTGCGCGGCCGTGGCCCGGCTCGAGTTGTAGATCTCGAACTGGACCCCGCCGGCGGCCTGCAGGGCCGCCGTCGCGTCGGTCGCGGTGACCTGCCAGGCGGTGGGCTCGGGCGTGCCCGCGACCCAGGCCTTGGTGTTCAGCGTCGTCGTCCCGCTGCCGGTGACGTCGGTGCGCAGGGTCAGGACCGTGCCCGCCGCGAAGGTGCCCGGCAGGGTGTACGACCCCAGCTCGGTCTCGGCCCAGTTGACCACGGCCACCAGGCTGATCGTGACCGTGCCGTCCGTGCCGTAGTACAGCTGGGTGTTGTACCGCGTCGCCCCGACGTTGCGGACGCCCATGGAGACGAAGCTGCCGCCGCCGGCGGGCGTCCTCTCGAGCGTGACGTCGGTCTGCACGGCGACGTCCCGCCCGGAGACGCCCAGCGCCGCACCCGTGGTGGTGCCCGCGGTCGCGGTCAGCCGGCCGCTGCCGGCGGTGACCGCGACGTTGGACGCCGTGCCCTCGGTGGTCCAGGCGCCGCCGGTGTCGGCGGTGCCCCAGCCACCGGTGACCTCGCGGCCGAAGGCGTCGGTGGCCAGCGGGCCGTCGGCGGGGGGCGCCGCGACGGTGACGGACTTGGTGACCGTGCCGGTGGCGCCGGCGTCGTCGGTGACCGTCAGCTTCACCTGGTAGGTGCCCGCCGCCGCGTAGGTGTGCGACGCGGTCCTGCCGGTGCCGGTCTGCCCGTTGCCGAAGTCCCACGCGTAGGACGCGATGGTCCCGTCGGCGTCGGTCGAGGCCGATGCGTCCAGCGCCACGCCCAGGCCGCTCACCGTCGAGGCGAACGACGCGGTGGGCGCCGCGTTCGCCGGCGCCTCCGGGGTCGCGCCCGGAGCCGTGACGGCGAGCCCGTCCAGCCGCAGCGTCTGCGCGGCCGTCGCCGACCCCGAGATGTACAGGTCGGTGTACAGCCCGCCGGCGCCCTGCAGCGCGGCCGTGGTGTCGGTCGCGGAGACCTGCCAGGCCGTCGGCTCGGCCGTGCCCGACGGCCAGAGCTTCGCCCGCAGCGTCGTCGTGCCGGAGCCGACCGCCTCGAGCCGCAGCTTCAGCACGGTCCCGGCCGTGTACTTCGCCGGCAGCGTGTAGTAGCCGAGGTAGGTCTCGGCCCCGTTCACCATCGCCACCAGGCCCACCCCGACGCTGCCGTCGGAGCCGAAGTACAGCTGCGCGTTGTACATGGTCGCGCCGACCGCCCGCGCGCCGATCGACGCGTAGGTGCCGCCGCCGCTGGCCGCCTTCTCCAGCAGCACGTCGGCCGACACCGAGACGTCGCGCGCCGAGAAGCCCAGCCCCGCGCCGATGCTGGTGCCCGCGGCCGCGGTGAGCCGGCCGCTGCCCCCGGTCACCGAGGCGTTGGACGCCGTCCCGGAGACCGTCCAGGCGCCGCCGGTGTCGGCGGTGCCCCAGCCACCGGTGACCTCGCGGCCGAACGCGTCGGCCGCGATCGCGCCGCCCGCCGGCGGCGGGGACGTCACGGTGACCGCCTTGGTGACCGTGCCGGTGGCGCCGGCGTCGTCGGTGACCGTCAGCTTCACCTGGTAGGTCCCGGCCGTCGGGTAGGTGTACGACGCGGTCCTGCCGGTGCCGGTCTGCCCGTTGCCGAAGTCCCACGCGTAGGACGCGATGGTCCCGTCGGCGTCGGTCGAGGCCGAGGCGTCCAGCGCCACGCCGAGCCCGGTCGCCGTCGCGGTGAACGACGCGGTCGGCGCGACGTTCGTCGGCGTCCCGGCACCCGGCGCGGTGACGGCGAGGTTGTCGACCCGCAGCGTCTGCGCGCTGGTGGCGGCGCGGCCCACGTAGAGCTCCACGTTGGCGCCACCGGCGGTCTGCAGCGCGGCCGTGGTGTCGGTCGCGGCCACCTGCCAGGCCGTCGGCTCGGCGGCGCCCGAGGGCCACGCCTTGGCCCGCAGCGTCGTCGTGCCGGAGCCCACCGCCTCGAACCGCAGCTTCAGCACCGACCCCGCCGTGTACTTCTCCGGCAGGACGAAGGACCCCAGCTCGGTCTCGACCCAGTCGACCACCGCCACCAGGCTGACCGCGACGGTGCCGTCGGTGCCGTAGTAGAGCTGGGCGTTGTACCGGGTGGCGCCGTTGTTGCGGGTGCCCAGGGCCACGAAGCTGCTGCCGCCCGCGGGCTGCTTCTCCAGCAGCACGTCGGCCGCCAGCGACACGTCGCGCGCCGAGAACCCGAGCGCCGCCGAGGTGCTGGTGCCCGCGGCCGCGGTGAGCCGGCCGTTGCCCCCGGTCACGGTGGCGTTGGCCGCGGTGCCGTCGATGGTCCAGGCGCCGCCGGTGTCGGCGGTGCCCCAGCCACCGGTGACCTCGCGGCCGAACGCGTCGGCCGCGATCGCGCCGCCCGCCGGCGGCGGGGAGGTCACGGTGACCGCCTTGGTGACCGTGCCGGTGGCGCCGGCGTTGTCGGTGACCGTCAGCTTCACCTGGTAGGTCCCGGCCGTCGGGTAGGTGTACGACGCGGTCCTGCCGGTGCCGGTCTGCCCGTTGCCGAGGTCCCACGCGTAGGACGCGATGGTCCCGTCGGCGTCGGTCGAGGCCGAGGCGTCCAGCGCCACGCCGAGCCCGGTCGCCGTCGCGGTGAACGACGCGGTCGGCGCGACGTTGCCCGGCGTCTGCGGAGCGGTGCGGCCCGCGGTGTTGTGCCGCGTGACCTGGGCGGCCGACAGCACGGTCGGGTAGACCGCGACCTCGTCGACGGCGGCCCGCAGCCACTGGTTGCTGCCGTCCCAGGTCTGGTCGCCACCGACGCGCCAGTAGCCGTTGAACACCTGGGCCCTGGTCGTGGCGGTGTTCACCGCGACCCGCGTGCCGTCGATGTAGAGCGCCATGCCGCCCGGGCCCAGCGTGGCGACGACGTGGTGCCACCTGCCGTCGTTGTAGCTGCCGGGGCTCTGCACCGCGACGGTCTGGCCGGTGTACACGCCGAAGCTGACGCGACCGGCCGAGTTCATCACCAGGTGGCGGTCGTAGGACGTGCTCAGGCCCGTCCGCGCGTTGCCGAAGCCGAGCAGCTTGCCGCCGGCGGTCGAGGTGGTGTTGAACCAGGCCTCGACGCTGAACACCTGCGGTCCGGCGACGGCCGCCTGGGTCGACGTCGCCGCGGCCGAGGTGCCGCCGAAGGTGGCGGCGGTGTTGGCCCGGCCGGGCAGCGCCCCCGTGGTGCCCAGGGTGACGCCGGTGCCCAGGCTCAGGTCGCGGGTGCCCGTCTCGGTGTAGACCGTGCGCCCCGAGGCCTCACCGAAGCGCCAGTAGTCGCTGGGGCCGTCGGTGAGCACGACCTGCGCGTAGTCGTCCGGCGCGGCGCCACCGGCGCCCGTGCCCGCGGCGATGGTCACCGCCGCGGCCGGGCCGGTCACGCTGTTGCCGAACGGGTCGGAGGCGCGGACGGTGTACGACACCCGCTGGCCCGCCGGGGCGGTGCGGTCGACGAAGGACACCGTGGGCGTGTTCCAGAAGGTCGACGTCGCCTTCACCGAGCCGACCGGGGTCCCGTCGCGGAGGACCTCGTAGGTCAGCGTCCCGTTGTCCTGGTCGGACGTCGCCTGCCAGGTGAGCCGCGCGACGCCCGCGCCCGGGGAGGTCACGGTGGGCACCAGGCCCGTGGCGGCGTCCGGCCCCACCTCGTTCGGCGCGATCGACGGGAGGGCGAACCGGACCAGCCCCTGCTGCCGGCTGCCGTTGACGTTCGGGAACTCACCGCCGTAGACGACGTACTGGCTGTTGCCGGTGACGCTCCACGGGCCCTGGTACTGCCCGGTGTAGGTGCCCGGGTCCAGCGAGGGGAACCAGGTGAGCAGCGTCGGCGAGGGCCGGCCGACGAAGTTGCCCGTCTCGGTGCCCACGGTGCCGGTGGCCTGCTTGCTGAAGGCGATCGCCCGGTAGTGCGTCCACAGCGACTCGTCGGCGCCGCCGACCTGCGGGAAGCCGCCGATGTTGCTGCACGCGTGGGCGTGGCCGGCCAGGTACTCGACCGCGCCGTTCGCCCAGACCGAGTAGGAGTCGCCCTTGCAGTCGTCGACCCACTTGACGGCGCCGCCGTTGGGGTTGATCGCGAGCATCCCCTCGAGGTTGCCGCCGCCGAAGGAGTAGCCGGTCGCGTAGAGGGTGTCGCTGTCGGACGCCAGCGCGGTGAACGCGGAGTTGTTGCCGCCGTTGGCGGTGAACGTGCTGGCGGCGAAGGGCACCGTGGCGCCGCTGGTCGCGTTGACCGCGCCGAGCCCGCGCACGGCCGAGCCGTTCAGGCTGGTCATGTGCCCGGCGATGACGACGGTGGCCCCGTTGTTCACCACGGCCAGGGCGTTGACCGTGTTGTCCACGACCGGCGCCCAGCTGGTCACCGCGCCGTTGGCGGCGTTGAACGCGGCCAGGAACCCGCGCGCCACGCCGCCGGCGACGCCGAAGTTCCAGCCGCCGATGTACACGGTGGTGTTCGTGGCCGCGATGGCCCGCACCTGGGAGCCCACGACGGGCCGGAAGGTGTCGATCAGCTGGCCGGTGGCCGTGCTGTACGCGGCGATGCCGTACCGCGGCTGCCCGTCGGCGACCGTGAAGTCGCCACCCACGTAGATGCGCGAGCCGTCGGGGGACGCGGTGACCACCATCGCCTGGGCGTTGAGGTCCGGGGCGAAGGAGGTGATCAGCTCACCGGTGCGGATGTCGAAGGCCAGCAGGTTGTTGCGCACGACCTCCTGCGTCCCGGCGGGGGCGCCGGCCGGCCGGGCGCGGGTGAAGCTGCCGGCCGCGTACACCGTGTTGCCGACGACGGCCTGCGACCACACGACGCCGTCGATCTGCACCGTGGGCAGCGCGTCGGCGCTGACCGTCGGCGGGGACGCCGGCGCGGTCGGGTCCGCGGGGGCGCTGTCGGCGCGGGCGACCGGCGGGGCCGCCGTGTAGCCGGCCAGGACCAGCAGGGCCAGCACCGCGGGCAGCACGGCCCGCGCGACGGCGGAGGAGCGGATGGACATGCGGGAACCTCGTTCGCTTCGGAGGTCGGGGGCTGCGGGGCGCGGGGACCGCGCGGCGGTGGAGGGCGACCGGCGTCGCCCGCGGATCGCGGTCACGCGACGGACCCGGAGAAGACGGCGGTGCCGGCGTCGGGCGTCACGCCGACGGTGACCGTGACGACGTCGCGCCGGTCGACCGGGACGGTGAAGGCGTAGACCGCCTGCGCCGACGCCCCCGGCTCGAGGGAGCCGCTGAACGGCGCGCCGGAGTCACCCACGAGCCGGGCGGCGGGCGCGCCGTCGGCGCCGAGGAACATGTTCACGGCGACCGTGTCCAGGGCGACGGGCGCCTCGGCGGTGTTGGTCAGCTCGACGATGACCACGAGGGCCGGGCCGGAGGTCTCCCCCACGCCCCGCGCCTCGGCGGTGATCGCCTTGATGTCCACCAGGCGGGCCGACAGACCGTCGCCGTACTCCACCGGCTCGGCGAGCGGCACGGGGGCCAGCGCCTCCGGCCGGCCCGGCACGGTCGCGAGCACAGCGCCCGGGACGTCGTCGGGCGCCGCGGTCGCCGACTCGTCGAGGACGCTGGTGCCGTAGCTGCCCGGCGCCGGCAGGGTGGTCGTGGCCGGCGCGGCCGTCGCCGACCCGCCGTCGGCGGACGGGCGGAGCACGAGCCAGCCGGCCAGGGCGGCGAGGACGACGACGGCGGCCAGGCCGGCCAGCAGGACGCGGCGGCGGCCGCTGCGCGCGGGTGCGGTCGGGGCGCTCATCAGTAGGCCCCCGAGCTGGTCAGCACGGCGCGGCCGGTCTTCCAGAGGATCAGGGCGTCGAGCGCCAACGACCAGTTCTCGACGTAGCGCAGGTCAAGGCGCACGGCTTCCTCCCACGGGAGATCACTACGGCCGGAGATCTGCCAGAGGCCGGTGAGCCCCGGCTTGACGAGCAGCCGGCGGCTGACGGACGAGTCGTAACGGGCCACTTCCTCGGGCAGCGGCGGGCGCGGGCCGACGAGCGACATGGAGCCGTTGAGGACGTTGAGCAGCTGCGGGAGCTCGTCGAGCGAGTACCGCCGCAGCCAGCGGCCGACCGGGGTGACCCGGGGGTCGTCGGGGATCTTGAACAGCAGGCCGTCGGAGACGTTCTGCGCGCGCAGGGCGTCGCGGCGCGCGTCGGCGTCGACGACCATGCTGCGGAACTTGAGCATCGTGAAGGGCCGCCCGCCCAGACCGATCCGCTGCTGGCGGTACAGGACCGGGCCGGGCGAGGACAGGCGCACGGCCACGGCGACGCCGAGGAGGACGGGCCCCAGCAGGAGCAGCGTCAGCGCGGCCACGGCGCGGTCGACGGCGCCCTTGACCACGCGGCGCCAGCCCTCGAACCGGGGCTGCTCGACCGACAGCAGCGGCAGGCCCTCGAGCGGGCGGATGTGCAGCCGCGGGCCGGCGACCTCCACCAGGCCGGGGGCGACGAGCAGTTCGATGCCGGTGCCCTCGAGCTGCCAGGAGAGCCGGCGGAGGTACTCGGCGGCCGTCTCGCTGGAGGAGGTGACGGCGATGGTGTCCACCCGGTGCAGCCGGGCCATGGCCACGACGCCGTCGAGCCCGCCCACCGGCAGGTCGCGGGTCTCGCGCACCCGGGCCCGGTCGGCCTCGGTGACGCACGCGGCGACCACCTGGAGCCCGGCGTAGCGCTCGCGCTCCAGCTGGCCGGCGAGGTCGAGCACGGCGCCGCCCCGGCCGACCAGGAGCACCCGGCGGGTGCAGCGGCCGCGGGCCCACAGGCGGTGCAGCCGGCGGCGGGCCACGAACCGGCCCACCAGCGTGGCGAGGGTCAGCAGGGGCACGGCGACGGCCACCAGGGCGCGGGAGAGCTCGAGCTGGGCCGCGTAGGAGATGAAGCCGGCCGCCGCGAGCAGCACCAGGCCCGCCCGGCCCACGCGCCGGTACTCGTAGCTGCCGGTGCCGAACACGCGCGCCGCGTAGGCGCCGCTCACCGCGAGCAGCAGCGGCCAGGCGACGACGAGGGCGACCGCGGAGACGAACAGCGCGCTCGACACCGGCACGCGCCCGGGCTGGGCCAGGAGCACGGCGGTGCCGGCGACGGCGGCGGCCGCGGCCTCCCAGACGACCAGCAGCGCGACGGTGCGGTGCAACCACGCCGGCGCCCGCTGCGGGCCGAGGTCTTCGATCACCCCCGGCGCGGCCGACGGCGGTGCGGCCGGCACGCCGCCCACGGCGACGGCACGACCGGAATGGTTGAGCAGCACGACACTCCCCCCGTACGACTACGTGGCGTAGTCGCGTTCCCCCTATCAGGCCGTCGGCGCCCTCCGCGAGCAGCGGATTCGGGTCGATCGGACCTGTCCAGCGGGACGAGGTTCACTGTCCGTGACGACCGGGGTCAACAGGCCCGGTGCGGGTTCACCCGGAACGGGGACGCGGCGCCCGGGGGATGTCACCCGGTGGGTGAACCCGCGCCGGCGCCGCGGGAGGGGTGGCTCAGGAGCGCGGGTGCACCTGGTTCTGCGCGGCCTCGAGGCCCCGGGCGAGCAGCAGCTCGGCGGCGTCGGCGGCCTCGGAGACCAGGAACGGCAGCTCCTTGCGCTCGGTCGCGGAGAAGTCCTTGAGGACGAAGTCGGCCGGGTCCTGCCGGCCGGGCGGGCGGCCGATGCCCACCCGCACCCGGAGGTAGTCCTTGGTGCCGGTGGCGCGGGTGATCGACCGCAGCCCGTTGTGGCCGCCCTCGCCGCCGCCGCGCTTGAGCCGGACGCTGGCGAAGGGGATGTCGAGCTCGTCGTGGACGACGACGAGGTCGGCGGCGTCGAGGTGGTGGTAGTCGAGGAGCCCGCGGACGGGGCCGCCGGACTCGTTCATGTAGGTCGTCGGCCGGGCGAGGACGACGCGCCGCCCGGCGAGCCGGCCCTCACCGGAGAGCGCGCGGGCGCGCGCGCCCTTGCCGGGCGAGAGCCGGATGCCGGCGCGGGAGGCGAGCTCCTCGAGCACCATGACGCCGACGTTGTGCCGGTTGCCGGCGTAGGCCGGTCCGGGGTTGCCGAGCCCGACGACCAGGAAGGGGCCCTCGGGCACGACGACGGGGGCGCCGGCGGTGCCGGCGCCCCCGCGGGTCGAGCTGTCGGTCAGCGCGAGCCTCAGTTCTCGGCGGACTTCTCGGCCGACTCCATCGACTCGCCGCTGCCCTGGGCGGCCGGCTCGGGGACGACGTCGCCCTCGCCGGTGCCGCCGGCGGCCTCGGCCGACTCCTCGCGCTCGATGCCGGCCTCGGCCTCGGCCTCGGCGAGCTCGGCCTCGAGCTCGGCGGCGCTGGGCGCCCCGAGGAAGCCGATCACGAGGGCCTCGGGGTCGGTGACCAGGGTCGCGCCGGAGGGCAGCGACAGGTCGCCGGCCGTGATGTTCTCGCCGGCCGCGCGGCCGGTGACGTCGACCTCGATCGACTCCGGCAGGTTCGTGGCGTCCGCCTCGATCGAGACGGTGTTCAGCTGGTGGTTGCTGACGGCGTCGGGCCCGGGCTCGCCCACGACGACGACCGGCACGTCCACGGTCGTCCGCTCGCCGCGGCGGACCAGCAGCAGGTCGGCGTGCTCGTGCTGGCGGGTCAGCGGGTCGCGCTGCACCGACTTGGTGAGGGCGAGCTGCTCCTTGCCGTCCAGGACGACGGTGAGCAGGGCGTTGCTGCCGCCGTGGCGCAGCGCCGCGGCGAACTCGCGGGCCGGCAGCGACAGGTGGACGACGTCCTGGCCGTGCCCGTAGAGGACGGCGGGGATGCGGCCGGCGCGGCGGGTCCGGCGGGCGCTGCCCTTGCCGAACTCGGTGCGGACCTCGGCCTCGAGGCGGTAGTCAGCCAATGCGTGCTCCTGGGTGTCGGGTCTGCGGTGCCGGCGCACGGCGCGCGGCACGCCCAGGACGGGGCACACGCACGTCGATCACGGAGCTGGGCTCCCTCGCCGGGCTGTGCGGCCAGGGTACCCCAGGCCGCGGACCGGCCGTCCGCCCCACCGGTCGGCGGACGACGCCGCCGCCCGGAGCCGCTCCGGGGGGGGCCACCTCGTGCTCCTCGGGTCCGGCAGGACCCGGCGAGCGCGGGTCCGGCCCCGGGAGCGGCGCGAGGTCGAGGCCGCTACGAGGCGCCGCCGAAGAGGCTGGTCACGCTGCCGTCCTCGAAGACCTCCTTGATCGCCCGGGCCAGCAGCGGGGCGATCGACAGGACGGTCAGCTTGTCGAACTGGCGCTCCGGCTCGATCGGCAGCGTGTTGGTGACGATCACCTCGCTGACCCGGCTGTTCTTGAGCCGGTCGACCGCCGGGCCGGAGAGCACCCCGTGGGTGGCGGCGATGAGCACGTCGGCCGCGCCGGCCTCGAAGAGCGTCTCGGCGGCGGCGACGATCGTGCCGCCGGTGTCGATCATGTCGTCGACCAGGATGCAGACCCGGTCCTTGACGTTGCCGACGACCTCCTTGGCGACCACCGAGTTCGGGCGGGTCTCGTCGCGGGTCTTGTGGATGAAGGCCAGCGGGGTGCCGCCGCCGAGGGTGTTGGTCCAGCGCTCGGCCATGCGCACCCGGCCGGAGTCCGGGGAGACCACGGTGAAGCTGCGCCCGCCCCAGCGCTCGCGCACGTGCTGCACCAGCAGGTCCATGGCGAACAGGTGGTCCACCGGGCCGTCGAAGAAGCCCTGGATCTGCGCGGTGTGCAGGTCGACGGCCATGAGGCGGTCGGCGCCGGCGGTCTTGAAGAGGTCGGCCACCAGTCGGGCGGAGATGGGCTCGCGGCCGCGGTGCTTCTTGTCCTGGCGGGCGTAGGGGAAGAACGGGGCGACGACGGTGATCCGCTTGGCCGAGGCGCGCTTGAGCGCGTCGACCATGATCAGCTGCTCCATGAGCCAGGTGTTGATCGGCGCGGTGTGGCTCTGCACCACGAAGGCGTCGCAGCCGCGCACCGACTCCTCGAACCGCACGAACAGCTCGCCGTTGGCGAACTCGTAGGCCGCGGTCGGGGTGGGCGTGACGCCGAGGTGCCCGGCGATCTCGTCGGTCAGCTCGGGGTACGCCCGGCCGGAAAAGAGCATCAGGCTCTTGCTGGTGGTCTGCCGGATGGCGCTCATGGCTGGTCCGCCCTCACTGTCCGTGCGTGCTGGTGCCCCCCGACGAGTCCGTGTCGGGCGCTGCTGCCCGGGCTTCGGCCGCCGCGGCGGCCTCCGCGGCGGACGTCCCGGCTCGGCGGCGGCGCACCCAGCCTCCCACATTCCGCTGCTTCGCCCGCGCGACGCCCATGGCGCCCGGGGGGACGTCGTCGGTGATCACCGAGCCGGCCGCCGTGTAGGCGCCGTCACCGATGGTGACCGGGGCCACCAGCATCGTGTCGGAGCCGATGCGCACGTGGTCGCCGACCGTGGTGCGGTGCTTGGCCACGCCGTCGTAGTTGACGAAGACCGTCGCCGCCCCGATGTTGGCGCCCCGGCCGATCGTCGCGTCCCCGACGTAGGACAGGTGCGGGACCTTGGAGTCCTCGCCCACCTCGGCGTTCTTGGTCTCGACGAAGGCGCCCACCTTGGCGCCGCGGGCCAGCCGCGTGCCCGGGCGCAGGTAGCTGAACGGACCGACCGAGGCCTGCGGCCCGATCTCCGCCCCGGAGCAGTGCGACCGCACCACCTCGGCGGCCTCCCCCACCGCGCAGTCGGCCAGCGTGGTGTCCGGGCCGACGACGGCGCCGCCGGCCACCGTGGTGCGCCCGAGGAGCTGCGTGCCCGGCTGCAGGACCGCGTCCGGCTCCACCGTGGCGGTCACGTCGACCCACGTCGTGGCCGGGTCGACGACGGTGACGCCGGAGACCATGAGGGCGTCGAGCACGCGGTCGTTGAGGGTGCGCCGGCGGGCGGCGAGCTCGCGGCGGTCGTTGCACCCCAGCACGTCGGTGGCGTCCTCGGCGACGTGCCCGCCGACCCGCGCGCCGTCGCGGACGAGCAGGGCCAGGACGTCGGTGAGGTAGATCTCCCCCTGGTCGTTGTCCCCCTTGACCTCGCGCAGCGCGTCGCGGACGGCGGCGATGTCGCCCACGTAGACGCCGGCGTTGACCTCGCGGATCTCGCGCTGCTGCCGGTCGGCGTCGCGCTCCTCGACGATGGCGCGCACGGCGCCGTCGCGGTTGCGAACGATCCGGCCGAGCCCGGTCGGGTCGTCGACCACGGCGGTGAGGACGGTCAGCGCGTTGCGGTCCTCCTGGTGGGTGGCCACGAGGTCGAGGACCGTGGCGTCCCGCAGCAGCGGCGCGTCGCCGTTCACGATGAGCACCGCGCCCTCGACGCCGGGCAGGGCGTCGAGGCCGACGGCCGCGGCGTGCCCGGAGCCGCGCTGCTCCTCCTGCACGGCCGCCACGGCGTCGGGCGCGATCCGACCGAGGTGCTCCTCGACGGCCTCGCGGCCGGCACCGACCACCACCACGGTGCGCGCGGCCCCGAGCGGCGCGACGGCGGCCAGCACGTGCCCCAGCATCGACCGCCCGGCGAGGGTGTGCAGCACCTTGGGCGTCGCCGAGCGCATGCGGGTGCCCTGGCCGGCGGCGAGGACGACGACGGCGGCCACCGTCGGGGAGGTCTGCGGGCTCACGGGACTCCTCGTACCTGTCGGACGGTGCCTGTCGAACGGTGCCTGTCGAACGGGTGCCTGCCGCACGGTCGGCGACCGCGCGCGGCGTGGACGGGACGCCGTCCCGGCCGCTCGCTGGGGGACTCGGACTCGAACCGAGACTTCCCGGCTCCAAAGGCCGGCGGGCTGCCGATTACCCCATCCCCCACCGGCGCCGGCTCGCACCGGCACCCGCCTGAAGCCTAGGGCCGCCCGCCGGCCGGGGCGCGGACGGTTGCGGAGGCCGATTCGCGGGCATCCCTACGGGCACGTAGGTTACGGCGACGTAGCTTCGTCCGGCCCTGCCCGCGGGCCGCTCCCCACGCACCCCGGAGGCCCCTTGTCCGCTCCCGCCCTCGACCGGCCCGCCCGCCCCCGCGCCACCCGTCCCGCCGGTCCCGCCGCCCCGGACGCCGGGCTGCCGGCCAACGCCCTCGGCGCCGAGAAGACCGGGCTCGAGCAGATCGCCCTCTACGTCTTCGTCCTGGTGCCCTTCCTCGCCCTGGCCGCGGTGGTCCCGGCCGTGTGGGGCTGGGGCCTGTCGTGGACCGACGTCACGCTGTTCCTGGTCTTCTACTCGATCGCCTGCCTGGGCATCACCGTCGGCTATCACCGGCACTTCACCCACGGCTCCTTCAAGGCGAGCAGGCCGCTGCGGGTGGCGCTGGCCATCGCCGGTTCGGTCGCGATCCAGGGCCCGGTCGTGCAGTGGGTGGCCGACCACCGCCGGCACCACGCCTTCTCCGACCGCGCCGGCGACCCGCACTCGCCCTGGCGCTACGGCGACGACCTCAAGGCGCTGACCAAGGGCATGTTCCACGCGCACGTCGGCTGGCTGTTCGACAAGCGCCAGACCAACCCCCAGCGCTACGCCCCCGACCTGCTCAAGGACGAGGCGCTGCGCCGCACCAGCGGGCTGTTCGTCCTGTGGGCCGGGATCGGGCTGTTCCTCCCGGCGCTGATCGGCGGGCTGGTCACCATGAGCTGGAGCGGCGCGTGGACGGCGTTCTTCTGGGCCGGCCTCGTCCGGGTGGCCGTGCTGCACCACGTGACCTGGTCGATCAACTCGATCTGCCACACCGTCGGCGCCCGGCCGTTCACCGCGCGCGACCGGTCCACCAACTTCTGGCCGCTGGCGATCCTCAGCGCCGGGGAGTCGTGGCACAACCTGCACCACGCCGACCCCACCTGCGCCCGGCACGGGGTGCTGAAGGGCCAGATCGACATCAGCGCCCGGGTCATCTGGATCTTCGAGAAGCTCGGCTGGGCCCGCGACGTCAAGTGGCCGGACCCGGTCCGGCTGGCCGCCAAGCGGCGCGCACCCGAGTCGGCGACGACCTGACCCGAGCCGAGCCGCCACCTCCTCCGCCCGGGCGACCCGGCCGCCGCCGGACGCCCGGGCGGAGCCGTTCCCGGGGCACGATGGCAGCCATGAGCAGCAGTGCGGCCCGCCCCCGGGTGCGGATGACCGGTGCGCAACGGCGCCAGCAGCTGCTCGACATCGGCCGGGAGCTGTTCGGGCAGCGGGGCTACGAGGCCGCCTCGATCGAGGAGGTCGCCGCCCGCGCCGACGTCAGCAAGCCGGTGGTCTACGAGCACTTCGGCGGCAAGGAGGGGCTCTACGCCGTCGTCGTCGACCGGGAGATGCAGCTGCTGCTGGACCGGTTCACCTCGGCGCTCTCGACGCCCGGCTCGCCGCGGGAGCTGCTCGAGCGCGCGGCCCTGGTCCTGCTCGACTACATCGAGGACGACACCGACGGCTTCCGCGTGCTCACCCGCGACTCCCCTGTGACCAGCGGGACGGGGACCTTCTCCTCGCTGATCGGGGAGGTCGCCCGCAAGGTCGAGCACATCCTCGGCGACCAGTTCCAGCACCGCGGCTACGACCCGCGGCTGGCCGAGCTCTACAGCCAGGCGCTGGTCGGCATGGTGGCCCTGGTCGGGCAGTGGTGGCTCGACACCCGCTCACCGGGCAAGCGGGAGGTCGCCGCCCACCTGGTGAACCTGGCCTACAACGGGCTGTCGCACCTCGACCCCTCCCCCGGCCTGGTCGGCGACCCGGGGGCCTGACACCCGCGCCTCAGCCCACGAGGCGGGCGCCCGGCACCGGGCCGTGCACGGCGCGGACGGTCCGGAACACGCCCTCGCCGGCGAGCGTGGCCGCCAGGCGGACGGCGGCGTCCTCGTCGGCGGCGAGCGCGGCCACCGTGGGCCCGGACCCGCTGAGGAACGCGGCCAGCGCGCCGGCCTCGGTGGCCGCCCGCAGCGCGCGGCGCAGTTCGGGGCGGAGGCTGACCGCCGGTGTCTCGAGGTCGTTGGACAGGGCCGCGGCCAGCGCGGCCGGTGGCCCGCTGCTCAGCGCGGCGATGACCGGCTGCGGCGAGGGCACGTCGCGGCCGTCGGGCAGCCGGCCGGTCGCCCGCAGCCGGTCGAGCTCGGCGTAGACGGCCGGGGTCGACAGGCCCTCGCGGGCGATGCCGAGCACCCAGTGCGACGGCCGCCGCGCCAGCACGGGCGAGAGCCGCTCCCCGCGGCCGCTGCCCAGCGCCACCCCGCCGAGCAGGCTGAACGGGACGTCGCTGCCCAGCTGCGCGGCCAGGTCGGCCAGGTCGCCGCGGGTCGCGCCGGTGCTCCACAGCGCGTCGAGGGCGACGAGGGCGGCCGCGGCGTCGGCGCTGCCGCCGGCCAGCCCCGCCGCCGCCGGGATCGTCTTGGCGATGTCGATGGTGGCGTGGGCCTTGACCCCGGCGTGCTCGGCCAGGAGGACGGCGGCGCGCCAGACGAGGTTGCGCCGGTCGGTGGGCACGTGGTCCACGCCCGAGCCCGGCGCCGTCCCCTCGCCCGAGACGCGCAGCGCCAGCCCGTCGCCCGGCCGCGCGGTGACGGTGTCGAAGAGGGAGACGGCGAGGAACACGGTCTGCAGGTCGTGGTACCCGTCGGGCCGCAGCGGCCCGATCGCCAGGTGCACGTTGATCTTCGCCGGCGCGCGGGCGACCACCGCGCCGTCCCCGGAGATCCGCCCCGGGCCGCCGTGCGTGGACCAGCTCACGCCGCCTCCTCGCTGGCGCTCGTCGGCCGCGTCCGCGGCGCTGCTCTGCTCCTGCGTGCGCTCGCGAGCTCGCTCACCGAGCCCCTGCGTGATGTCGCGAGCTCGCTCACCGCTCCCCATCCTGCGCCACGGGGGTCGCGGCGAGGCGGGCGAAGTCCGCGACCGAGAGCTGCTCCCCGCGCGCGGTGGGATCGATGCCCGCCGCGCGCAGCCGCGCCTCGGCGGCGGCCGGGCTGCCGGCCCAGCGGGCGAGCGCCGCGCGCAGGCTCTTGCGCCGCATCGCGAAGGCGGCGTCGACGACGGCGAACGTGGCCTCCCGGTCCCCCGGCGGGGGCGGACGGCGGACCAGCGCGACCAGCCCCGAGTCGACGTTCGGCTCCGGCCAGAACACCCGCCGGCCGACCGCCCCCGCGCGCCGGACCTCGCCGTACCAGGCGGCCTTGACCGAGGGCACGCCGTAGGCCGGGGTGCCGGGCCCGGCGGCCAGCCGCTCGGCCACCTCGGCCTGCACGAGCACCAGCGCCCGCTGCAGCGACGGCAGCAGCTCCAGCAGGTGCAGCAGCACCGGCACGGCCACGTTGTAGGGGAGGTTGGCGACCAGCGCGGTGGGCGGCGGACCGGGCAGCCGCTCGACCCGCAGCGCGTCGGCCCGGACGACCGTGAGCCGGTCGGCCAGGGCCGGCAGCCGCTCGGCCACGGTCCGCGGCAGCCGCTCGGCCAGCCGGGGGTCGATCTCGACGGCGACGACCGAGGCCGCCGCCGGCAGCAGGCCCAGGGTCAGCGAGCCCAGGCCGGGACCGACCTCGCAGACGACGTCGTCGGGGCGCACCTCGGCGGTGCGGACGATCCGCCGGATGGTGTTGGCGTCGTGCAGGAAGTTCTGCCCGAGCGTCTTGGTCGGCCGCAGCTCGAGCTGCCGGGCCAGGTCGCGGATCGCGGCCGGGCCCAGCAGCCCGTCGGCGGGCTCGGGTGGCGTGCTCAGCTCGGCCGGGTCACAGGTACCGGCCGCAGTGCGGCCACGAGCTGGCACCGGTGCGCTGGTACAGCAGCTGCGCGCGGTAGGTCTGCTCGTCGGCGGACGCCTGGGACGGCACGCCGGTACCGCCGACCGAGCGCCACGTGGCGACGGAGAACTGGTACAGGCCGTGGTAGAGGCCGTTGGCGCTGACGATGCTCGGGTTGCCGCCGGACTCGCAGCGCGCCAGGGCGGCCCAGTCGAGGCCGTCGGCGGCGGGGGTGTTGGCCGGCCGCTCCTTGGTGCCGACGCTGACGAGCTCGTCGACCGGGGGCGTGGTCACGGTGGAGGAGACCTGCTGGCGGCCGGTCTCGACGCCGTCGACGACGGTGACCCGCCAGACGGTGGTCTGCTCGCCGTCCACGCCCGGCTGGGTGACCGTCTCGTCACCCTGGAAGGCCTCGGGGTCCGGCGTCTCGACCCGCCCGTGCGGGACGGCGGTCACCTCGGTGACGTCGGAGACCTGCACCCGGTAGACCTGCAGGCGCATGCGGTCCAGCAGCGCCTGGGTCGGGTACAGGCTGGTGCGGTCGGTCTCGCTGAGCACGATGCCCTGCTCGGCGAGCAGGTCGCCGGCGGTGGCGGCGGTCGTGGTGACCACGCGCTGCTGGCCGTCGGCGACGAGCGTGATCTCCTTCGGCGTGGTGATCGACAGCTGCATGCCCTCGAGCGGCAGGCGCTCGCTGCGGCTGGCGGAGAGCACCAGGTCCTGGGCGCGGTAGCCGAGCTGGTCGAGCGCCTCGTCGACCGAGAGCGCGGTCACGTAGACCTCGCTGCTCACGCCGTCGACGGTCAGCTGCAGCGGCCGGGCGCGGTCGAGGACGACGGTGTCGCCGTCGCCGACCTCGGCGTCCTCGGCGGGCAGGACGACGTCGTGCGCGGCGGGCCGGAGCCCCTCCTCCTCCAGCACCTCGCCCACGGTGTCGGCGTACGTGCTGACCGAACGGGACTGGCCGTCCACGGTCAGGGTCAGCGACTTCTGGGCCAGGTAGTAGGCCACCGAGCCGCCCACGAGGCCCACGAGCACGAGGGCGAAGAGGCTGAGCTGGAGGGTACGGCGCACGACACTTCCACGGGGTCGCAGAACCCGGGCAGGAGCCGGACCGCACGCAGCACCAGGAGGAGGAGTCCCGGTCGGTGCGCGCCGCCCGGGTCGATCTCCACCCCGGCTGTCAGTCACGACACGATAACGAACACGGTGCGAGGAGCAAGGTGCGACGGCAGTCAACCAGAGGGTCGCCATGTCGCTTCGTGGGCGCGCCGGTACGCACAGTGACGGACGTGCCGGGTGGGACCGCTGTGACGGGTGCGCGAGGTGAGTTCAGGGAGTGGGCGACGCCACAGTGTGGCCGCCCTCCCGACGGGGCAGCGGCGGCCGTGCTCAGCCGGCGAGCGCCCGCTCGCTGGTGCGCACGGGCCGCAGCCAGGTGAGCAGGAACCCGCCGACCGCGACGCCGGCCGCGAGCGCGGAGAAGCCACCCGCGACGAGGGCCACCGGCAGCAGGTCGAAGCCCTCGGAGACCTGGTCCCCGCGCTCGATGCCGGCCAGCAGCAGCAGCGCGCCGAGCGGCAGCAGCGCCAGCACGCTGGCCGCGGCGGCGACCAGGTGCGCCGTCCACGTGCGCAGCGCCTCGTCGACGGGGACGTCGGCGCCCTCCGCGGGCAGCGGGCGCAGGATCGCGCGCAGCAGGGCCACCTCGGCCAGCAGCAGGGCGACGAGCGGCACCACCAGGGCGACCCAGCCGACCGCGTCGGCCAGGTGGCCACCGCGCCAGAGCAGGACGGCCGCCACGACCTCGGCCACGACGACCGCGCGCATGGTCCACAGCAGCCAGGCCGAGATCAGCTCGCCCAGCCGGGGGCGGCGGACGGGGGACGACAGCGCCCAGCGGGGCCGCGGCCGGGTGGCCTCGGCGAGCAGGACGCCGAGCAGCAGGCCCACGGCGAGCGCCGGCACCCACAGGAAGACCGACGCCTCCGCGAACAGCACGATGCTGCCCACGATGGTCAGGACCCCGAGCAGGAAGCCCAGCCGGCGGACGCGCCGGCCGTGCTGCGCCTGGCGGCGCAGCGCCGCCACGCCGTCGTCGTCGGGCGTCGCGAACTCCACGGCGGCGGAGGCGACGGCCCGGCGACCCGACGCCAGCCACCAGGCCCGGGCGAGGAGCACGCCGGGCACCAGGACGGCGATGAACAGCACGACGGCGATGAGGCGGCCCACGGCGTCAAGTGTGCATCGGTTCGCCGCGCGCCGGGGCGCCTGTCCCTACCAGGGACCGAAGACCCGCTCGGCGGTGCTGGTCAGCGCGGCGCACAGCTGCTCCAGCTCCACGCCGGTGACCTCCGACAGCGCCCGGACGGTGTGCGGCACGAGCCGCGAGGCGTTCGGCCGGCCCCGGTACGGCACCGGGGTGAGGAACGGCGCGTCGGTCTCGACGAGCAGCTGGTCGACCGGCGTGAGGGCGGCGGCCTCGCGCAGGTAGCCAGCGTTGGCGAAGGTCAGCGTGCCGGCGAAGGAGAGCACGTGGCCGCGCTCCACGCAGGCCTTGGCGAACGCGGCGTCCCCCGAGAAGCAGTGGAAGACCGTGTGCTGCGGCGCGCCCTCGTCGTCGAGCACCCGCAGGATCTCCTCGTGCGCGTCGCGGTCGTGGATGACCAGCGCGACGCCGCGCTCCTTGGCGATGCGGATGTGCGCGCGGAACGACGCCTCCTGCGCCGCCCAGCCCTCCGGCCCGGTGCGGAACCGGTCGAGCCCGGTCTCCCCCACCGCCCGCACCCGCGGCTGCGCGGCCAGCCGGTCGATCTCGGCGAGCGCGTCGTCGTCGGCCCGGCCGGCGCCGGCCTCGTTGGGGTGGACGGCGACGGCCGCCAGCACGTTCGGGTGCCGGGCGGCCAGCTCGGCCGACCAGCGCGACGAGGCCACGTCCACCCCGACCTGCACCAGCCGGGGGACGCCGACGGCGACGGCCGCGGCGATCTCGGCGTCGACGTCCTCGGGCGCGGGGAGGTCGCCCTCCTCGTCGTCGCCCGGGCGCGCGCCCAGGACGATGTCGAGGTGGGTGTGGCTGTCCAGGGCCGGGGCCGGCAGCGGCTCCGGGGACGGCGGCAGCTCCCCGCGCCGGTTGGCGCGGGACGCCGAGCTCCGGCTCACCTCGCCTCGGCCTCGAGGCGGGCGAGCTCCTCCTCCACCACCGACTCGTCGAGCTTCCGGAACACCGGCGTGGGCGGCTGCAGCGGCGTCCCCGGCGGCAGCGGGCGGGAGGCCCACACCGCCTGGGCGTCGCCGTAGTCGCCGGTGATGATCGGGTAGGGCGAGCCGTCGTCGAGGTCCTCGGTCTCCACCACCTGCGGCGCCGGCGACCACACCCCCGTGCCGCCGAGCAGCTCGTGAACCTGCTGCGCCGAGTGCGGGAGGAAGGGGGTCAGCAGCGCGTTGCAGTCGCTGACCGCCTGCAGGGCCGTGTGCAGCACGGTGTCCCGGCGGGCCGGGTCCTCCTTGAGCTTCCACGGCGCCTGGTCGGAGAGGTACTTGTTGGCCTCGCCGACGACCCGCATCGCCTCGGTCACCGCCGCCTTCTGCCGGTTGCGGGCCAGCAGCTCCCCCACCGTCGCGAAGGCACCCGACGTCGTCGTCAGCAGCCGGCGGTCGGCGTCGGTCAGCTCGCCGGGCGTCGGGACGGCGCCGACGTTCTTGGCGGCCATCGACACGCTGCGGTTGACCAGGTTGCCCCAGCCGGCGACGAGCTCGTCGTTGTTGCGGCGGCGGAACTCGGCCCAGGTGAAGTCGGTGTCCTGCGTCTCGGGCCCGGCGACGGCGATGAAGTAGCGCAGCGCGTCGGCGTCGTAGCGGGCCAGGAAGTCGCGCACGTAGATGACGACCTGGCGGCTGCTGGAGAACTTGCGGCCCTCCATGGTGAGGAACTCGCTGGAGACGACCTCGGTGGGCAGGTTCAGCCGGCCGAGGTCACCGGGGGTCCCGCCCTTGTCGCCCTCCCCGTTGTAGCCGAGCAGCTGGGCCGGCCAGATCTCGGAGTGGAAGACGATGTTGTCCTTGCCCATGAAGTAGTAGGCGTCGGACTCCGGCGACTGCCACCACTGCCGCCACGCCTCGGGGTCGCCGGAGCGCCGGGCCCACTCGATCGAGGCCGACAGGTAGCCCACGACGGCGTCGAACCAGACGTAGATGCGCTTGTCGGGCCGGTCGCGCCAGCCGTCGAGGGGCACCGGCACGCCCCAGTCGATGTCGCGGGTGTAGCTGCGCGGCTTGAGGTCGTCGAGCAGGTTGACGCTGAAGTTCAGGACGTTGGGCCGCCAGCTCCTGCGGGTGCCCAGCCAGTCGGCCAGCGCCCGGGTGAACGCCGGCAGGTCGAGGAAGTAGTGCTCGCTCTCCACGAACTTCGGCGTCTCGCCGTTGATCCGGCTGACCGGGTTGATTAGGTCGGTGGGGTCGAGCTGGTTGCCGCAGTTGTCGCACTGGTCGCCGCGCGCGCCGTCGTAGCCGCAGATCGGGCAGGTGCCCTCGATGTAGCGGTCGGGCAGGGTGCGCCCGGTGGACGGGCTGATCGCGCCGAGCGTCGTCTTCGGGAAGACGTAGCCGTTCTTCAGCAGTCCGAGGAAGATCTCCTGGCTGATGCGGGCGTGGTTGACCGTCGTCGTCCGGGTGAACAGGTCGTAGGACAGGCCGAGGCTGGCGAGGTCGCCCACGATGACCCGGTTGTTGCGGTCGGCGATCTCCCGCGGCGTCACGCCCTCGGCGTCGGCGGCGACGGTGATCGGCGTGCCGTGCTCGTCGGTGCCGCTGACCATCAGCACGTCGTCCCCGGTCATCCGGTGGTAGCGGCTGAAGACGTCGGAGGGGACGCCGAAGCCGGAGACGTGGCCGATGTGCCGCGGGCCGTTGGCGTAGGGCCACGCCACGGCGGTCAGGATGTGCCGATCACTCACGGCACGAGAGTAGTGAGCGCCGTCGACCGACTTCCGGTCAGCGGGTGCTGGAGACGGTGCCGCCGGGCGCGCCGGCGTCGGAGCCGCCCGTGGCGGGGCCGAGCAGCGCGACGGCGCCGAGCACCACGCCGATCACCGCGAGGGTCGCCACGCACAGCCCCCGGTGGGTGGCCACCGGGTCGGGACGGCGCTCCCGCGGCCGCGGGCCGGCGGCGACCCACGCCAGCGCGGTGGGGGCGCCGGCCAGCAGCAGCTTGCCCACCGGGACGGCGAGGGCGAGGAGGGCCAACGCGGGCAGGGGCAGGGCCCGCGGCAGGTGGGCGTCCAGGTCGGTCGTGACCAGTCCGACGAGGAAGAGGGAAGTGACCAGCGCCAGCTCGAGGTAGGCGACCCAGGCGAGGATCCCGCGGCCGGCGCCGTCGACGAGCGTGGCCGCGCCCCCGGCGCACCCGACGATCCACGAGGCCAGGGCCAGCAGCACGAGCACGACCACGCCGCCGCTGGGCCGGTCCGGCGAGGTGAGCACGCCGTCCAGGCCGGTGAGGGCCCCGGCGAGCAGCGCCACCGCCTCCAGCACCGCGACCGCGGCCGCGCCGACGACGGTCGCCGGCACCCGGTGGACCGCCGGGGCGGTCTCCGGCGCCGCTGCGCGCGGGACGTCGACGACGCTGGTGGCCACGGGTGCTCCTCGGACGGGGACTGCTGTCCCCGGTTCCGTCGGAGCCGCCGCGGCGGTGCTGGACCACCCGCCCGGGAGGGCTCACCCTCCCGGGTGAGGTCAGGTCTGCCCGGCCTCCTCGCGGGCCCGCTCGCGTCCGGCCAACCGGCTGTGCCGGTGGCTGTAGGCGAAGTACGCGATCAGGCCGACGGCCATCCAGATCAGGAACCGCAGCCACGTGTCGGCCGGCAGGTTGAACATCAGCCAGAGGCAGGCGAGGGCCGACGCGATGGGGAGCACCGGCGTCCACGGCACCCGGAACGCCCGCGGCAGGTCGGGGCGGGTGCGGCGCAGCACGAGCACGCCGATCGAGACGAGGAAGAAGGCGAACAGCGTGCCGATGTTGACCAGCTCGGCGAGCGTCGTCAGCGGCACGACGCCGGCCAGCACCGCGACGGCGGCACCGGTGATCAGCGTGATCCGGTACGGCGTGCCGTAGCGGGGGTGCACCTTGGCCAGGGCCGGCGGGAGGAGCCGGTCGCGGCTCATGGCGAACAGCACGCGGGACTGGCCGAGCATCAGGATCATGACCACCGAGGTGAGCCCGGCCAGCGCGCCGACCGAGATGATGCTGGCGAAGACCGGCAGGCCGACGTCGGAGAACGCGCCCGCGAGCGGGGCGTCGGGGTTGAGCTCGGTGTAGTTCTGCATGCCCACGACGACCAGCGAGACGGCGACGTAGAGCAGCGTGCAGATGGCCAGCGAGCCCAGGATGCCGCGGGGCAGGTCGCGCTTGGGGTCGCGGGTCTCCTCGGCGGCCGTCGCGACGATGTCGAAGCCGATGAAGGCGAAGAAGACGATCGAGGCCCCGGCGATGACGCCCATCCAGCCGAACGAGCCCTGGTCGAAGCCGAGGAGCTGGATCAGCGGGGAGTGCAGCCCGCCCTCCCCCTCGCCCGCCGGCTCGGCCGGCGGCACGAAGGGCGAGTAGTTGTCGGCCTGCAGGTAGAAGACGCCGACCGCGATGATCAGCAGGACGATCGCGACCTTGATCGCCACGATGATCGCCGTGACCCGGGAGCTGAGCTTGATGCCGAGGATCAGCACGGCGGTCATGAGCAGGACGATGAAGATGGCCGGGATGTTGAACGACGCCGTCTCCCCGGCGATCGACTCCGGCAGCGGTATGCCGAGGTCGTCGAGCAGCTGGTTGAGGTAGCCCGACCAGCCGACCGCGACGGTGGCGGCGCCCAGCGCCAGCTCGAGCACCAGGTCCCAGCCGATGATCCAGGCGAGGAACTCGCCGAACGTGGCGTAGGAGAACGTGTACGCCGAGCCGGCGACCGGGATCGTGGAGGCGAACTCGGCGTAGCAGAGCGCGGCCAGCCCGCAGACGACGCCGGCGATCACGAAGGAGACGGCGACCGCCGGGCCGGCCTGCTCCTGGGCGACGACGCCGGTGAGCACGAAGATGCCGGTGCCGATGATCACACCGACACCGAAGACGGTGAGGTCGAGGCCCGAGAGGTTCTTCTTGAGACGGTGTTCGGGCTCGTCCGTGTCGCGGATGGACTCCTCGACGGACTTGATCCGGCGGCCGGTGGCGCTCACGGCGTCCCCCTCCTCGAACGGGTGCGTGATCGACTTCCCGCCAGGCGGCCCGGGTAACCACGACGTGCCGACCTAGGCTGATGCGGCCGCCACGGCTGTCGAGGAGGGCACATGAGCACGACGGAAGAGCCCGGCCCGCCGCCCGCGGCGCCGCTGGGCCTGCCGCCGACGACGCGGCCGCGCCCGGCCGGGGCGCCCCGCCCCGCACCGGGGCAGCGCGGCACCGACAGCCCCGTCGTCGACTGCGCGGTCTACGTCGACGGCCGACGCCAGGAGGAGGTCTCCCCCGAGGAGGCGCTGACGCTCGCGCGCGAGCGCGGCGGCTTCGTCTGGCTGGGGCTGTACGAGCCGACCGCGCAGGAGCTCGACGCCATCGGGGCACGCTACGGGCTGCACCCGCTCGCCGTCGAGGACGCCGTCGAGGCCCACCAGCGCCCCAAGCTCGAGAACTACGACGAGGCGCTGGTCATGGTGCTCAAGACCGCGCGGTACGTGGAGCACGAGGAGCTGACCGCCACCAGCGAGGTCGTCGACACCGGCGAGGTGATGGTCTTCCTCGACGGCGACTACGTGATCACCGTGCGGCACGGTGACCACGGCGGGCTCACCGAGCTCCGGCGGCGGCTGGAGGGCCAGCGCGACCTGCTGTGCCTCGGCCCCTCGGCGGTGCTCTACGCCATCGCCGACATGGTGGTCGACAACTTCACCGACGTGGCCGGCGCCGTCGAGGGGGACGTCGAGGAGCTCGAGGCGTCGGTGTTCAGCCCCGAGCGCACCGACGACGTCGGGCGCATCTACCAGCTCAAGCGGGAGCTCATGCAGCTGCGGCGGTCGGTGGCGCCGCTGGAGGTCCCCCTGCAGAAGCTGGCCGAGCGGCAGATCCCCGTCGTCCCCGAGACGATGCGCTCCTACTTCCGCGACGTCCTCGACCACGCCCTGCGGGTGCGCGAGCAGGTGGCCGGCCTCGACGAGCTGCTGTCGTCGATCCTGCAGGCCTCCCTGGCCCGGACGTCGCTGTCGGACAACGAGGACATGCGCAAGATCTCCGCGTGGGCCGGCATCATCGCCGTCCCCACCGCGATCGCCGGCATCTACGGGATGAACTTCGAGCACATGCCCGAGCTGCGCTGGCGCTTCGGCTACCCGCTGGTGCTGCTGGTCATCGTCGTTGCCTGCGTCCTGCTCTACCGCGGCTTCAAGCGCAACGGCTGGCTCTGACCCGGCGCAGTGCCCGGCCCGACCCAGGCATAGGAGGCCATGCATACGGTTTTCGAGCCAGACCCATATGCATTGCCTCCTATGCCCATGAAGCTCGTCGACGGGGACGGCGGACGTTGTCCACAGCGGCCGGGTGCAAACACCGAGGCACCGGCCCGGAGCCGCCACGCTGGCCGCATGGAGTGGCGAGCCGTGATCAGCGATGCGGTGCAGGAGCGCGGTGGGTTGGCGACGCGCCGGCAACTGCTCGAACGGTTGCCGCGTCAGGTGCTCGACAGCTACATCGGTCGCGGTCACCTGGTCCGTGTCTTCCCGCGGGTGTACCGGATGCGCAGCGGCAGGGACGACGACCACACCCTGCTGCGAGCGGCGCTCCTGCACGGTGGGCCGGAAGCAGCCCTCAGCCACACGACAGCGCTGGCCGTGTGGGGATTGCGCCCCTTGGAGCGACCGCTGCACCTGACCGTCGACCAGAGCGTCAAGAGAGCCGGAGCGCCCGGCCTCGTGGTGCACCGTCGGCTGCGCTTCGACCCGCGGTCCGCTCAGTGCGTGCTACGCCAGGACCTCCTCGTCACCGCTCTACCGCGGTCCATCATCGACTCCTGGCCCCTGCTGCCGCCCCGCGATCGCCGACCGTTCGTCCTTGATCTCGCCAACCGCGGACTGGTCACGGCTGGCCGGCTCGACGAAGCACTGGCGGAGCGACCGAACGTCGCCGGGCGGCGGGGTCTCCGGCAGACCATCGACCTCCTGGCCGACGGTGTGCGCAGCGAGCTCGAGGCGCACGGTGTCCTCAAGGTGTTCCGGCACCGGTCCCTGCCACCGAGCGTCGGGCAGTACACGGTCCAGCTGCCCGGCCGCCGGATCAGGCTCGACCGGGCGTGGCCGGAGGCGAAGTTGGCGGTGGAGCTGGACGGCGCTCAGCACCACACCTCTCCAGAGCAACGGCAGAAGGACCTCGCTCGGGACCGGGAGCTGGCCGCGCTGGGCTGGGTCGTCCTCCGCTTCACGTACGCCGACGTGCTCCGCGATCCGGACGGCGTGCGCGCCAAAGTGCTGGAGGTCTACCGCGCCCGCATGGAGCAGCTGCGCGTGGGCTGAGCGCCCTCAAGGCATAGGAGGCAATGCATACGGATCCGAGGCCAAAACCGCATGCACAGCCTCCTTTGCCTAAGACGCCCCCGGAGCGGAGCCCTTCGCCGTGACGACGGCGTCGTACACGGTGCGGCGGGGCAGGCCGGTGCGGACGGCGACGGCGCGGATCGCGTCCTTGCGACCGGTGCCCGCGGCCTCCTCGGCGGCGACCGCGGCGGCCAGCTCGGCCGGCGTCAGCTCCACCGGCGCGGCCACCGCCCCGGCCACGACGAGGGTGATCTCCCCGCGCACCCCCTGGGCGGCCCACGCGGCCAGCGACGCCAGCGGGCCGCGGCGGACCTCCTCGTGCGTCTTGGTCAGCTCCCGGCACACGGCGGCCGGGCGGTCGTCGCCGAAGGCCGCGGCGGCGTCGGCCAGCGCCTCGGCCAGCCGGTGCGGGGACTCGAAGAAGACCATCGTGCGCCGCTCGTCGGCCAGGCCGGCCAGGCGCGCGCGGCGCTCCCCGCCCTTGCGCGGCAGGAAGCCCTCGAAGCAGAACCGGTCGCACGGCAGGCCCGAGACCGCCAGCGCCGTGGTCACCGCCGAGGGCCCCGGCACCGAGGTCACGGGCACGCCGGCCTCGATGGCCGCGCGCACCAGCGTGTAGCCGGGGTCGGAGACCGACGGCATGCCCGCGTCGGTGAGCAGCAGCACGGTGGCGCCCTCGGCCAGCGCGGCGAGCAGCCCGGGCAGCCGCGCGCGCTCCACCGACTCGTGGAAGGTCACCACCCGCCCGGACAGCGACACCTCGAGGTCGGCCGCCAGCCGGTGCAGCCGGCGCGTGTCCTCCACGGCCAGCACGTCGGCCGACGCCATGGCCTGGCGCAGCCGGGGGCCGACGTCGCCGGGCTGCCCGAGCGGCGCGCCCCCCAGAACCAGCCGTCCCGTCACGCCCGCAGCCTGTCACGACAGCGCCGGCGCGGCCGCTCACTACCCTGGCCCGCATGGCCGTGCCGGTGGACGAAGCTGCGCCGGCGGCAGCCCCCGAGCAGCCGGCGCCCGCCCGCGCGCGCCGCTGGCCCGTGCCCCGCCCCCTGCGCGACGGCCACCCCGCGCTGCCGGCCGACAGGCGGCTGTCCTGGGCGCTGGCGATCGCGCTGGGGCTGGTCAGCTTCGTCGTCCGCCTGTGGGACATCAGCTACCCCAGCGACGAGCTGTTCGACGAGGCGTACTACCCGCCCGAGGCCCGCGAGATCCTGATCTGGGGCTTCGAGTACAACCGCGGCTACACGTTCATCGTCCACCCGCCGCTGGGCAAGTGGCTGATCGCCGCCGGCGAGTGGCTGTTCGGCTACAACTCCCTGGGCTGGCGGTTCCCCTCCGCGGTGGCGGGCTCGATCGCCGTCGTCGTCCTGGTCCGGCTGGCCCGCCGGCTCACCGGCTCCACCCTGCTCGGCGTCCTCGCGGGCCTGCTGCTCGCCCTGGACGGCTTCACGTTCGTCCTCTCCCGCACGGGCCTGCTCGACATCTTCCTGCAGGTGTTCGTCGTCGCGGCCGTCGCCTGCCTGGTCGTCGACCGGGACAGGGTGCGCGAGCGCATCCGCGCCGCCGGGCCGCTGGCCACCGGGTTCCGGCTCGGCCCGCGCGGCTGGCGGATCGCCGCCGGCTTCCTGTTCGGCTGCGCGTGCGCGGTCAAGTGGAGCGGGATCTGGTTCCTCGCCTTCTTCGCCGTCCTCTCGCTGTTCTGGGAGCGCGCGGCGTGGCGGTCGGCCGGCGTGGGCAGCCCCACCCGGACGACGCTGCGCCGCGGCCTGCCGGGGGCGCTGTGGGCGCTGGCCGTCGTGCCGGTTCTGACCTACGTCGCGAGCTTCACCGGCTGGTTCCTCGGCGAGACCAGCCAGGGCCGGCACTGGGCCGACCAGCACCCGGAGACGGCGTTCCCGTTCGTCCCGGGCGCGCTGCGCTCGCTGTGGCACATGCACACCGAGTGGTGGACCTTCCACAACAACCTGTCGAGCCCGCACCCGTGGGAGTCGGGCCCCTGGTCGTGGCTGGTGGACGGCCGGCCCATCCTGCTGTGGAACCCGCAGGGGCTGACCGACGAGTCCGGCGGCCAGATCGTCCGCTACATCCTCATGGTCGGGACGCCGACGCTCTGGCTCGCCTTCGCGCCCGCGCTGCTGTGGCTGATCTGGCGCATCGCCGCGCGCCGCGACCCGGCCGCGCTCACCGTGGCCGTGGGGATCGCCGCCGGGTGGCTGACCTGGTTCCTCAACCCCGAGCGGACCATGTTCATCTTCTACATGGCGCCCGTGGTGCCGTTCTTCGTCCTCGCGGTGACCCTGGTGCTGCAGGACGTGCTCGGCGCCCGGCAGGCCGAACCCTGGCGGCGCCAGGTGGGGCTGGGCGCCGTCTGCCTGTACGTGGCCGTCGTCGCCGCCACCTTCGTCTTCTTCTACCCGGTGCTCACCGGGCAGCCGCTGCCGCACGCCGAGTGGCTGCAGCGGATGTGGTTCCCGTCATGGTTCTGAGGGGTGGCCGGACAGGTTAGTTGGGCGTTACAACTGATCTCGTGACACAGCCCGACTTGTTCCGGCAGCCGAAGGCCGTCTTCGCCGTCGCCTTCGCCTGCGTCGTCAGCTTCATGGGCATCGGCCTGGTCGACCCGATCCTGCCGGCCCTGTCGGCCCAGCTGGACGCGACGCCCAGCCAGGTCAGCCTGCTGTTCACCAGCTACCTGGTGGTGACCGCCGTGGCGATGCTGGTCACCGGTTGGGTCTCCAGCCGGATCGGCCCCAAGCGCACCCTCCTCACCGGGCTGGCGATCATCGTCGTCTTCGCCGCCCTGGCCGGCCTGTCCGGCTCGATCGACGGCATCGTCGGCTTCCGGGCCGGCTGGGGGCTGGGCAACGCCCTGTTCATCGCCACCTCGCTCGCGGTCATCGTGGCCAGCGCGACCGGCGGCTTCGCCGGCGCGATCGTGCTCTACGAGGCGGCGCTCGGCCTCGGCATCGCCACCGGTCCCCTGCTGGGCGGGCTGCTCGGCGACGTCAGCTGGCGCGGGCCGTTCTTCGGCGTCGCCGCGCTCATGGCGATCGCGCTGCTGGCCACCCTCGTCCTGCTCGACCCCATCCCCAAGCCGGCCCGGCCGACGCCGCTCTCCGCCCCGCTGAAGGCGCTGCGGCACCGCGGCCTGCTGACCATGAGCCTGACGGCGGTGCTCTACAACTGGGGCTTCTTCACCATGCTCGGGTACGCGCCCTACCCCATGGAGCTCGACCCGGTCGAGCTCGGCTGGGTGTTCTTCGCCTGGGGCCTGCTCGTGGCGTTCTTCTCGATCGTCGGCGCCCCGCGGCTGCAGGCCCGCTTCGGCACCGCGCCCTCGCTGTACGGCGCCCTCGGCCTGTTCGCCGTCCTGCTGCTGCTCATCGGGCTGTTCACCGACACCCGCTGGGCGCTGATCACCTGCGTGGTCGCCTCCGGCGCCGTCGTCGGCATCAACAACACCCTCACCACGCAGGCGGTCATGCTGGTGGCCCCGGTCGAGCGGCCGGTCGCGTCGGCCGCCTACGGGTTCGTGCGGTTCATCGGCGGCGGGCTGGCCCCGTTCGTGGCCGGGAAGATGGTCGACGCCTGGGACATCCACGTGCCCTTCGTCGTCGGGGCCGTCGCCGTCGCGCTCGGCGTCGCCGTCCTCGCCACCGGCCACCGGATGCTCGCCCGCGCCGACGCCGACCTCGCCACGGCCGGGCACGGCAGCCCCGACGACGTCGCCGGGGAGGTGGCCGACGAGTTCGGCGGCGCCCCGGGCGCCGTCGACGAGGAGCGTCACGCCGTGCGCCCCTGACCGACCCTCGCCTACGGTGACGGCGCAGGCGCAGGCGGCGGGAGGACGGCGATGACCTCGACCGACGAGCGGCCCCGGGTGCTCACTCAGGTCGACGGCGACGTCTGGCGGATCACGCTGGACCGCCCCGAGTCGGGGAACGCCCTCGACCCGGCGCTGGCCCGGCAGCTCGCCGCCGCGCTGCGCGACCGGCCGGAGCCGACGCGGGCGGTGCTGCTGCTGGCCAACGGGCCGCGGTTCAGCGTCGGCGGCGACATCTCCTACTTCTCCGCCGCCGAGGACCCCGGCGCCCAGGTCGGGCAGCTGGCGCACGACTGGCACGAGGTCGTCCGCCTGCTCCTGCGCTGCCCGGTGCCCGTCCTGGCCGGGGCGCAGGGCTCCGTCGCCGGCGCCGCGGTGGGCCTGATCGGGGCCTGCGACATCGTGGTCTGCGGCCGCTCGGTCAAGATCCGGCCCGCCTACCTCGGCATCGGGTTCTCCCCCGACGGCGGCTCCTCGTGGGCGCTGACCCGCGCCCTCGGCGCCCCGCTGGCGCTGGACCTGCTGCTCACCGACGGCGCGCTCAGCGCCGCCGAGGCGCACACCTTCGGCCTGGTCAGCCGCCTGGTCGAGGACGAGGACCTGCACGCCGAGGCGATCGCCCTGGCGCACCGCGTGGCCGCGGGCCCGGTGCGGGCCATGGTCCGCACCCGCTCGCTGGTGCGGCAGGCCGCCGTCCGCACCCTCGACGAGCAGCTCGACGAGGAGGCGCGGCTGATCGCCGAGTCCGCGGCCGACCCGGAGGGCCGGGAGGGCGTGCGGGCCTTCCTCGAGAAGCGGGCACCCGACTTCCGCGGCGCGGTCTAGCGCCTCAGCACCCGCCCAGCGAGATCCCCCGCGCGGTCAGCCACGGCACCGGGTTCTGCCGGTCGGCGTAGAGCCCGCCGTTGTGCACCTCGAAGTGCAGGTGCGGCCCGGTCGACTGGCCCTTGTTGCCCACCTCGGCGATCTGGGTGCCGGCCGACACCACCTGCCCGGCGCTGACGAAGAACCGGTTGACGTGGCCGTAGAGGGTGATCGAGCCGTCGCCGTGCTGGACGTAGACGGCCTGGCCGAAGCCGTTGGCGGCCCCCGCGTGCAGCACGGTGCCACCCTCCGGCGCGTACACGGGGGTGCCGATCGGGGCGGCGATGTCGACGCCGTAGTGCATGGAGCCCCAGCGCGCGCCGTAGCAGGAGGTCACCCGCCCGACCGTCGGCGGCACGGCACCGCCACCGGCGGCCGCGGCCGCGACCGACTGCGCGGCGGCCTCGGCCTGCTCGGCCTCGGCCTCCTGCTGCTGCTGGTAGGCGGCGTCCGGGTCGCGGGAGCCCGTGGCGGCCAGCAGCGCGATCTCGGCCTCCCGCAGGTCGGCCTCGTGCGCGGCCTTCTCGGCCTGCGCCTCGTCGTAGGACCGCTGGGCCTCGGCCAGCCGGCCCAGCGCCTCCTGCTCGGCGCTCGCCGCGTCGCGGGCCACGGCGTCCCGCTGCGCCACGGCCTCGCGCGCGGCTCGGTCGGCCTGCTCCTGCCGGTCCTCGACGGCCTCGTACCGGGCCAGGGTGGCGGCGCGCTCGTCGCTGAGCAGGTCGAGGGTGACCGCGCGCTGGAGCACCTCCCCGGGGCCGCCCTCGCCGAGGAAGGCCGCGGCGGAGCCGAGCGCCGAGTCACCCATGTAGCTGCGCCGGCCCAGCTCGGCGACGTCGTCGCGGGTCTCGGTCACGTCGGCGCTGGCCGCGGCGAGCTCGGCGGCGGCCGCCTCGGCGGCGGCCTGCGCCTCGGTGAGCGCGGCCTGGGCCTGCAGGCTGGCGTCGGAGGCGGCCTCGGCCTCGACCGTGAGCCGCTGCAGCTCCGTCTCGGCGGCGGCGACCAGCGTCGTCAGCCGGGCCACCTCGGCCGCTGCGGCGCGCGCGTCGTCGGCGGGCGCGGCCTGCGCCGGTCCGCCCGACAGCAGGACGGCGAGGCTCACGGCGACGGCCACGACCCCGGACTGCTGGGTCCGGGAGCGGCGCTTCTCGGTGTTCGGGGCAGGTCGGTGCGGGTACTGCGGGGTCGCCAAGTCCGGCGGGCTCCTTCTTCCTCGCCGCCTACCGGGTTAGCTGACGGGTTCGGGCGGGAAGACGCCCTACCCGCGCGCCCCCGTGCGCGCAGGATTCACCCCAGGGGATCCATGGGTCCCCGGTCCGACCCGAGGGCCGGTTCGGCGGGGCCGGCCGGTGCCCCGACGGGGTGCCGAGGCGTGCTGCGGCCGGACCGCCGGGAAGGCTACCCGAGATCACGGGCAGGTCACGAACCGGCTGCTCGCGCCCCACAGGCCCCACGGGTTCGCCCGGACCACGGTCCCCCGCGGCGGGAGGAGGTCGCGTCCGGGGGCGACGGGCCCGGAACGCGACGACGCCGCCGGGGCGGGTGCCCCGACGGCGTCGGCGGAAGGGTGGAGCTGAGGGGATTTGAACCCCTGACCCCCTCGATGCGAACGAGGTGCGCTACCGGACTGCGCCACAGCCCCTCGGACGAACAGAGTACCGGCCGAGGACTCCGGCGCCGCGACCGGGGCGGCGCCGGAGCGTCGCCTCAGCCGTTGACGACCCGGGCCGGGCGGTACTCGTCGATGTCGGCGAAGCCGATGTCGTCGTCGTCCAGGCCCACGACCGCGCTGTTCTGCCAGCCGGCCGGGGCCGCGGTGCGGGCGGCCACGACCCGGCCGGGCCGCAGCGGGTGCACCGGGGCCAGCGGGAGGCTGGGGTGCGGCAGGGAGGGCAGCGCCTCCTGCGCCTCCGTCCGGTGCCCGGCCACCGCGGCGACCGGGGCCGGCCGGCGCTCGGGCGCCGGCCGCCGCGCGGGCGCGGGGCGGGCGGTGGAGCCGAGGAACGCCTCCCGGGCGGCCTGGCGGGCTGCCCGGCGGGCGGCCAGCCGCTCGCGGCGGGCGACCCGCCGCAGCACCAGCACGTAACCGACGACGGCGAGGTCGAGCAGCGCCTGCGCCGGCCACACCCAGGGGTTGACCAGCAGCGCCCCGGCGAGCGCCAGCACCGCCAGCACGACGAGGGAGCCGAGGGTCCGCCGGCGCAGCTTGTGCACGTCGACCTTGAGCTCGCCGCTGGTGCGCAGCGCCTCCCGGTCGATGGCCACCCGCTCGGTGTCGGCCGCGACCACGGGGTCCACGCTGCGCCGGCGCTTCAGCGTCCGGCCGGTCGACGCCGTCGTCCCCTGGTCGGCGTGCGAGTCGCCGCGGGTGACCACCATCGGCACCAGCACGACGAACCACAGCACGACCAGAGCGGCGAGGAGAGCCCCCGATCCCATCCAGAACACCACCTGTCACACGAGTCACCGGCCTCGGCAGGTTATGCAGGAAGTCCACCCGGAACGGGGAGGCGCGCTGGAGTGTCGCGTGCGGATCCTGCAACGCGTGTGACGACCGGGGCGGCGTGTCGACATGAGGACCGTCCCGGCAGCGGGTCAGCGTGGTATGCGCTCGCGCCAGCGGGCCAGCACGCCGCCGGGCAGGTCCTCGGCCAGCAGGGCGTAGGTGAGGTGGTCGCGCCAGTCCCCGTCGATGTCGAGGTAGCGGCGCAGCAGGCCCTCGCGGGTGAACCCGAGCCGCTCGACCAGCCGCTGGCTGGGCCCGTTCTCGGGACGGATGTCGGCCTGCAGCCGGTGCAGCCCGACCGGGCCGAAGGCGTGGTCGCAGACGAGGGCGACGGCCAGCGAGGCCACGCCCCGCCCGGCGACGGCCCGGTCGATCCAGTAGCCGAGGTGACCCGAGCGCATCGCCCCGCGGACGACGTTGTCGACGGTCACCTGCCCGGCCAGCCGGCCGTCCACCCGGACCGCGAACGGCAGGGAGGTGCCGGCCCGGGCACGCCGGGCGACCGCGCGGCGCATCGCCCGGTACGCGGCCGGGGTGTGCCGCAGGCGCCAGGGCTGCGCGGCCGACGGCTCCCACGGCGCCAGCCACCGCTCGTTGGCCAGCCGCAGCCGGCTCCACTCCGCCGCGTCTCGCCGGCGCAGCGGGTGCAGCTCCACGGGGCCGTGGGCGAGGACCGCCGGCCAGCCCGGGTGGAGCAGGGGATCGCTCACGATCCGGGTCTCAGCCGCCGAGCAGCAGCGGCATGACCGTCACCAGCCCGCCGGGGGCCACCTCGGTGACGTCCTCGTCCACGACGATCAGGCAGTTGGCGCGGGCCATGCGCGCCAGCTGGGCCTCGGTGCCGTCGCCGACCGGCTCGACGACGTACCCGCCGTCGGGGTGCCGCATCACCGTGCCGTGCAGGTACTGGCGGTAGCCCAGCGGGGAGACCAGCTGCTGGGCCGAGATCGCCTGCACGGTGCGGCGGAACAGCTGGCGCTTGCCGAGCATGAGGCGGATCGCCGGGCGGACGAACACCTCGAAGGAGACCAGCGCCGACACCGGGTCGCCGGGGACGCAGATCACCGGCACCGAGTCGCGGCCGAGCCGGCCGAAGCCCTGCACCGGCCCGGGGTGCATCGCGACCGAGCTGAACGTCGTCGGCCCGAGCTCGGCGAGCACCTGGGGCACCGTGTCGAAACCGTCACCGGAGAAGGTGCCCGAGACCAGCACCAGGTCGCTGCGCAGCAGCGCGCTCTCCAGCCGCTCCGTCAGCCGGTCGCGGTCGGTGGGCAGGATGCCGCCGCGGTAGGCCTCGGCGCCGGCGTCGCGCGCGGCCGCGGCCAGGGCGTAGGAGTTGACGTCGACCGCCTGCCCGGGGGCGGGGTCCGCGCCGACGTCGACCAGCTCGGGGCCGGCGGACAGCACCGAGATCCGCGGGCGCGGGCGCACCAGCACGCGGTCGCGGCCGACCGCCGCGAGCAGGCTGATCTGCGCCGGCCCGATCGGCGTGCCGACCTGGACCGCCGAGTCGCCGAGGGCGACGTCGTCGCCGACCCGGCGCACGTAGCTGCCCGCGGGCGGCGCGGCGTGGACGGCGACCCGGACCTCGCCCTGGTCGGTCCACACCGCCGGGACGACGACGTCGGCGCCGGCGGGCAGCATGGCGCCGGCGCCGACCAGCTGCGCCAGCCCCGGCCCGATGGACGACGGCGTGGCGGTGCCGGCGGTGCTCACCCCCACCACGGCCAGCTGCACGGGCGCCTCGAGGGTGGCGGTGGCGACGTCCTCGGCCCGGACGGCGTAGCCGTCGAGGGCGGCCTGGTCGAAGGCGGGCAGCGCCCGCTTGGAGACGACGTCCTCGGCGCAGAGCAGGCCCTGCGCGTCGAGCACGGCGAGCTCGATCGGGTCGACCTGCGGCGCCGCGGCGAGGATCTCGTCGAGGTGGTGCTCCACCGTGCGCACCTGCGGCGCGGCAGCCGCGGGCGGGGGGGACGGGATGCGGTCGAGCTCGATCTGGGTGGTGTCCCGGGCCTGCTCGGGCGTCCGCGTCAGCGGCTCGCGCAGCGCGATGCCGTGCCGCAGGTCCATCTGCGACGTCTCCCGCTGCGTCCCGGGACCCCCGCTCGTGCTGTCGTCCGTTCTGCCCACGGGACCGATGGTGCCTCCTGCCGCCCGCGCTCAGGCCGGCGACGCGCCATCGGCGGGCAGCTCGGCGACGAACTCGGCGAGCCACGCCCGCAGCGGCGGGCCCAGGTCGTCGCGCTCGGCGGCCAGCCGGACGACCGCCTTGAGGTAGTCGAGCTTGTCGCCGGTGTCGTACCGCCGGCCGCTGAAGACGACGCCGTGCACGGGCTCGCCGCGCTCGACCAGCGTGGCCAGGGCGTCGGTGAGCTGGATCTCGCCGCCGCGGCCGGGCGCCGTGCCGCGCAGCACCTCGAAGACCTCCGGGGCGAGCACGTACCGGCCGATGATCGCCAGGCTGCTCGGCGCCTCGTCCACCGGTGGCTTCTCGACCAGGCCGGTGATCCGCACCACCTCGTCGCCGTCGGAGGCGTGCCCGCTGGGCTCGACGGCGACCGCGCCGTACTTGTCGATGTTCTCGCGCCCCACGTCGAGCAGCGCGACGACCGATCCGCCGTGCTCGGCGCGGACGGCCAGCATCTGCTCGAGCAGGTGGTCGCGCGCGTCGATCAGGTCGTCGCCGAGCAGGACGGCGAACGGCTCGTCGCCGACGAAGGCGGCGGCCTGCAGGACCGCGTGCCCGAGGCCGCGGGCCTCGCCCTGGCGGACGAAGTGCACCTGCGCCACGGTGGTCGACTCGTGGACGGCGGACAGCCGCGCCTCGTCGCCCTTCTTCTCCAGCGCGGTCTCCAGCTCGGGGACCCGGTCGAAGAAGTCCTCGATGGCCGACTTGCCCCGGCCGGTCACCATCAGCAGCTCGCCGAGGCCGGCCCGGGCGGCCTCCTCGACGATGTACTGCAGCGCCGGGCGGTCGACGACCGGGAGCAGCTCCTTGGGCACGGCCTTGGTGGCGGGCAGGAAGCGGGTGCCCAGCCCCGCGACGGGGATGACCGCCTTGCGGGTCGGCCGGGAACTCGGGGTCGGCATGCAGGGGAGCCTAACTAGGCTTCGGCGGTGACTTCCCCTCACGACCCCGCGACCGACCCGGAGGGGGCAGGCGCGGTCAAGGCGGCGCTGCGCGAGCGCTTCCTGTCCCGCCGTCGCACCCGCCCGGCGCCGGAGCGGGCGGCCGCCGCGGCCGCGGTGACCTCGGCACTGCTGCGCAGGCTGGCCGGCACCCGCACCCTGGCCGCCTTCGTCCCCGAGGACACCGAGCCCGGCGCCGGCCGGCTGCCCGCCGCCTACACCCAGCTGGGGGCGCGGGTGCTGCTGCCGGTCGTCCCCCCCGAGGGCGCGGAGCTGGTGTGGGCGGTGGACACCGGCCGGCTGGCGCCCGGCCGCTACGGGCTGCCCGAGCCGCTGGGCCCGCGGCTGGGCGCCACCGCGATCGGCGCCGCCGACGTCGTCGTCGTCCCCGCGCTGGCCGTCGACCGGCGGGGGGTGCGGCTGGGCCGTGGCGGCGGCTACTACGACCGGGCGCTGGTGCACGCCCGGCCCGACGCCGTCCTCGTCGCCGTCGTCTTCGACGACGAGCTGGTCGACGAGCTGCCCGCGGAGGAGCACGACCGGCTGGTGTCCGCCGTGGTCACGCCGTCCGGCGGGTGGCAGGAGCTCACCCAGCGGCCCGGCTGACTCGCTGGGAAGGTGGTCTGGACCTCACCCCGGCGGCGTGGGAGGGCCCGTGTCCCCCGAGATCGTGACCATCATCGGGCTCGTGGTGATCTTCGCGATCGCCACGTTCCTGCCGATCAACATGGGTGCGCTGGCCTTCGTGGCGGCCTTCCTCGTGGGCACCCTGTCGGTCGGTCTCACCACCGACGACATCCTCGGCGGGTTCCCGGCCGAGCTGGTGGTCACCCTCATCGGCGTCACCTACCTGTTCGCGATCGCGCAGAACAACGGGACCGTGGACCTGCTGGTGCGCGGGGCGGTGCGGCTGGTGGGCGGCCACGTCGCCGCGATCCCGTGGATCATGTTCTTCGTCACCGCGCTGCTCACCGCGATCGGCGCCCTCTCCCCCGCCGCGGTGGCGATCATCGCGCCGATCGCGCTCACCTTCGCCGCCCGGCACGGGATCAACCCGCTGCTCATGGGCATGATGGTGATCCACGGCGCGCAGGGCGGCGGGTTCTCGCCGATCAGCGTCTACGGCGTCACGGTCAACGAGATCGTCGACAGCGAGGGGTTGCCCGACAGCTCGATCGCCGTCTTCCTCGGCAGCCTGTTCTTCAACCTCGCGATCGCCGTCGTCCTGTTCCTCGTGTTCGGCGGCCGCCAGCTGCTGGGCCGCAAGGTGGCCGTCGCGGACCCGGCCGCGGAGGTGGAGCACGCCGGGGCCACGACGGTGCGGGGGCACGGCGCCGAACCGGGGCCGGCGGTCGGCGGGCGGTCCACCGGGGGCGGGGACGACGCCGAGGGCCGTGCCGAGGGCCGTGCCGAAGGCGACGACGGGGTCGTCCGCCCGCAGCCGGTGACGCTCGACCAGGTGCTCACCCTCGTCGGCCTCGCCGCGGTCGCCGTCCTCGCGCTGGCGTTCGACCTCGACATCGGCTTCGTCTCGATCACCGTCGCCACGGTCCTGGCGATGTTCGCCGCTGCCCGGCACAAGAACGCGGTCAGCCAGATCAGCTGGTCCACCGTGCTGCTCATCGCCGGCGTGCTCAGCTACGTGTTCGTGCTGCAGGAGGCCGGCACGATCGACTACGTCGGCGAGGCGGTGATCGGCCTCGGCGCACCCCTGCTCGTGGCGCTGCTGCTCTGCTACATCGGAGGGGTGGTGTCGGCCTTCGCGTCGTCGACCGCGATCATCGGGGTCGCCATCGCGCTCGCGGTGCCGTTCCTCCAGGAGGGGAGCATCGGCGCCGTGGGGGTGGTGGTCGCCCTGTCCGTGGCCTCGACCATCGTCGACGTGAGCCCGTTCTCCACGAACGGCGCGCTGGTCCTGGCCAACGCTCAGGACGTCGACCGTGACCGCTTCTACAAGCAGATCCTGGCCTACGCGGGGGTCGTCGTCGCCGTCGGGCCGCTGCTGGCCTGGCTGGTCTTCGCCGCCGTCCCCAGCTGGTTCTGAACCGATCGGAGTTGCTCGTGTCCGGACCGCTCGACGGCGTCCTCGTCGTCGACCTCACCCGTGCCCTGGCCGGGCCGCACGCCGCGATGATGCTCGGCGACCTCGGGGCCCGGGTGATCAAGGTGGAGAGCCCCGGGGCCGGCGACGACACCCGGGGCTGGGGGCCGCCGTTCGTGCAGCCCGACCAGGGTGACCGCGAGTCGACCTACTTCCTGTCGGCCAACCGGAACAAGGAGTCGATCACCCTCGACCTCAAGGACGCCGCCGACAAGGCGGTGCTCACCGAGCTGCTGCGCCGCGCCGACGTGCTGCTGGAGAACTTCCGCCCCGGCACGCTGGCCCGTCTCGGCTTCGGCACCGACGTGCTCGCGGAGCTCAACCCGCGGCTGGTGACCCTGGCGATCAGCGGCTTCGGGCACGACGGGCCGGAGGGCGGCCGCGCCGGGTACGACCAGATCGCCCAGGGCGAGGGCGGGCTGATGTCGGTGACCGGGCCCGGGCCCGACGACCCGCAGCGGGTGGGCGTGCCCATCGGCGACCTGCTCGCCGGCATGTACGGCGCCTACGGCGTGCTCGCCGCGCTGCTCGAGCGCGAGCGCACCGGCCGCGGCCAGGTGGTGCGCACCTCGCTGCTGGCGGCGATCGTCGGCGTGCACGCCTTCCACGGGACGGCGTGGACGGTCGCGGGCCAGGTCGGCCGCGCGCAGGGCAACCACCACCCGTCGATCGCGCCCTACGGGCTGTTCCACTGCCAGGACGGCAGCGTGCAGGTGGCCTGCGCCAACGAGTCGCTGTGGCGGCGGCTGTGCGCCGAGTTCGGCTTCGACCCCGAGGCGCCCGGCATGGCGACCAACGGCGAGCGGGTGGTCAACCGCCCGCGGGTGATCGAGCTGCTCGAGGGCGCGTTCGCGACCGTCCCCGCCGACGAGCTGCTGGAGCGGCTGAACAAGGTGGGCATCCCCGCCGGCAAGGTGCGCACGATCGACGACGTGTACGCCTGGGACCAGACGCTCTCGCAGGGCCTGCTGATCGACGTCGAGCACGAGACCCTCGGGGCGCTGAAGATCCCCGGGCCGCCCCTGCGGTTCTTCGCGCCCGGCCCGGACGGCGAGACCGAGACCACGCGCCGCGACCACCTGCCCCCGCCGGTGCTGGGGTCGTCGAACGAGGCGGTCCGCGCCTGGGTGGCCGGGGCGGCCGACGGCGTGCCGCAGCCGGAGGGCGACGACGTCGAGGACGGGCACCCCACGTGAGCGGGCGCCCGGCGCGGCTGGACGCCCGGACGCTGCGCGACCTGGTGCTCGACCCGGGCTCGTGGAAGTCGTGGGACTCCCCCGTCCAGCGGCGCGACGTGGACCCGGACTACGCCGCCGAGCTGGCCGCCGCCGAGGAGCGGACCCGGCAGGACGAGGCGGTGGTGACCGGCGAGGGGACGCTGCGCGGGCGGCGGGTGGCGGTGATCGCCGGGGAGTTCGGGTTCTTGGCCGGCTCGATCGGGGTGGACGCCGCCGAGCGGCTGATCGCCGGGGTGGAGCGGGCCACCGAGGAGGGGCTGCCGCTGCTGGCCGCGCCGGTGTCGGGCGGCACCCGCATGCAGGAGGGCACTGTGGCGTTCCTGCAGATGATCGGCATCACCGCCGCGATCGCCCGGCACAAGCGGGCCGGGCTGCCGTACCTGGTGTACCTGCGCGATCCCACGTTCGGCGGGGTGCTGGCCTCGTGGGGGTCGCTGGGGCACGTGACGATCGGCGAGCCGGGCGCGGCGATCGGCTTCCTCGGCCCGCGGGTGTACGCCGCGCTCTACGGCGAGCCGTTCCCGGCCGGGGTGCAGACCGCCGAGCACATGGCCGAGCGCGGGCTGCTCGACGCGGTGGTGCCGCACGAGGAGATCGCCGACGTCGCCGACCGGGCGCTGCGGGTGCTCGCCGCCCGGCAGACCTGGCACGTCGACGTCCGCGGGGCCGAGCGCCCGCGGCCGGAGGACGGCACCGACGCCGACGACCCCGAGGACCACCGCAGCGCCTGGGACGTGGTCACCGCCTCGCGGCGGCCGGACCGCCCCGGGGTGCGGCGGCTGCTGCGCACCGCGGCCACCGACGTGGTCGGGCTGTCGGGCACCGGCGCCGGGGAGAAGGACCCCGGCCTGCTGCTCGCGCTGGCCCGCTTCGGCGGCGCGCCGTGCGTGGTGCTCGGCCAGGACCGGCGCGGCCAGTCGCTGTCGGCCCCGCTGGGTCCGGCGGCGCTGCGCGAGGCGCGCCGCGGCATGCACCTGGCCGAGGAGCTGCGGCTGCCGCTGGTCACGCTGATCGACACCCCGGGCGCGGCGCTGTCCCGGGAGGCCGAGGAGGGCGGGCTGGCCGGTGAGATCGCCCGCTGCCTGCAGGACCTGGTGATGCTCGGGGCGCCGACGATCGCGGTGCTGCTCGGGCAGGGCACCGGCGGCGGCGCGCTGGCCCTGGTGCCGGCCGACCGGGTGCTGGCCGCCGCCAACGGCTGGCTCGGGCCGCTGCCGCCGGAGGGCGCGTCGGCGATCGTGCACCGCGACGTCGACCACGCCGACGTGATGGCCGCCAGGCAGGGCGTGCGGGCCACCGACCTGTGGCGGGCCGGGATCGTCGACCGGGTGGTGCCCGAGCGGCCCGACGCCGCCGACGAGCCCGCCGAGTTCTGCGGCCGGCTCGGCCGGGTGCTCGGCGAGGAGCTCGCCGGGCTGCTGGGCCGCGACGACACCGAGCGCTTCCGCCGCCGGATGCACCGCTACCGCCACCTCGGCCGCTGAGGCGGGGACCGCCGGCGCCCCCGCGGTCTACGTCCCCAGGTCGTCGCCGTGCTCGACGCGGAGGCTGTGGTCGGGGTCGAGCCGCTCCAGGACGGTCTCCAGCACCTCGCGCAGGGCCTTCGTCTGCTCCGGGGTGAGGGGGTCGAACAGCGCCGTGCGGACGGCGTCGACGTGCCCCGGTGCGACGCTGCGGACGACGTCCCAGCCGGCGTCGGTGAGGACGGCGAGGTTCCCGCGGCCGTCCTCCGCGGACCGCTCGCGCCGGACCCAGCCGCGCTCCTCGAGCCGGGCGACGGTGTGCGACAGCCGGCTCTGCGACTGGTTGGCCCGGCGGGCGAGGTCGCTCATGCGGCGGCTGCGCCGCGGGGCCTCCGACAGCATGGCCAGCACGACGTAGGCGGCGTGGGAGAGCCCCGCGTCGCGCTGGAGCTGGCCGTCGAGCACTCGCGGCAGCAGCTCGGAGACGGTCAACCAGGCCCGCCACGTGCGCTGCTGCTCGTCGTCGAGCCACCGCTGCGTCACGGCGGGAACGGTACCGGGCGGCCGTGCGGGGAGCGCCCGCCCCGGCGCCGTCCCCGGTGCTCGCGCCGGTCTCCGGCGCTGCTCGCGCCGGCGCCGCGGCGGCCGGGGGTGACACTCCCCTCGCGGTGTGGACGCGACCCGCGGGAAGGGCGCATCATTAGCAGTCGACAGGGACGAGTGCCAATCCGGCTTCCCCGACGAGGAGCGCAACCGCCGTGCCCACGTACCAGTACGTCTGCACCAACCCCGACGGCAAGCACGACTTCGAGCTCGTGCAGTCGTTCACCGACGAGCCGGCGCGGGAGTGCCCGGTCTGCGGCAGCACGGTGCGCAAGGTCTACGGCTCGGTCGGCGTGGTGTTCAAGGGCTCCGGCTTCTACCGCACCGACAGCCGGGCCGGCAGCAACGGCTCCTCGTCGAGCAGCTCGTCGTCGGACGGCGGCTCCACCTCGTCCAAGGACTCGTCCTCGTCCAAGGCGAAGGACTCGTCGACGGCGTCCAGCTCCTCCTCGGGCGGCACGGCGAAGGCCGCCGCGAGCTGAGCCCGGCGCGGCCCGGCGCGGGACGGCGCCGGGCCGTCCACAACCGGGGGCGTCGTCCACAACCCGCGGTGCACCGCTGCCGCAGCGGCCCCCGCCGGACAGGCTGGCGTCGTGCCGCTCCTGCGCCGTCCCCGCTCCCCCGTCCTCGCCCTGCGCCGCCTCGCCGCGGCGCTGCTCGCGGCGACCGCGCTCGTCCTCGCCCTGCGCTCGCCCGAGCCCGCGGCGGTGGGCGGCCCGCACCTGGTGGCGGTCGCGGTCGCCGCGGCCGACCTGCCCGCCGGCGCCGTGCTCACCGGCGCCGACCTCACCACCGCGCGGCTCCCGGCCGAGGCCGTGCCGCGCGGCGCCGTGGCCGACCCGCACGACCTGGCCGGCCGGCGCCTCGCCGGCGGCGTGCGCTCCGGCGAACCGCTGACCGACGTGCGCCTGGTCGGGCCCGGGCTCACCGCCGGGCTGCCCGCCGGCCAGGTCGCGGCGCCGGTCCGGCTGGCCGATCTCGCCGTCGCCGGCCTGGTCCGCACCGGTGACCGCGTCGACGTCCTGGCCACCGCGCCCGACGCCGGCACGGCCGAGGTCGTGGCCGCGGGAGCGCTGGTGCTCGCGGCGACGGCCCCTCCCGGGGACGCCGCGACCGCGAGCGAGGACGCCGGCCTGCTGGTGCTGGCCGTGGACGCGGCGACCGCCGCCCGGCTGGCCGCGGTCGCGACGACGGCGACCCTCACCGTCAGCCTGCCGCCTCCGTGACCGGCCGCGGTGGCCGTGGCGCCGGCCGTGTGGCTGGATGGCCGGGTGCTCAGAGGCTTCAAGGACTTCCTGCTCCGCGGCAACGTCGTCGACCTGGCCGTGGCGGTCGTCATCGGCACCGCCTTCACCGCCGTCGTCACGGCGTTCACCGACTCGTTCCTGACCCCGCTCATCGCGCTGGTCAGCGGTGGCGGCCAGTTCGGCGGGACGTTCACCGTGGACGGGCAGACGTTCACCTACGGCGCGTTCGTCAGCCAGGTGATCACGTTCGTGCTCACCGCGGCGGTCGTCTACTTCGTGGTCGTCGTGCCGATGAAGCGGATCATCGAGCGGCGCCGGCGGGGGGACGAGCCCGGCCCGGTCGCCCCCAACGAGGTGGAGCTGCTCGTCGAGATCCGCGACCTGCTGCGCGCCCAGCAGCGCACCGACGGCCCCCTGCAGGGTCCCTCCGCGAACGTGTGAGCGGCGGGGGCAGGGGGTGCTCCGTCAGTCGCTGCCCCAGTGCGGTGGGCGGTCCTCGAGGTAGCGGCGGTCGTCGTCCTCCGGGTCGCGCGGCCGCTCGCCCCACCCGACGTCGCTGTCGTCGGGGGCCCGCTCGGGCCGGGCGGGCGCCGTCTGCGCGGCCGCCGGGAGCGGCAGGCCCAGCCCGTCGACCACCTGCGCGGCGGGCAGGCCGGCGAGCACCGCCCCCGGGAGCGCGAGCTTGCTGCCCCGCGTGCCGGAGCCCACGACGACGAGGTCGGCGGCGGCGACGGCGGCGTCGACCAGCACCGGCCAACCCGGCGGCAGGCCGACCGGTGTGATCCCGCCGTAGGCCATGCCGCTCTCGGCGACGGCGACGTCCTGCGGCGCGAACGAGGCCTTCCGCGCGTCCAGGTGCCGCCGCACCAGCCCGTTGACGTCGGCCCGCGTGGTGGCCAGCACGACGCAGGCCGCCAGCGTGGTCCGCCCCGCCCGCCGGGCGGCCACGACCACGCAGTTGGCCGACGCCTCCGGCGGCACGCCGTAGGCCTCGGTGAACGCGGCGGTGTCGGCCAGGTCGTCGGCGATCTCGGCGACCCACGCCGGCCCGGTGAGGGCGGGCAGCGCGGCGGCCACCGGCTCGGCGAGCAGGTCCTGCCGCGCGGCGGCCGGGTGCCAGGCCAGCGTGCCGAGGTGGGGCGCGGTCATCGGGCGGGGGCGGGTCGGCGGTCGCGGGACATGCTGCGATCGTGCGCCACCGCGCCGGCCGGTGGGCGGGCGGGTGGCGGGATCGCCGCGCGGCGCGTCCGGGATCCGGCTGTCGCGAACCCCCTGGTGGGCGTGAGGATGGGGCGCATGATCGGGCAGCTGCACTCCGTCGTCATCGACACACCGGACCCCTACGCGCTCGCCACGTTCTACGCCGAGCTGCTGGGGATGGAGATCAAGGGCTCGCCGGGCGACGACTGGGTCGTCGCCACCGGCGCCGGGCACCGCCTGGCCTTCCAGGAGGCGCCGGACCTGAAGCCCCCGGACTGGCCCGATCCCGAGCGGCCGCAGCAGTTCCACCTCGACGTCTACGTGCGCGACGTCGACGAGGCCGAGCCGAAGGTGCTCGCCCTCGGTGCCCGCAGGCTGCCGGGCGGCGGCGGCGACTTCCGCGTCTACGCCGACCCGGTCGGACACCCCTTCTGCCTGGTGTGGGACGCGTGAGCACCGACCTGCCCTCGGTCGACCTCTCGTCGGCCAGCCGCTTCGTCGCCGCCTCCGGGTTCGAGGTCACCGAGATCAGCGGCACGCGGGTGACCGGCTTCGTCGAGCTCGGCCCCGACCAGCACACGCCCTGGGGCGTGGTGCACGGCGGCGTCTACTGCACGGTCATCGAGTCGGCCGCCAGCATCGGCGCCAGCGCGGCGGTGCTCGACCGCGGCCAGTTCGCCGTGGGGGTGAACAACCAGACCGACTTCCTCCGGCCGATGAGCACCGGCCGGGTCGACGTCGTCGCCGAGCCGGTCCAGCAGGGCCGCACGCTGCAGCTCTGGCTGGTCACGCTCGCCCGCGCCGACGACGGCAAGCTGGTGGCCCGCGGCCAGGTCCGCCTTCAGAACGTGCCGCTGCCCACCGCGTGACGGCGGAACGGGTCGCCGGAGCGGTCCGGGTCGCCCGCGAGGTCGCCGTCCGGCACGGCGTGCGGGTCGACGACGTCCGGGTGCTGCACGACGGGGCGAACGTCGTCGTCCGGCTGCTGCCGGCGCCGGTGGTCGCCCGCGTGGCGACGCTGACCACCGCGCTGCGCCCCGACCCTGCCCGGCACTTCGGCCGCGAGGTCTCCCTCGCCGCCGCGCTGGCCCGGGCGGGGGCGGCGGTCGTGCCGCCGAGCGACCTGCTGCCCCCGGGCCCGCACGCCCACGCGGGCACGGTGGTGTCGTTCTGGACCGCCGTCAACGTCCGCCCCGGAGCCCCCACCGCGGAGCAGGCCGGCGTCGCGCTGGCCGAACTCCACGATCACCTGGCCGGCCTGCCGGCCGACGGCACACCGCTGGACACCCCGCAAGACGACGTGGCCGCGTTCACCGCGTGCGGCGGCGGGTGGGGCGTCCCCGCCCCGCTGCTCGCCCGGCTCGGCGAACGCCTGGCCGCGCTGCGGCCCGAGCTGGTCGGCGGCACCCGGCGGCTGCACGGCGACCCGCACCCCGGCAACCTGCTCGCCGCACCCACCGGCTGGGTCTGGGGCGACTTCGAGGACTCCTGCGCCGGGCCGCCGGAGTGGGACCTCGCCTGCCTGCGCAGCACCCGCCGCCTCGACGGGCGGGCCGCCCTCGACGCCATCGGCGCGCCCTCCGACGACGAGCTGCGGCCCTGGCTGGAGCTGCGCCGGCTGCACGCCGCGGTGTGGGGCGTCGTGATCGACGCCCGGCACCCGGCGTCCGCCGCGGACGCGCACGCCCGGCTGCGCGCGGTGCTGGAGGGCTGATCAGCCGGGCAGCTGCGCCGGGTCCAGGACGACGGAGAACAGCGCCCGCGGGTCCTGCAGGGTCGCGGGCGGGCGGGCGGCCCCGCGCGGGACGACGCGGTCCCAGCGGGCCGGCCGCCGGTGCGGCAGCAGCTCCCGCCCCTGGAACAGGTAGTCCCCCACCACCTCGCCCAGCAGCAGGCCGGCGCCGTGCTCGACGGGCACGGCGACCGGGTCCCCCGGCCGGACGTCGTCGAGGAACGCCGACAGCTGGCGCAGGTCCTTGGCCGGCCGCCGGCCCGAGAGCTCCTTGGACAGCGCGCGCAGCTCGGATGGACACAGGCCGGTGGCGTCCACGTCGATCCCCGACTGGGTGCCCAGACCGACGACGCCCGCGGTCAGGCAGGCGCCGACCTCGGCGTGCGAGCGGGGCCGGACCACCCACACCCGCACCCCGTCGGGCTCGGGCGCGGGCGGGACGTCGTCCGGCTCGGGCCAGACGTAGGGCAGGTCGTCGGGCTCGGGGCCGAAGAGCTCGGTGAACCGGGGCCGGTAGAACTCCGGCTCCTTGGCCAGCAGGTTCGAGCGGTGCGACAGGTGCAGCGCCTCGTCGCCCACCCACGAGGGCAGCAACCCCTCGGCGGCGAGCTCGGCCTGCGGACGGCCGGCGACGCCCGGGGCGAACTCGGTGATCAGCGTGCGGGTGCTGTCGGCGAAGCCGCGCTCGCGCCATGCCCGCACCATCGCCAGGCCGTAGGCGACCAGCGCCGGGGTGCGCCCGCGCCACATCTTCACGACCGGGTGGGTCGCCCAGCCGTAGTCGGGCAGCTCCAGCGCCCGCAGCACCTGCAGGGTCTCCACCCGCTGCTTGCCCAGCCGGGGCGAGTCGAGCAGCCGGGCGCTCTCCTCGAAGTCGGCCACCGGCAGGAAGGTCTGCATCGCGGTCCATCCTGACCGAGGGGAGCGCCGACCGCCGGGTCAGCCGCCGTCGAGGGCGCGCAGGGCGCTCTCCCAGCGCCGCCGGCGGGCGGGCCCGTCCTGCTCCCACCAGGCGGGGCCGCGCTCCCCCAGCCCCGTCTTCGCCAGCTGCACCCGGGCACGGGCCGCGGCCAGCGCGCTGCCGTCGCCGGCCCGTCCGGCCGACCGCACCGCCGCCCGCGCCCGCCCGAGGTGCTGCTGCAGGCGGGCGCGCACGTCGTCGGGGAGCGCGGGATCGCCGGCCCGCCAGCGGCGGCCGTCGACGACGACCCACCGGCCGTCGTCGGTGCGCTCCACGCTCACCGCGCGCAGCGGGCCGCGAGCTCCGGCAGGACGACGCCGAGCGGGGCCTCGACGCGGACGTCGGCCTTGCCGTCGCCGCGCGTGGGTCCGACGTTCACGATCGCGACCGGGATGCCGCGCTGGGCGGCCCGCAGCACGAACCGGTAGCCGCTCATCACCGTCAGGGAGGAGCCGAGGACCAGCAGGCAGCCGGCGTCGTCGACCAGCTCGAAGCAGGCGGCCACGCGGTCGCGCGGCACCGTCTCGCCGAAGAACACCACGTCGGGCTTGAGCGGGCCGGACCCGCAGGCCGCGCAGTCGACCATCACGAAGCCGTCGAGGACCTCGTCGGGCAGCTCGGCGTCGCCGTCGGGGTTGATCTCGTCGGTGCGCGGCCCGAAGCCGGGGTTGGCCGCCCGCAGCCGCTCGTCGAGCGCGGCGCGGGAGGCCACGTCGCCGCAGGCCAGGCAGATCGTGCGGTCCAGCCCGCCGTGCAGCTCCACCACGTCGCGCGCCCCACCGGCCTGGTGCAGCCCGTCGACGTTCTGCGTGATGATCCCGCCGACCAGGCCGGCCACCTGCAGGTCGGCCACCGCCCGGTGCCCGGCGTTGGGCCGCGCGCCGCGGATCTGCCGCCAGCCCACGAAGCTGCGGGCCCAGTAGCGGTGCCGGCCCCGCGGGTCGTGGGTGAAGGTCTGGTACGTCATCGGCGTGTGGCGGCGCAGCGAGCCCGTGGCGCCCCGGTAGTCCGGGATGCCGGAGTCGGTCGACAGCCCGGCGCCGGAGAGCACGACGACGTCGCCGTCGGAGACGAGGTCGGCCAGGGCCTCCGGGCAGGCGGAGGCGGCTGCGCCGACGTCGGCGGTGAAGGCGGTCGGCGCGGCGGTCACCCCGCCATGGTCCCCCGCCGGCGGCCGGCGTGCCGGGAGCTCAGGCCAGCTCGCGCTCGAGGCGGGTGAGCAGGTCCGCGTACACCCGCCGCAGGCCCTTCGGGGCGAACGTCCGCTCGAAGAAGCCGCCGATGCCGCCGGCGCCGTTCCAGGTGGTGCGCACCCGCACCGTGGTGGCGCCGGCGTCGGCCGGGTGCACCGTCCAGGTCGTCACCATGGAGGAGTTCGCGTCGCGCTCGACGAGCGTGGCGTCGTCGGGCTCGCTGACCTCGACCAGCTGGTCGCGCACCCGCTTCGACGTGGCCGCGAAGCGCCAGCGCACCCGCGTGCCGGCGCCGGTGCCGCCGGACTCGACCCGGTAGTCGCTGAACTGCTCGGGCATAGCCCGGCGGCGGGCGCCCTCGTAGTCGGCCAGTGCGGCCCGGACCCGCTCGGCGGGCGCGCGGACGACGTGCTCGGCGGTGGCCACGACCTCGCTCATGCCGCCCATCCTGCCCCGGGGTCACCACCCGCCCCGGCCGAGGGCGACCCAGTTGTCGCACGGCTGGGCACCGCGGGCGCCGACGCACGGGGGGCGGACCGCGGGCCACCCGGGTCGACCGTCCTCGTCGGTCGTGCGGAGCTCGCGGGCGAGGTCCCAGCCGTTGGCGAAGACCTCGCAGTCGCAGCAGCCGCCGCGTGCCCGCAGCCGGCCCTCCAGCCCCGTGGCCCGCGGCGCCCGCGAGTCCCGCCGGCGGACGGCCCAGCGCAGGGTGCGGTCGCGGCCGAAGGCCGTGAGCATCCGGTCGACGAAGCAGAGCACGCACTCCCCGGGGATCGTGGTCATCGCCGTCACGTCGTCCGCAGGCTGGTGGGCCCGATGCCAGTCGTCGACGACCGCCGGCCGGTCCGCGCCGGGCCGAGCGCGCGGGCCTCGTCGAGCAGGCCGGACCGCCGGTCGACGCGGGTGCCGAAGACGTCGAGCACCAGCGCACCGGGCTCGGCCACGGGCGCAACCCGGCACCGGCCGCGCCGTCCTGCGAGCCCGCGATCGGCGCGGCACCGGACGGGGTACGTGCCGGACGGTGACCACGCCTCCCCGCACCGCCCCGCTGTCCGTGACCCGCACCGGGCAGGGCGAGCCGCTGCTGCTGCTGCACGGCATGGGCAGCTCGCGGCGCGACTTCACCGCCGTCCTCCCCGCGCTGGCCGAGCGCTTCGACGTCCTCGCCGCCGACCTGCCCGGTGTCGGCCGCTCCCCCGCCCTCGACCGGCGGCCGACGGTCGCCGCGCTCACCGATGCCGTCGAGCAGACGCTGGACGCGGAGCAGGTGGGCGCCGTGCACGTCCTCGGCAACTCGCTCGGCGGGCGGATCGGGCTCGAGCTCGCCCGCCGGGGCCGGGCGCGGTCGGTGGTCGCCGTCGCGCCGTCGGGGATGAACCTGCCGCCCGAGCGGGTCGTGCAGGGCGCGGGGATGGTGGTCGCCCGGTTCGTCATGCGCGCCGCCGCCCCGCTGGTCGGGCCGCTGTCCCGCTCGGCGCTCGGCCGCACCGCGCTGCTGGCGCCCCTCAAGGCGCGGCCCTGGGCGACGAGCCGGGAGGAGGCCGTCGGCGCGCGCGAGGGGTTCGCCGACTCCCGCGACTACTGGCGCACCCTGCTGCACGGGATGCTGCTCGACGTCCCGCGCGGCATGGACCGCATCGACCGCCCGGTCACGCTGGTGCAGGGCTGGGCGGACTGGATCGCCTCCGGGCAGACCGTGCGGTACCTGCCGCTGATCCCGGGCTCCCGCTTCCGCCCGCTGCTCGCCGCCGGGCACGCCCCGCAGTCCGACCGTCCCCGCACGATCGTGCGGCTGGTCGAGGAGACGGCGGCCCGGGCTACTCCCGCGACTCCTCCGCGTTGAGGTAGGCGCAGCGGAAGCGCGCGTTCGCCATGGCCTCGGTGAACCGCGCCTCCCACGCCGGGTCGTCGGCGGGGAAGGTGGTGAACACCCGCTCCTCCAGGACGACGGGCCGGCCGTCGAGGCCCGCGTGCCCCTTGCGCAGCAGGACCCGCGTGACGCCGTCGACCTCGTCGTGCGCCACCGACCAGCGCGCGGCGGCGACCTGCGCCGCCAGCCAGGCGCGGTCGCGGGCGGGCAGCGCGGGCGCCGACGCCGCGAAGTCGCCGCGCAACGCCCGCCACGCCGCCCAGGCACCGAGCCCGAGCAGCACGACGACGAGCGCCACCAGCGCCAGCTCGAGGACGACCAGCACGCTGCCGACGGTAGATCCTCGGGACCGCCGTCAGCTCCTCCCGGCGACCGGCTAACCTCAGCCACACCCCGTCGGGCAGCGCCCGCCGACGAGCCCCCGTAGCTCAGGGGATAGAGCATCGGTTTCCTAAACCGTGTGTCGCAGGTTCGAATCCTGCCGGGGGCACGCAGCGGGTGGGCCGCGCCCCTCTCGAGGCGCGCACGGCGCGCGAAGTGGTTCCACCCCGGGGGTGCGCGGGAGTGGGATGGGCCCGTCTCGCGTCGCGGTCGCCACCGACTCCCACCGGGATCCCGGCCGCGACGTCGGCCCGGGAGGCGCCATGAGCACGACCCGCACGTCGGCGACCCAGCTGAACCTGACCGGCCAGGCGCACGTCGCGAACGGTCCCCTCGACATGAGCGCGATGTACGTGATGCACCACGCCTTCCGCCGCGACCTCGAGCGGTTCCCCACCGCCGTCCGGCGGACGCCCCTGGACGACCGGGCCACGTGGCAGTCGCTGGCCCGCCGCTGGGAGCGCTTCGGCATGGTGCTGCACCACCACCACTCGATCGAGGACCGGACCCTCTGGCCGCCGCTGCTGGCGCGCATCGACGGGCAGGGCGCCGCCGCCGACCGCGCCACGCTCGAGGCCATGCAGGCCGAGCACGAGACCATCGACCCGCAGCTGGCCGCCTGCGCCGCCGGCTTCGCCGCCATGGCGCAGCAGCCCCGCGAGGAGGTCCGCGAGGAGCTGGCCCGGGACCTCGCCACGATCCGCGACACCCTGCACCGGCACCTCTCGCACGAGGAGACCGACGCGCTGCCCCTGGTCCAGCGGCACCTGCCCGAGGCCGACTGGCTGGCGTCCGAGGAGGCGGCGAAGAAGTCGTTCGCCCCGCGGGACCTGGCGTTCCTGATCCCGTGGGCGGCCGACGGCCTGGACCGCACGGCGCGCGAGCGGGCGTTCGGCACCGCCGGGCTGCTGTTCCGGGTGCTCTACCGGCTCACCCGGGGCCGCTTCGGGCGGGCGGAGGCGGCCACCTTCCGCTACGCCTGACCCGGCCGCCCCGCGCCGGTCCCACCTGCCCCTTCAGTCACGGCGCGTTCGTGCCGATCACCCGTCCAGGTGACGCAGCACCCCGCGGCGCACGGACGGGTGACAGGGAGGTGGGACGGCGATGCCGACGTCCCCTGCCCCGACCCCACCCGCCGCGACCCACGGCGACCGCCCCGACGGGCACCGGCTGGCGCTGGCCCTCCACGCCGGCGCGCTCACCGCCGCGTGCGTCGCCTTCGGCGTCGACCCCGTCCTGGGCTACCTGGCCGGGGCGCTGAACGTCGTCTTCGCCCTCTACTTCTTCCGGCACCTGGCCTTCGCCGTCTCGGCCGCCCGCTGGGCCGGCGCCGACCTGCTCGCCGCCGACGTCGACCTCGACGGCTGGGCCCCGCCGGTCGCCGTCTTCGTCGGCTGCAAGAACGAGGAGCTGGTCGTCGACGGGATGGTCACCGCGCTGCTCGCGCTGGACTACCCGGCCGACCGGCTGACGATCGTCGTCGTCGACGACGGCTCCGACGACCGCACCGGCGAGCTCCTCGACCGCCGGGCGGCGGCCGACCCGCGGCTGAAGGTGCTGCACCGCGCGCCCGGCGCCGGCGGCGGCAAGTCGGGTGCGCTCAACGACGCCCTCGCCGGCGTCGACGCCGAGGTCGTCCTTGTCTTCGACGCCGACCACGAGCCCGACCCGTACGTGCTGCGCCGCCTGGTGCGGCACTTCCGCGACCCCTCGGTCGGCGCCGTCATGGGCCGCTGCATCATCCGCAACGGCCACGAGTCCACGATGGCGACCACGGTCTTCGTCGACTTCCTCTCCGGCTACCTGGTCAACGAGTACGGCCGCCAGGCCATGTTCGAGCTGCCCGCCTACGGCGGCGCCAACTGCGCGGTGCGCATGTCCACGCTGCGCGAGCTCGGCGGCTGGAACCCGCACACCGTCACCGAGGACACCGACCTCACGCTGCGGGTGCTGCTGCGCGGCCAGCGGGTCCGCTACGACGTCTCCGCCGTCGACTACGAGGAGGCGGTGGTCAGCGCCCGCCGGTTCTGGACGCAGCGCTACCGCTGGGCCCGCGGCCACCAGAAGTGCTTCCGCGACTACTGGAAGCCGGTCCTGCGCTCGCCGCACCTCTCCCTCGTGGAGAAGGGCGAGTCGATGATGTTCCTGCTCGGCTACCACGTGCCGGTGCTGACCGGGTTCGGCGTGCTGCTGAGCGTGCTGCGCGCCTTCGGCGTCGGCGACCAGCCGATCATCGGCCTGCTGCCGCTGTCCATGCTGCTGTTCGTCGGCCCGCTCGCCGAGCTGTCGGTCGGCCTGCTGGTCGGCCGGGTGGAGCGCCGGGCGGCCTGGTCGCTGCTCGGCTTCCTCCCGGCCTTCGCGCTGTCGATCTGGATCACCACCCGCGCCTACTTCGACGGCATGCTCGGCCGCCCGTACACGTGGGTGAAGACCACCCGCTCCGGCTCGGTCTCGACGGTCGCGCCGAAGCAGATGGCGGTGAGCAGCCGGTGACCATCCGGGTGGACACCCGCCGGCGCCCGCCGTGGCGCTCCGGCGGCGGACGGCGGCGGCTCTCGGTGCTCTCCGAGCTGCTGCTGGCGACCGCGGTCTGCGTCGTCGGCTACCGCTACCTCGCGCAGTGGTTCCAGGTGCACGAGGCCGCGTGGGTCGCCGGCTTCCTCGACCTGGTCGGCGTCGAGCAGGTCTCCGGCGTCCTGCCCGGCCGGATCCTGGTCTTCCGCGACGACGGCGAGCTGCTCAACGCCGAGGTCACCGCCTCCTGCTCGGCCGTGCTCTCGGTGCTCGGCCTGACCGCGCTGACCCTCACCGTGCTGCGCAGCCGCCGGCTGCACGCCCTCGCCGGCCTGGCCGCCGCCGTGGCCGGCGTGGTCCTGCTCAACGACGTGCGGCTGGTCGTCTCCACCCTCGCCGGGCTGTGGTGGGGCCACGGCGCGCTGGTGCTCTTCCACGACTGGGTCGGCACGATCTGGACCTTCGCGTCCACCCTCGTCGGCTTCCTGCTCATGGTCTGCCTGACGCTCCCGGCCGCCGAGCGCGCCGAGCAGAACGTCGCCGGCCACCACACCGCCCGGCGCCCGAGCAGCTGGGCCCGCCCCGGCCTGGGCTACCGGCTGCCCGAGCTCGACGAGACCACCCCCACCCGGCGCCGCACCCTCACCAGCCTGGTCCACCGGTTCCTCCTCCCCCGCCCGCTGTCCCGGAGGCTCGCCGCCCGCCGCGAGGCCGGCCGGATCGACTACCGGCTGGGCCACCTGCCGGCCGCGCAGCGGATCGCCCGCGTGCGCGACCTCGCCGCCGACGGCCTGGGCGCGCACACCGCGACCCTGCTCGCCGTCGCCACCTACGAGCAGGACACCCGGGTGCTCGACGCCCTCGCCGAGGCGGTCGCCGCCCGGCAGTGGGAGCCCGTGGTCGACGACCGGGTCGCCGCGCTGCGCCTGTGGGCGCGCGGCTGGCTGTTCCCCCGGCCACCGGCCCCGACGGCCGAGCCGCCGGACCGGCTCCCGCCTCCCGCTCCCGCCCGTCGCTACGCCCGCCTCACCGCGGTGCTGGCGGCGGGCCCCGTCCCGTTCCACGACACCCGCCCCATCCCCATCGACCCCCGGGACCTGCGATGACCCTCTCCCCGCCCCTGCTGCCCGCGCCGCCGGTCGCGGCGTGGCCCGACCGGCCGCCGGCGGTCCTCGTGACCGGCGCCGGCGGCCCGGCCGGGATCGCCGTGGTGCGCCGGCTGGTCGCCCTCGGCTCCCGCGTGGTCGCCGTCGACGCCGACCCGGCCGCCGCCGGGCTCGCCCTGGCCGACGTCGGGCTGGTCGTCCCCCGGGCCGACGCCCCCGGGTTCGTCGACGCGCTGCTCGGCGCCTGCGCGCGGCACGGCGCCGACGCGCTGGTGCCGACCGTCGCCGAGGAGCTGCCCGCCCTCACCGCGGGCGCCGGGCGGCTGGCCGCCGCGGGCGTGGGTACCTGGCTGCCCACCCCGGACGCGGTCGACGTCTGCTGCGACAAGGCCGCCTTCGCCGCCCGCCTGCGCGCCGCCGGCGTGCCCCACCCGGAGACGGCGCACGACGTCGCCGGGGTCGCGGCGGTGCCCGGCCCGTGGATCGTCAAGCCGCGCGCGGGCCGGGGCAGCCGCGGGGTGCAGGCGCTCGACGACCGCCGGGCGGTGGCCGCCGCGCTGCACGCCGACCCCGCGCTCATCGTCCAGCGCCGGCTGACCGGTCGGGAGTTCACCGCCGACGCGCTCGTCGCCCGTGACGGGCGGCTGCTGGCCGTCGTCCCCCGCCTCCGCGACGAGACCAAGGCCGGCATCTCGGTCAAGGGGACGACGTTCGACTCCCCCGCCGTGGCCGCCACCGTGGCCGCCGCGCTGGCCGCGGTCGGGCTGACCGGCCCGGCCAACGTGCAGGGCTTCGTCGACGACGACGGCGCCGTCACCGTCGTGGAGATCAACCCGCGGTTCTCCGGCGGCCTGCCGCTCACCCTGGCCGCGGGCGCCGACGTCGTCGGCACCTACCTGGCCGGCGTCCGCGACCCCGGCGCGGCGCTGCCGGAGCTCTCGTTCCGCCCCGGGGTGCGGATGAGCCGCTACTTCGCCGAGACGTACTCGAGCGAGGACGGCGCCCCCGTGGCCGACCCGTGCGCGGCGGCGGTGAGCGCGTGAGCCGCACCCGGCACGTGCTCGTGCCCTTCGGCACCCGCCCCGAGGTGGTCAAGCTCGCGCCCGTCGTCGCCGCGCTGGCCGCCGCCGGGCACCGGGTGACCGTCGTCGACACCGGCCAGCACACCGACCCGGCGATGAGCTCCGGCCTGCAGGAGGCGCTCGGCCTGGCGGTGACGCACCGCTTCGGGCTGCCCCCCGAGCCGGCGGCGCGCACGGGCGCGCTGTTCGCCGACGCCGCGACCGCGGTCCGCCGCTTCGCACCCGACCTGGTGCTCGCCCTCGGCGACACCAGCACCGTGCCGGCGTACGCCCTGGCCGCCCGGGGCGCCGGGGTGCCGTTCGCGCACGTGGAGGCCGGCCTGCGCAGCTTCAACCCGCGCAGCGTCGAGGAGGTCAACCGCCGGGTGGCCGCCGCGGCCGCGCAGCTGCACTTCGCGCCGACCCGGCGCGCCGCCGCGTTCCTCGCCGGCGAGGGCGTGCCTGACCAGCGGGTGTTCGTCGTCGGCAACCCGGCGATCGACACGCTGGTGGCGCGGGGCGTCCGGCCCACCCCGGTCGGCGAGCGGGCCGGCGTGCTGGTCACCGCCCACCGCCCGACCAACGTCGACGACCCGGTGCGGCTGCGCCGGCTGGTCGCCGTCGTGCAGCAGCTGGCCGACCGCATCGGGCCGGTCACCTTCCCCGTGCACCCGCGCACCGCGAAGCGGCTGGCCGACGAGGGGCTCACCCTCGCGCTCGCCGACCACCCGGGGGTCACGCTGACCGGTCCGGCCGACTACGACACGCTGCTCGCCGCGCTCGGCTCGGCCCGGCTGGCGGTCACCGACTCCGGCGGCATCCAGGAGGAGGCGGCCTACCTGGGCGTCCCCGTGGTCGTGCTGCGCGGCTCCACGCCGCGGTGGGAAGGGGTCGAGGCGGGCACGACGACGCTGGCCACCCTGGCCGACGACGGCGCGGCCGCCGCGGTGCTCGCCGCCGCCGAGGAGCACACCCGCCCCGAGGCGCAGCGGCGCGCCGCCGAGCTGCCCTGCCCGTACGGCGACGGCAGCACCGGCCGGCGGATCGCCGACGTCCTCGCCGACCCGGCCACCGACCGGCTGCTCGCGCTGCCCGAGCCCGACTTCACCGACGGCCGGCTGCCGTGGTGAGCCCGCCGCTGGGCACCGTTCCGCTGGGGATCGTTCCGCTGGGAATCGTCGTCGACCTCGACGACACCCTCTACCCGCAGGCCGACTACCTGGCCGGGGCCGCCGCCGCGGTCGGGCGGGCGGCGGCCGCGGCGGGCCTGGACGGCGCCGCGGTGCACGCCGCGCTCGCCGCCGAGCTGGCCGCCGGCTCCGACACCGGCGGCACCATCGACCGCGCGCTGCTGGCCGCCGGCGTGCCGGCGGCCGACCTGCCGGCCCTCGTGCCGGGCCTGGTGGCCGCGTTCACCGGCCACCGGCCCCAGCGCCTGGACCCCTACCCCGGCGTGCGGACGGCGCTGGCCGCGCTCGCCGCCGCGGCGCCGGTGGCCTGCCTGACCGACGGCAACCCGGTCATCCAGGCCGCCAAGCTGGCCGCGACAGGGCTGGGCGACCTGCTGCCGGTCGTGGTCGTCACCGACGCGCTGGGCGGGCGGCAGCTGCGCAAGCCGCACCCGGCGGGCCTGCTGGCCGTGGCCGAGCGGCTGGGCGTGCCGGCCGACCGGCTGCTGGTCATCGGCGACCGCCCCGGCAAGGACGTCGCCGTCGCCGCGGCCGTCGGCGCGGGCTCCGTCCGGGTCCGGCAGGGCGAGTACGCCACCGCACCCGACGTCCCCGCCGCCGGTGCGGTGACCGCCTCGTTCCCCGAGGCGGCCGAGCTGGCCCTCGCCGCGCTGGCCGGCGTCCCCGCCTGACCCCTCCGGGGGACCTCCCCCGTCCGGGTGTCCAGCGAACGGGCTCGCGTGCCGATGGGACGGGGACGGGCGACGGTCGTCCGGGACTCGAGGACGCAGGTGGACGGCATGCGCGGCACGACGCCGTGGCAGGGACGGCGCAGGCGCGCCGCGGCGCTCGCCGCCGCCCTCGCCGCCGCCGTCGTCGCCCTCCCCGGCACGGCCGCGGCCACCCCGAGCTACACGCCCGGGCACGGCGACGTCGTCCCGCTCCTCGACTGCGTCACCCCCGACGGCCGCGGCGGCTTCACCGCGTGGTTCGGCCACGAGAACACCGGGACGGCGACCGAGCACGTCCGGCTCGGCTCGGCCAACCGCATCTCGCCGAGCCGCTACGACGGCGACCAGCCGACCAAGTTCAAGTCGGGCACCTACAACCGCGTCTTCTCCGTCACCGTGTCCAGCGGCAGCGTGAGCTGGACCCTGGACGGCGACACGGTGACGGCGAGCGCCTCGAGCTCCCCGCGGTGCGGCGCGACCAGCACCCCCACACCGACGCCCACGCCGACCCCGACGCCGACGACCACCCCCACCGACACCGGCGAGATCGTCCCGATCGTCGACTGCATCGAGCGGGAGGACGACTGGGAGTACACGGCGGTGCTCGGCTACACCAGCACCTACCGCACCGCGGTGACGATCCCGCTGGGGGCGGACAACACCGTGCTGCTCGCCCGGGACCGGCAGCCGACCACGTTCCAGCCGGGGACCCACCACGGCGTCGTCAGCGTGCAGATCACCTTCGTCGGCGCCCTGTGGGTGCTCGACGGCAACGCCGTCTACATCGCGCCGGGCCGCGCGCCGGCCTGCCCCGACGAGACGCAGATGCCCGCCGAGGGCAACGACACCGCGCCGGCGATCGCGCTGGCCGGTGCCGCCGTCCTCGGCGTCCTGCTCGTCCGCCGGGCCGGCAAGCGGCTCGGCGGCGGGCAGACCACCCCGGAGCAGGAGGACGGGAATGCGTAGCGTGCTGGCCGTCGGGGCCCACCCCGACGACATCGAGCTCGGCTGCGGGGCCACGCTGCTGGCCCACGCCGCGGCCGGCGACCGCGTCACCATGCTGGTGGTCACGGGCGGCGAGAACGGTCCAGGGGACGCCGACCAGGTGGTCGGCCGCCGTGCCGAGCAGGTGGCGGCGGCCCGCACCCTCGGCGCCGACCTGCGCTGGGGCGGCCTGGTCGACTGCGCCGTCCCCAACGACAGCGGCACGGTCGACGTCGTCGAGACCGTCCTGCGCGACGTCGAGGCCGAGCTCGTCTACGTGCACGCCCCCGACGACAGCCACCAGGACCACCGCACCGTCGCCGCGGCCACCCTCGCCGCCGCCCGGCGCCTGCCGCGGGTCCTGCACTACCAGAGCCCCTCGACGCTGAGCTTCACGCCGACCGTCTTCGTCGACGTGACCGCGCACCTGTCCGGCAAGCTGGCCGCGCTGCGCTGCCACGCCTCCCAGGTCGACCTGTCGGCGATGGTCGAGCCCGACGCCGTGGTCGCCTCCGCCCGCCACTGGGGCGCGCACGCCCGCATCGGCTACGCGGAGGCGTTCGCGCCGACGCGGATGGTGCTCGACCTCGCGCCGGCGCCGCGCACCGCGCCGGACGCCGTCCCCGCGGCCGAGCGGATCACCCTCCTCGCGCCGCACGCCTGAGTCGGCGACCGGGCCCTCCGACGGGAAGCGGACGGCGTTCGTCCCGGTTCGGAGGTTCCGTGCCGCGAGGGTCGCGGCGCGGAAGGAGTTCTCGCGCATGTCCACCGTCGTCACCGGGGCCACCGGCCACCTCGGCCGCCTCGTCGTCGAGGCCCTGCTCGCGCGCGGCGTGCCGGCCGCGGAGGTCGTCGCCACCGGCCGGCGCGTCGAGACGCTGGCCGACCTCGCGCAGCGTGGCGTGACCGTCCGCCGCGCCGACCTCGACGACCCCGCCGCGACGGCCGCCGCGTTCGAGGGCGCCGAGAAGCTGCTGCTGGTCTCGGGCAGCGAACCCGGCGTCCGCGTCGCCCAGCACGCGCGCGCGATCGCGGCGGCGCAGGACGCCGGCGTCGGCCTGATCGCCTACACCAGCATCGCGAACGCCGACACGTCGAGCCTGCTGCTCGCCCGGGACCACCGCGCCACCGAGGAGCTGCTGAGGGAGTCGGGGGTCCCGTGGGTGTTCCTCCGCAACAGCTGGTACCTGGAGAACTACACGTCCCAGCTGCCCACCTGGCTCGAGCACGGGATCGTCGGCGCGGCCGGCGACGGCCGGATCAGCGCCGCCACGCGCGCCGACTACGCCGCGGCCGCCGCCGCGGTCCTCGCCACCGAGGGGCACGCGGGGACGGCGTACGAGCTCGGCGGCGCGGCCTTCACCATGACCGAGCTCGCCGCAGCGGTGTCGGCGGCCACCGGCCGGACCGTCTCCTACACCGACGTCCCGGTGGACACCTACCGCGACGTGCTCGTCGGCGCCGGGCTGCCCGAGGCGGCCGCGACCACGATCGCCGACGGCGACCGCGGCGCCGCCGCCGGCGAGCTGTTCGTGGCGGGCCACGACCTGGAGGAGCTGCTCGGCCGCGCCCCCACCTCGCTCGCCGACGCCCTGGCGGCGGCGGCCTGACGCCGCCGCCGCCCCGCCCGACCGCTATGCGATAATGATTCTCATGACGAGGTGGACGCGGACGGTCGGGGCGGTGACGACGGCGGCGGCGGCCCTGGCGGTGGCCGGGTGCGGCGCGGACGGGCAGGACGGCGGCGGGAGCGGCGGTGGGCTCACCGTGGTCGCCGGCTTCTACCCGCTCGAGTGGGCCGCGCAGCGGATCGGCGGCGACCGGGTCGCGGTGTCCTCGCTGACCCCGCCGGGCGGGGAACCGCACGACCTGGAGCTGACCCCGCAGGACGTCGGCGCCGTCGCCGACGCCGACCTGCTCGTCTACCTGGAGGGCTTCCAGCCGGCGCTCGACGAGGCGGCCGCGAGCGAGGCCGGCGACTCCGCCTGGGACGCCGGGGAGGCGGCCGACCTCTCGCTGACCGCGGAGGACGAGCACGCGGAGGAGGAGCACGCCGAGGAGGAGGCCGGCGGGGAGGAGTCCGCGCACGAGCACGAGGGCGGGGTCGACCCGCACTTCTGGCTCGACCCGGTGCGGCTGGCCGCCGTGGGCGACGCGCTGGCCGAGCGGCTGGCCGGGATCGACCCGGACGGCGCGGCGACCTTCGAGGAGAACGCGGCCGCCCTGCGGGCCGACCTCGAGGCCCTCGACGCCGAGATGCGGGAGGGCCTGGCCGGCTGCGCGGTGACCACGCTGGTCACCGCCCACGACGCGTTCGGCTACCTCGCCGACCGCTACGGTCTGGACGTGGTCGGCATCAGCGGGCTGAGCCCGTCGCAGGAACCCGACCCGGCGCAGCTGGCCGAGATCTCCGCGCTCGTGACCGAGCGGGGGGTCACCACCGTGTACACCGAGACGCTGGTGGACCCGGCCGTCGCCGAGACGGTCGCCGCCGAGGCGGGCGTGCGGACCGCCGTCCTCGACCCGCTCGAGGGGCTGACCGACGAGTCCGCCGGGGACGACTACCTCGAGGTCATGCGCTCGAACCTCACGACCCTCCGGGAAGGCCAGTCCTGCACGTGACCGCGACCGACCGCGAGCCGGCCATCCGGCTGCGCGACGTGACGATCGGCTACGGCGACGTGCCGATCGTGCGCAACGTCGACCTCGAGGTGCGGCACGGCGAGGCCGTCGCGGTGCTCGGCTCCAACGGCTCGGGCAAGACCACCCTCGCCCGCGGGCTGCTCGGCCTGGCCACCGTGCTGGGCGGCGAGGTGGCGTTGCTGGGCGCCCCGATCGGCCGGCTGCAGGAGCGCGGCCGGGTCGGGTACGTCCCGCAGCGGCACACCGTCAGCGGCGCGGTCCCGGCGACGGTCCGCGAGGTGGTCGGGGTGGGCCGGCTGGCCCGCCTGGGCCTGTTCCGCCGGCTCGGCGCGCGGGACCGGGAGGCCGTCGCCCGCGCCGTCGAGGCGGTCGGGCTGGCCGACCGGCTCGGCGACCCGGTGGCGTCGCTGTCCGGCGGTCAGCAGCGCCGGGTGCTGGTGGCCCGCGCGCTGGCCGCCGAGCCGGAGCTGCTGATCATGGACGAGCCGACCGCGGGCGTCGACGCCGCGAGCCAGGAGGCGCTGGCCGCCGTCCTGGCCGGGGTGTCGGCGACCGGGACGACGCTGGTCGTGGTGACCCACGAGGCCGGCCCGCTCGCCGGGGTGCTCACCCGCGCGGTGGTGGTCGACCACGGCCGGATCTGCTTCGACGGGCCGCTGGCCGGGGCCGAGCGGTACTCGGGGGTTGGGCACCACCACGCCGACGAGCCGGGCCGCCCGGGCGCCGCCGGGTACCGGATCGACCAGCCGCGGGTGACGCCGGACGCGGCGCGGGGAGGGCGCTGAGGTGGAGATCCTCGAGTACGGCTTCATGCAGCGGGCCCTGCTCGCCTCCCTGATGGTGGGGCTGGTGGCCCCGGCGGTCGGGGTGTTCCTGGTCCAGCGCCGGCTCTCGCTGCTGGGCGACGGCCTGGGCCACGTCGCGCTCACCGGCGTCGCGCTGGGCGTGCTGACCTCGACCGCCCCGGTGGGGACGGCGCTGGTCGCCGCCGTCCTCGGCGCGGTGCTCATCGAGCTCGTCCGCGCCCGCGGGCGCACCAGCGGCGACGTCGCCCTCGCCGTGCTGTTCTACGGCGGCATCGCCGGTGGCGTCGTGCTGCTCAGCCTCGCCCCGCGCGGGCAGGCCACGAACCTCGAGGCCTACCTGTTCGGCGCGATCACCACCACGACCGCCTCGGACGTCGCGGTGTTCGCGGTGATCACCGTGCTCGTCCTGGGCGTGGTCTGGCTGCTCGGGCAGCGGCTGTACGCGGTGAGCGACGACGAGGAGTACGCCCGGGCCGTCGGGCTGCCCGTGCTGGCGCTGAACATCGTGCTGGCCGCGCTCGTGGCGGCCACCGTGGTGCTCTCCATGCGGGTGGTCGGCCTGCTGCTGATCAGCGCGCTGATGATCCTGCCGGCCGCGGTGGCGCAGCTGGTGGGCCGCAGCTTCCGCCGGACGCTCTACCTGGCCTGCGGGATCGGCCTGGTCGTGAGCGTCGCGGGGACGACGACGTCGTACTACACCGGCACCCCGTCGGGCGGCACGATCGTGCTGCTGGCGATCGCGTTGTTCCTCGTCGTCACCGCCGCCGTGGCGCTGCGCGACGCGACCGCGCGCCGCCGCCACCGCCGCCGCGCCGAGGTGCACGCGGCCCATCCCCACGAGCACGGCGAGGGCTGCGGGCACCGACCGGTTCCGCACGGCGACCACGTCGACTACGACCACGACGGCCACCTGCACGCCGCGCACCGCACGGGCGCCGGGGTGCACTACGACGAGCACGGCGAGCCCACCGCCGCCGCGCCGCCGGCCGGCCGGGCGGGCGCGTCGTGAGCGCGGCCGGACCGGGCGTCGAGGGGACGGCGCGCCGGCGGACCACCCGGCAGCGCAGCGCCGTCCAGGCCCTGCTGGAGGAGCTCGACGGCTTCCGCAGCGCCCAGGACCTGCACGCCCTGCTGCGGCAGCGCGGCGACGGCGTCGGGCTGGCGACGGTGTACCGCGCGCTGCAGGCCCTGGTGGACGACGGCCTGGTCGACGTGCTGCGCAGCGACGACGGCGAGGCGGTCTACCGCCGGTGCTCCCCCGCCCACCACCACCATCTCGTCTGCCGCTCCTGCGGCCGCACGGTCGAGGTGGCCGACCCGCCGGTCGAGCGGTGGGCCGCGCGGATCGCCGCCGAGCACGGCTTCGCCGACGTCCAGCACCAGGTCGAGGTCTTCGGCACCTGCGCGAGCTGCGTCGCCGGCCGCTGACCGCCGCACGGCCTCCCGAGCTCCTGCTCGCGGGGTCGGGTCGCTCCCACGGGCGGTGTCGGCCAGGGTGCTGCCATGGCACTGGTGCGCTGCGACTTCTTCTCCGAGGTGCTGGAACTGAGCACCTCGATGACGGTGGTGCTGCCGCAGGCGACGTCGGGGCAGATCGGCATGACCGGCGCCGCCGGGTCCGGTGACGCCCCCACCCTGTACCTGCTGCACGGGCTCTCCGACGACGACACGATCTGGCTGCGCCGCACCTCCATCGAGCGGTACGCCGCCCCGCTCGGGCTGGCGGTCGTCATGCCGCAGGTCGCGCGCAGCTTCTACACCGACGAGGCGCACGGCAACCGCTACTGGACCTTCCTCTCCGAGGAGCTGCCGGCCATCGCCCGGTCGTTCTTCCACCTCTCCGCCCGTCGGGAGGACACCTTCGTCGCCGGCCTGTCCATGGGCGGCTACGGCGCGCTCAAGTGGGCCCTCCGGCACCCCGACCGGTTCGCCGCGGCGGCCACGCTGTCGGGCGCCGTCGACGTCGCCGGGCTGGCGGGCGTCGCGCACCCGCCCGGGCGCGCGAAGCTCTGGCACACGATCTTCGGCGGCCACCGGGTCGAGGGCACGGACGACGACCTGCTCGCGCTGATCGACCGGGTCGACCCCGCGCACGCGCCGAGGCTGTTCGTCGGCTGCGGCACGGAGGACCCGCTGATCGACCACAACCGCCGCTTCCTCGAGGCCGCCCGCGCCCGCGGCCACGACGTCGCGGAGGACTTCCGCCCCGGCGAGCACGAGTGGGGGCTGTGGGACGCGATGATCCAGGACGTCCTGCGCTGGCTGCCGCTGCGGCGCTGACCGGAACGGTTGGCCGACGCACCTCCGGGGAACACCTGCGACACCTGACTCGTCGGTCTACGAGAAGGCCGTCGTTCCGGGGAGCACGGGTTACCGTGCTGGCACCGCACCGGCAACGGCGCCGGGCGAGGGAAGGTGGACGAAGCAACGATGGAGACGAGTGTGGTCGACGTCCCCGAACGGGGGCGGTTCGAGATCCGGCTCGGCGACCGCGTGGTCGGGCTGGCCAGCTACCACGTCGAGAACGGCACGATGACGCTGCCGCACACCGAGGTCGACCCCGCCATGGGCGGTCGCGGCCTCGGCACGGCCCTGGTGGCCGGCGTGCTCGCGGCCGCCCGCGAGCGCGGGCTGCACGTGCTGCCGTACTGCTCCTTCGTCCGGCGCTACATCCAGCAGCACCCCGAGACCGTCGACCTCGTCGCCGAGGACGACCGGCCGCACTTCGGCCTGGAGCCCGCCACCCGCTGACCTGCACGTCCGTTGTGCGCCACCTAATGTGGCGCAGGTGCCGACGTCGCTGCTGTGGTTCCGCCGTGACCTGCGGCTCTCCGACCACCCCGCGCTGCTCGCCGCGCGCGACGACGCCGGTGCCGAGGGGGCGGTCCTGCCCGTCTTCGTCGTCGACCCGCGGCTGTGGGAGCCGGCCGGGCTCCCCCGCCGCCGCTTCCTGCGCGACTGCCTCGCCGCCCTGGACGAGGCGACCGGCGGCGCCCTGGTCGTGCGCACCGGCGACCCGGCGCGCGTGCTGCCCCGGCTGGTCCGCGAGACCGGGGCGGCCGGCGTGCACGTCTCGGCCGACGCCGGCCCCTACGGCCGGCAGCGCGACGCCGCGGTGGAGCGGGCGCTCGGCGAGGTGCCCCTGGTGCGCACCGGGTCGCCGTACGCGGTGACCCCCGGCCGGATCACCAAGGACGACGGCAGCCCGTACCGGGTCTTCTCCCCCTTCGCCCGCGCCTGGCGCGCGCACGGCTGGCGGGCGCCGGCGCCCCGGCCGCGGCACGTGCCGTGGCTGCGGGGCGTGCGCTCCGAGGACCTGCCCGACGTCGCGGACCTCGACGGCGTCCGCCTGCCGCCGGCCGGGGAGGACGCGGCGCGGGGCGCCTGGCGCCGCTTCCGCGACGAGCGGCTGGCCGGCTACGGCGACACGCGCAACCTGCCCGCGGCCGACGGCACGAGCCGGCTGTCGGTGCACCTGAAGTACGGCACCCTGCACCCGCGCACGCTCCTGGCCGACCTCGCCGCGGCCGACGACGCCCCCCGCGAGCACGTGCGCCGGTTCACCGACGAGCTGGCCTGGCGCGAGTTCTACGCCGACGTGCTCTGGCACCGGCCCGAGACCGCCCACCGGGCCTTCGACGAGCGCATGGGACGGCTGGCCCACGACACCGGTCCGGACGCCGACGCCCGCTTCGCCGCGTGGGCCGAGGGGCGCACCGGCTACCCGATCGTCGACGCCGGGATGCGCCAGCTGCTCGGGGAGGCGTGGGTGCACAACCGGGTGCGGATGGTGGTCGCGTCGTTCCTCACCAAGGACCTGCACGTCGACTGGTGGCGCGGCGCCCGGTACTTCCTGCGGCACCTGGTCGACGGCGACCTGGCCAGCAACAACCACGGCTGGCAGTGGGTCGCCGGCACCGGCACCGACGCCTCGCCCTACCACCGGGTGTTCAACCCGGTGCGGCAGGGACAGCAGTTCGACCCGGACGGCGAGTACGTCCGCCGCTGGGTGCCCGAGCTGCGGGACGTGCCGACCCGCTGGGTGCACGAGCCGTGGCGCGCGCCGGACGGCGTCCCGCCCGGGTACCCGCCGCCGATCGTCGAGCACGCCGCCGAGCGCGAGGTCGCCCTCGCCCGCTACGAGCAGGTGCGCGCCGGTGCCTGAGGGACACACCCTGCACCGGCTGGCCCGCCAGCAGACCGCGCTGTTCGCCGGCCGCCCGGTGCACGTGACCAGCCCGCAGGGCCGGTTCTCCGCCGGCGCGGCGCTGCTCGACGGCCGCGTGCTCGACCGGTCGACCGCCCACGGCAAGCACCTGTTCGGGCACTTCGGCGGCGACGTGCTGCACGTGCACCTCGGCCTGTACGGCAGCTTCACCACCGGCGCCGGCGACCCGCCGCCGGCGCGGGGCGCGCTGCGCATGCGGTGGGTCGCCGACGGCCCCGACGGCCTCGGCGTGTGGACCGACCTGCGCGGGGCCACGGTCTGCGAGGTGCTCACCCGCCCCGAGGTGAGGGGCATCCTCGACCGGCTCGGCCCCGACCCGCTGCGCCGCGGCGCCGACGGCTCGCTCGCGTACCGGCGGCTGGCCGCCAGCCGGACGGCGGTCGGCGCGCTGCTCATGGACCAGTCGGTGCTGGCCGGGGTGGGCAACGTGTACCGCGCCGAGCTGCTCTTCCGGCACCGCGTCTCGCCGTTCCGCCCCGGCCGAGGCGTCGACGAGGAGCTGTGGGCGCGGATGTGGGCCGACCTGGTCGTGCTCATGCGCGACGGCGTGCGGCGGGGCCGGATCGTCACCACGCGCCCCGAGGACCGCGCGCGGCGGCGCGGCCCGGTCGCGCAGGAGGACGCGCACTACGTCTACCGGCGCACCGGGCTGCCCTGCCGGATCTGCGGCACCGAGGTGCGCACGGAGGTCATGGTGGGCCGCAACCTGCACTGGTGCCCGCACTGCCAGGCGGCGTGAGCGGGGCCTCCCCCGGACGGGTCCCCCAGGGGTGTCGGAGCCGCCGGGAGGGCCCCGGGCCCGTGTACCTTTCCGGCCGATGGGACGCGGGGTGCGGGCACTGCTCGTCTCGGGGACGGCCGCCGCTGCGCTGGTCGTCGCGCTCCCGACGGCGAGCGCTTCCGCCGCGCCCGCGGACGGGACCGGCATCGACGTCTCGCACCCCCAGTGCGGCGAACCGCTGCCCGACGCCCGGGCGTTCGGCGTCGTCGGCGTCAACGGCGGACGGGCCACGCTGCCCAACCCCTGCCTGGAGACCCAGCTGGCGTGGGCGCACGAGTCGACGGGCGAGGTCGACGGGCACCCGCCGGTGCAGCTCTACCTCAACACCGCCAACCCGGGCGAGGTGCGCGAGCTGGTCACCACCTGGCCGTCGTCCGGCGACACCCCCTACGGCGAGTGCGACGGCAGCAACTCCACCGCCTGCTCCTGGGAGTACGGCTGGGAGCGGGCCCGCACCTCGGTGACCGAGTTCTTCGTGCCCGCCGCGCGGGCCGCCGGCGTCGAGGCCGACCCCGCCGCCTACACGTGGTGGCTCGACGTGGAGGACGCGAACACCTGGCAGTCCGGCTCGCCGGGGGCGCAGGCCCGCAACCGGGCGACCCTGGAGGGGATGGCGGCCTACCTGACCGCGCGCGGGGGCACGGTGGGGCTCTACGCCGTCCCGCAGCAGTGGCGGGAGATCGCCGGGGCGGTCGCCTGGGACAGCAGCCTGTACCGGCTCGACAGCTGGCTGCCCGGCGCGGTCAGCGCGGACGGCGCGGAGGAGAACTGCGCCGACGAGCCGCTCACCGCCGGCGGCGACGTGGTGCTCGCCCAGTACGTGCGCGACGGCCTGGACCACAACGTCCCCTGCCGCTGACGGCGCCCGGCCTGGTGCGCACCGGCTCCTCGGGGTCAGGATGCGTCCCGTGACCGACGACGGTGTCGAGGCGTCCCCCTCCCCTGCCCGCCCCCTGCGCGTCGCGGTGGTCGGCGCCGGACCGGCCGGCATCTACGCGGCCGACGCGCTGACCCGCCAGGACGCCGTCCCGGTCGCCGTCGACCTGGTCGACCGGCTGCCGACCCCGTTCGGGCTGGTCCGGCACGGGATCGCCCCCGACCACCCGAAGATGCGGGCGATCCGCGACACCCTGCACCGGTTCCTCGACCACCCGCTGGTGCGCTTCGTCGGCAACGTCGACGTCGGCACCGACATCTCGCTGGAGGACCTGCGCCGGCACGTCGACGCCGTCGTCTACACCTACGGCGCCTCCCGGGACCGGCAGCTCGGCATCGAGGGCGAGCAGCTGCCCGGCAGCCTCGCCGCCACCGACCTCGTCGCCTGGTACTGCGGCCACCCCGACGCCGACCGGGGGCTGGTGGAGGCGGCGCTGCGCGAGGCCCGCTCCGCCGTCGTCGTCGGCGTCGGCAACGTGGCCCTCGACGTCGCCCGGGTGCTCTCCCGCACGCCGGAGGAGCTGGACCCGACCGACATGCCGCAGCACGTGCTCGACGTGCTCGCCGCCGCGCCGGTGCGGGAGGTGACGATCCTCGGCCGCCGCGGCCCCGCGCAGGCCGCCTTCACCACCCAGGAGCTGCGCGAGCTCGACGGGCTGGCCGGCGCGCAGGTGCTCGTCGACCCGCGGGACCTCGAGCTCGAGGCCGACGCCGAGGAGCGGGCGCAGGCCGACCGCGTGGTCAGCCGCAACCTGGCGGTGCTGCGCGAGTGGGCCGCGCACGAGGTGGACCCGGGCCGGAACCCGCTGCGGCTGCGGTTCTTCAGCCGCCCGGTCCGGCTGATCGGCACCGACCGCGTGGAGGCGGTCGAGATCGAGCGGACGGCCGTGGACGGCGACGGGCGGGCCGTGGGCACCGGTGAGTTCGAGGTGCTGCCGGCCGACCTCGTCGTCCGCTCGGTGGGCTACCGCGGGCTGCCGCTGCCGGGCCTGCCGGTCGACGAGCGCACCGGCACGGTGCCCAACGAGCAGGGCCGCGTGCTGCGCGACGGCGCCCGCTCGCCCGGCGAGTACGTCGCCGGCTGGATCAAGCGCGGGCCGACCGGCGTCGTCGGCACCAACAAGCACGACGCCCGCGAGACGATCGCCGCCCTCCTGGCCGACGCCGCCGACGGGACGCTGCGGGTCGGCGGCCCCGTCGACGACCTCGTCGACACGCTGCGCCACAGCGGCGCCGAGCCGGTGCTGCTGGAGGACTGGCGGGCCATCGACGCCGCCGAGGTGGCCCTCGGCGCCACCCGCGGGCGGGCCCGCACGACGCTGCACGAGCGGGAGTCGCTGCTGGCCGCGGTGCGCGAGGCGGCTGCCGCCGCGGCGCGCTGACCCGGCGCCGCGGTCACGAGGCGACCGACGCCTCCACGGCGCAGCGGACCTTCACCTCGGCCAGGAACTCGGCCACGGCGGCCCTGCCGATCTCGTCCGACGGCGCCCGGACGGCGGCGCGGTAGGGAGCGAACACCGTGGAGGAGGTGATGGCCGCCGGCACCGCGACGGGCATCTCGCCGAGGGAGCGCAGGACCGCCATGAGACGGGTGCTCATCCCGTGCAACCTCGCGAACTCCTCGTCGTGCTCCAGGTCCATGGCCGCCAGCGCCGCCCGGGCCAGGGCCGCGCCCGAGACGCAGCACTCGGTGACGGCCAGCAGCCACAGGTGCGGCAGGTCGCCGCGGCCGGCGGCACCGCGCAGGTCCGCGACGAGACCGGCGTCGTACGCGTCCTCGCCGGTCAGCCGTGCCCGCACCGTGACGGCCTGCAGCGCGGCGACGACCAGCGGCCGACCGAGTGCCTCCTCGGCCGAGCGCGGCGGGACCTCGCCCGGACCGGACGGTGGCGCGGTGAACGTGCGCGGGTCGGCGGGCAGCTCCGGGAAGGGGACGGGGGTGCGGGTGAGGGGGCCGGCGGTGGCCGCGGCCGTCGTCACCGGCCGAGACCGGACGACCGGCGGCAGCACCCGCTCCTGCACGAGCCGCCACGTCGCCGCGGGGCAGGGGCCCGCGTACCTGCGGAAGTCGCCGCGTCGCATCGGGATGCGCCGGTCGAGCCTCAGCCAGCTCGTCCCCGGCGTGCGGTCCCACCCGGTCCTCGGGATCTGCACGTACCCGCGGCGGGTGGACTGGTCCTGGCTCGTGATCATCAGGACGACCAGTTCGTCGTCGGACGCCTCGATCACCACGCAGGGGCGGTCCTTGCTCTCCGCGACCTCCGCGAAGGGCACGTCGGCCCACCAGATCTCGCCCACTCCCGGCCCGGTGCGCACCGGTCGGTCCGCGGGGCGGGGACGAGCCCGGACCGGCTGGCGCAGGAGCGCGCGCAGGGTCCGGGGCAGGGCGGTGACGGGGAAGACGTCGCGCCACAGGCCGACCAGGGCGGGGTACCCCGCGCCGAGGAGGGGACCGAGCACGAGCGCGACGTCGTCGAGCCCGACGAGCGTCAGCACCCGGGTCCCGGCCACCCCGCCGCCGACGAGCCACAGCGTCGACCGCACCGCCCGCGGGACCACCGTGGCGGCGTCCGGCCGGAAGCCTTCCCGGCGCCGCCGCCGCCAGTGGTGGGCCACCACCCCGCCGAGCAGCACCGGCAGCGCGCCGAGCGCCAGCAGCGGCTCGCCCTCCATCGGAGCGCCGGAGCCGGGGAGTCCCAGCACCGCGTCGAAGGCGCCGGAGCCGGAGAGCCCACGCACCAGCACGTGCACCGGTGCGGTGCAGAGCGCGGCCGCGACGATCAGTCTCCAGAAGTGGCGCACGGCCGCCTCACATCCTCACCAGTTCGGCGTACGAGGGCTCGCGGACGAGCACCCGGACGTCGCGCAGCGCCAGGACGCACAGGGCCAGGCCGACGAACGGCGCGACGTAGACCAGGGCGTCGTCGAGCGGGTCGAGCACGGCGGCGAGGAACCAGTCCCGCTCGGGCCGGGGCGCCGGTCCGTAGAGGAGCGCGCCGATGCCTCCCATGAGCAGGGCGGCCTCCACACCGCCGCGGTCGGTCGGCTCGTGCAGCAGCCGCGAGCGTGCGTCGTGGAACGCCAGGCGACCGAACACCCACGAGCGGGAGAGCGCGACGACGACCCACGCCACCAGGGACAGCCCGGCCGTCGCGGCCGCCGCCAGGAGCGGTCCGGGCGGCTGACCGCGCCAGTAGAGCAGGGCCAGCGCGGTCGTCCCGCCCCCGAACACCAGCGGCAGCACCACGGCATCGAGGGCGAGACCGGACGTGCGCCGGCGCGTCCACGCGCGCAGCCGCCGGTCGTCCTCCGCCTCGCGGGCGGCCCGGTGCACCTCCCCGATGGCGCGCGTCACCTCGCGCAGGCCGTCGTCGACCGGCGCCAGCACGTCGTCCACGAGAACCCGTGGCACGCCGTCCAGGCCGAACGGCAGCGGCCCGGAGACCCCGGTCGAGGTGTCGCGCAGGACGCGGGTGAGCTCCTGCACCGCCTCGGGCCGGACGTCGGCCACCCGCCGGCCGACGTCCACGACCACGCGTCCCAGGTGCTGGACGTGCGTGCGGAGCTGGGCGGCCGTGGACACGCGGTCGGCCTCGTACCACTCGCGCAGGCGCTCCTCGGCCTCCTCGACCGCGGGGCCGATGACCGACACCAGGGCCTGGTGGGCGAGCAGCCCGGAGACGAACGCGCGGTACTCGGCCCAGGACATGGCGGTGGAGGCGTCGTGCTCGCCGAGCACGGGACCGCCCCGGTCAGAGGTGCCGACGCGGGCCTCTGCGGCCGCGATCACCGCGCGCACCAGGTCCGAGGCCGGTGGCGGCTCGACGACCACGCCGTGGTCCCTGTCGACGCCGGTCAGCCGCACGCCTCCGTCCGTGACCGCCAGGCCGGCGTCGACCTCGGTGAGGGGGGCGAGGTCCACCCCCGGGCTCCGGGCGGACGCGTCGGTGTCGACCAGGGCGAGCACGTGGACCCCGGACGCGGCCCCCGTGCGCGCGAGGGTGAGCAGCCGGTCCAGCTCCGCGGGCCCGTAGTGGGCGACGTCGAGCGCCACGACCAGGTGGCAGGGCTCGGCCACGCCGGTCGTCGCGTTGTACTCGGCGAGAGTGGCATGGCTGCCCTGCAGGTACCGCTGCGAGACGGTGGCCACCCGGCGGGCGAGGCCGTCGAGGGTGTCGCGGATGTCCGATGCCGTGACGGCGGTGGGCGCGAAGACCCCCGTGGGGGTCGCGCCCACCGGGCCGAACCGCGCCAGCGAGGTCCCGCTCTGGTGGGGGTCGAGCACGTGGACGAGCAGCCCGCCGGTCGGCGCCGTGGCGATCGCGCGCACCAGGAGCGACTCGACGACCCCCAGCAGCAGCGGCCGGTCGGCCGCGCCACCGACGAGGGTCACGTTGGCCGTCGCGGGGTTCGGCAGCAGCGCCTCGGTCAGGTCCTCGCCCCCGCCCGTGGCGAGGGCGCCGACGCGGAACAGCCCGGGCAGGCCGGCCGGCGGGTGGTCGAGCCGGTCGGACCACCCCGCGCCGCGAAAGGACATCCTCGCGGCGGGCGGCAGGGCGAGCATCCCCTCGGTGAGCGCGGCCCGCAGCACGTCGTGCTGTCCGGCGGCGGCCTGCTCCCGGGTGGCGCGGTCGGCGGCGAGCAGCACCCGGGCCGCCTGCACCCGCTCCTCGGTCGCCGTCCCGGTGGCGACCAGGGTCGCCCGGAGAGCCGCGTACGCCCGTCCGGCGGCGGAGGCGAACCCGCCGACGGCGGCGTGCAGCCGTTCCTGGGCCGCCGTGAGGTGGTCGGAGGGGGTCACGACGACAGCATCGACACGGGGGGTCCGAACTTGAGCAGTTCCGGACGGATCCGGCCCGTACAAGGGTGCCTGGCGGGCGCCCGGCGCCGTCAGCGCCGGGCCGCGGCGACCAGGCCGGTGAACAACCGGACGTCGTCGCCGACCTCCGGGTGGCCCTGCACGCCGACCACGAACCGCGCGCCGTCGAGCTCGGCGGCCTCGATCGTGCCGTCGTCGGCCCAGGCCACCGCGGACAGGCCGGCGCCGAGCTCGTCGACCGCCTGGTGGTGGTGGCAGGCCCAGGTGGCCTCGGTGCCCACCAGCCCGGCCAGCCGGCTGCCGGGTGCGATCCGCACGTGGTTGTCGCCGTAGGTCCCGGGCGACGGCACGTGCGCGTCGGTGCCCACGACCTCGGGCAGGTGCTGCACCAGCGTCCCGCCGCGGTGGACGGCGAGCAGCTGCAGCCCGCGGCAGACGGCGAGCACCGGGAGGTCGCGCTCCAGCGCCCCGGCGAGCACCGCCAGCTCCGCCTCGTCGCGGTGCGGCTGCGCGGGACCGGTGCGCGGGGACCGGGCCGCGCCGTACCGGGCCGGGTCGACGTCCGCGCCGCCGGCGAGCACCAGCGCGTCGAGCCGGTCGAGGACCTCGACGTCGTCGGCCAGCGGCGGCAGCAGCACCGGGATCCCGCCGGCGGCCGACACCTGCCGGACGTAGTCGGCCGGCACCAGCACGGCGGGGCAGTTCCACACGCCCCACCGGGCGGTCTCCCGGTAGGTGGTGATGCCGACGACCGGCCGGGCGGTCACAGCGGGGTCACGTACGCCCCGGAGATGCCGCCGTCGACCAGGAAGGTCGAGGCGGTGATGAAGGAGGCGTCGTCGGAGGCGAGGAAGCAGGCGGCCGCGGCGATCTCCTCGGGTTCGGCGAAGCGGCCCATCGGCACGTGCACCAGCCGCCGGGCGGCCCGTTCCGGGTCCTTCGCGAACAGCTCCTGCAGCAGCGGGGTGTTCACCGGGCCGGGGCAGAGCGCGTTGACCCGCACCCCCTGCCGGGCGAACTGCACGCCGAGCTCCCGGCTCATGGCGAGCACGCCGCCCTTGGACGCGGTGTAGGAGATCTGGCTGGTCGCCGCCCCCATGACCGCGACGAACGACGCCGTGTTCACCACCGCTCCCCCACCGCGCTCGAGCAGGTGCGGGATGCCGTACCGGCAGCACAGGTAGACCGAGGTCAGGTTGACCTCCTGCACCAGCCGCCAGGCGTCGAGCTCGGTCTCCAGGATCGAGTCGTCGTCGGGCGGTGAGATGCCGGCGTTGTTGAAGCAGACGTCGAGGCCGCCGAAGCGGTCGACGGCGGCGGCGTACATGCCCTGCACGTCGTCGGCGTCGGTGACGTCGGCCCGCACGAACAGCCCGTCGATCTCCTCGGCCAGCGCCTCGCCGCCGTCCTCGTCGAGGTCGGCGACGACGACGTGCGCCCCTTCGGCGGCGAAACGCCGGGCGCTGGCCCGGCCGATCCCGCTCGCCGCGCCCGTGATGACGGCGACCTTGCCCTCCAGCCTGCCTGCCACTGCTCCTCCTCCTGGCGAGATCGGCGATCTCGCACGTCGTGGGGCGTCGAAGCGTGCGAGACCGCCGATCTCGCCGAGGTCACCCGGTCGCCAGGAAGACGTTCTTCACGTCGGTGAACGCGTCCAGCGCGTCCGGGCCCAGCTCCCGGCCGAGCCCCGACTGCTTCATCCCGCCGAAGGGCGTCCAGTACCGCACCGACGAGTTCGAGTTGACCGACAGGTTGCCGGCCTCGACCGCCCGCGCCACCCGGAACGCCCGCCCGAGGTTCTCGGTCCAGATGGAGCCGGAGAGCCCGTACTCGGTGTCGTTGGCCAGCCGGACCGCCTCGGCCTCGTCGTCGAACGGGACGACGGCGACGACCGGGCCGAAGACCTCCTCCCGCCAGGCGGGCGAGGCCGGGTCGACCGGCGCCAGCACGGTCGGCGGGAACCAGAACCCGGGGCCGTCCGGGGCGCTGCCGCGGATCGCCACCGGGGCGTCGTCGGGCACGTAGGCGGCCACCCGTTCACGGTGGCCGGCGCTGATCAGCGGCCCCATCTCGCTGTCCTCGGCGCCGGGGTCCTTCACCCGCAGGCCGGTGACCGCCGCCTCCAGCCGCGACAGGAAGTCGTCGAGCACCGTGCGCTGGACCAGGATGCGGGAGCGGGCGCAGCAGTCCTGCCCGGCGTTGTCGAAGACGGCGTACGGGGCGGCCGCCGCGGCCCGCTCGAGGTCGGCGTCGGCGAAGACGATGTTCGCGCTCTTGCCGCCGAGCTCCAGGGTCACCCGCTTCACCTGCTCGGCGCAGCCGGCCATGATCCGCCTGCCCACCTCGGTCGAGCCGGTGAAGCAGACCTTGCGCACCGCCGGGTGGGTGACGAAGCGCCACCCGACGACCGAGCCCTGGCCGGGCAGCACCTGGAACACGCCGTCCGGGATGCCCGCCGCGCGGGCCAGCTCGGCCAGCCGGATCGCGGTCAGCGGGGTGAGCTCGGCCGGCTTGAGGACGACCGTGTTGCCCGCCGCCAGCGCCGGCGCGAAGCCCCAGCCGGCGATCGGCATCGGGAAGTTCCAGGGCACGATGACCCCGACCACGCCGAGCGGCTCGGCGAAGGTGACGTCGACGCCGCCGGGCACCGGGATCTGCCGGCCCGCCGCCCGCTCGGGCGCGGCCGAGTAGTAGTGCAGGACGTCGCGGACGTTGCCGGCCTCCCAGCGGGCGTTGCCGATCGGGTGCCCGGAGTTGAGCACCTCGAGCCGGGCGAGCTCCTCGATCGAGGCGTCGACCAGCTCCGCGAAGCGGCGCAGCAGCCGGCCGCGGTCGCCGGGCGCGACCGCCCGCCAGGCCGGGAAGGCGGCCGCGGCCCGCTCGATCGCGGCGTCGGTCTGCTCGAGCGAGGTCGGCTCGACGGTGGTGACGACCTCCTCGGTGGCCGGGTTGACCACCTCGTGGGCGGAGCTCACAGGCGCTCGAACCCCCGCACCCGCTCCCAGTCGGTCACCGCCGCGTCGAAGGCGGCCAGCTCCACCCGGGCGGCGTTGGTGTAGTGGTCGACGACGTCGTCGCCGAACGCCGCGCGGGCCAGCGAGCTCTTCTCGAACAGCTCGGCCGCGTCGCGCAGCGTCGTGGGCACCCGCGGCCGGTCCGAGGAGTAGGCGTTGCCCCCGAGCGCCGGCTCCAGCGGCAGCTCGTTCTCGATGCCGTGCAGCCCGGCGGCCAGGACCGCGGCCAGCGCCAGGTAGGGGTTCACGTCGCCGCCGGGCACCCGGTTCTCCACCCGCAGCGACGGACCGTGCCCGACCACCCGCAGCGCGCAGGTGCGGTTGTCCAGCCCCCACGCCACCGCCGTCGGCGCGAAGCTGCCCGCCGCGAAGCGCTTGTAGGAGTTGACGTTCGGCGCCATGAGCAGGGTGAGCTCCCGCTGGCCGGCCAGCTGCCCGGCCAGGAAGTGCTCGAACACCGGGGAGAACCCGTGCGGGCCCTCGCCGGCGAACACCGGCCGGTCGGCGGCGTCGCGCAGGCTCACGTGCAGGTGGCAGCTGTTGCCCTCGCGCTCGTCGAACTTGGCCATGAAGGTCAGGCTCATCCCGGCGTCGGCGGCGATCTCCTTGGCGCCGTTCTTGTAGACGACGTGGTTGTCGGCGGTGGTCAGCGCGTCGCGGTAGCGGAAGGCGATCTCGTGCTGGCCGAGGTTGCACTCCCCCTTGGCCGACTCGACCGTCATCCCGGCGCCGGCCATGCCGTTGCGGATCGCCCGCAGCAGCGGCTCCACCCGGGCGGTGCCGAGCAGCGAGTAGTCGACGTTGTACTGGTTGGCCGGCGTGAGGTCGCGGTACCGCCGCTGCCACCCCTGCTCGTAGGTGTCGCGGAAGACGATGAACTCCAGCTCCGTGCCGGCCATCGCCGTCCAGCCGTGCTCCGCCAGCCGGGCCAGCTGGTGGCGCAGCACCTGCCGCGGGGACGGCGCCACCGGGGCGCCGTCCAGCTGCTCGAGGTCGCCGAGCAGCATCGCCGTCCCCGGCTGCCAGGGCACCCGCCGCAGGGTGGCGAGGTCGGGCCGGACGGCGAAGTCGCCGTAGCCCCGCTCCCACGACGAGATCGCGAACCCCTGGACTGTGTTCATGTCGACGTCGACGGCGAGCAGGTAGTTGCACGCCTCCGTGCCGTGGGCGAGGACCTCGTCGAGGAAGAACCGGGCGTGGAAGCGCTTGCCCTGCAGCCGGCCCTGCATGTCGGGGACGGCGAGGACGACGGTGTCGACCGCCCCGTCCCCGACGAGCAGGGTGAGCTCCTCGGTGGTCAGGCTCATGCGGTCTCACCGGCGAGCTCGATGTCGCGCTCGACCTCGGCCAGCTCCTCCTCCGTGCCCTGCACCTTCGGGCCGGTGAACCACCTGCGGGCCGAGACCAGCCACCAGATGCCGGCGAACCCGAGCACCACGAGGACGGCGACCGGCGTGTAGTTGAACGTCGTCGCGTCGAGCGGGCTGACCTGCGGCAGCATGAACAGCACGGTGATGAAGCAGACCCAGACCACCGCGATGGTGCCGATCGGCCGGCTCCAGCGGCCGAGGTGCCACGGGCCGCGCTGGAAGGAGTCGCCGGCGCGCAGCCGCAGGAACGTCGGGATCACGTACGCGATGTAGAGGCCGATGACCGCGATGGAGGTGACCGCCGCGTACGCGGTGGTGTTCCACAGGTAGGGCAGGCCGAGGACGAACGCGCCGCCGGCGGCCAGCCAGATGGCGTTGGTGGGCGTCCGGGTGCGAGCGTTGATCCGGTGCCAGAAGGCCGACGCCGGCAGCGCGCCGTCCCGCGAGAAGGCGTAGATCATCCGCGAGTTCGCCGTCACCGACGACATGCCGCAGAACAGCTGGGCGCCGATGACGATGAGCAGCAGGAACTTCGCGGTGGTCAGCCCGACGGCGTCGACGAAGATCTGCGCCGGCGGCACGCCGGTGTCCGGGGCGGCCAGGGCGTTGTCGTAGCTCTGGATGGCGAACGTGACGCCGATGAGCAGCACCCAGCCGGCGACCAGCGAGACGACGATCGACATCACGATGCCGCGGGGCCCGGCGACGTCGGCGGAGTGCGTCTCCTCGGTCATGTGCGCCGAGGCGTCGTAGCCGGTGAAGGTGTACTGCGCCAGCAGCAGGCCCAGCAGGGCGACGTAGACCGTCGACCCCCAGCCGGTGTTGTTGACGAACTCCCCGAACACGAACGAGGCCGACTGGTGGTTGTCCGGCACGAAGGCGAGGACGCCGACGATGACCAGCACGCCGACGATGTGCCACCACACGCTGACGTCGTTGAGGAAGGCCACGACCTTGACGCCGAAGGTGTTCAGCAGGCCGTGGACCAGCAGGATGATCCCGAACAGCAGGATCGTGTGCCCGGGCCGGGTGTCGAAGCCGAACTGCAGGTCGAGGAAGGCGTTGAGGAAGAACGCCGCGCCGAAGTCGATGCCGGCGGTGACCGCGACCTGGCCCAGGAAGTTGAACCAGCCGGTGAACCACGACCACGCGCCGGGGTTGCGCGGCGCCAGCTTGGCCGCCCAGTAGTACAGCCCGCCGGCCGTGGGGTAGCTGGAGCAGACCTCGGCCATGGCCAGGCCGACGAAGACCACCATGATCCCGACGATCGGCCAGCCCCACACGATGACGGCCGGCCCGCCGGTGTTCATGCCGAACGCGTAGAGCGTCAGGCAGCCGGACAGGATCGAGATGATCGTGAACGAGACGGCGAAGTTGGAGAAGCCGGACATGTGCCGGCGCAGTTCCTGGGCGTAGCCCAGCTGGTGCAGCCGCGCCTCGTCGGTGGTGGCCGAGGGGCCGTGCGGGGGCTGTCCGGCGGGAGCGGGGGTCTGCGCTTCCACGGCGTCGCCTTCCTCGTGCGTCCGCCTGCCCGGCGGGCGCCGTCGCACGAGGTGCGCCGCCGCACGAGCAGGCGGCCGTCGGCGGTGCCGTGAGGCCTGCGTCGGTGGCCAAGGGAGGGACCCATTGACGGGGTGCCGCCGCCGGCTGTCAAGAGGTCTGGCCCCAGCGCGCAGGTCAGGCGAACGCCCGGAGCAGCTCCTCGGCGTCCTCCCGCGTGCCGGCGGCGACGAACCGCATCAGCCCCTCGGTGTCGGGGCACAGCCGCAGCTCGGCGCCGTCGGGCGTGAGCGCCACCCCGCCCGCGGCCGCCAGGAGCGCCAGCGCGCCGGCCACGTCGTGCACGTGCGTGCCGCTGCGGTCGAGGTCGTGCCAGGCCGCCGCGGAGCCGTCGGCGACCAGGCACAGCTCGACCGCGGTGCAGCCGGTGACCCGCACGCGGCGGGCGGGCCCGGGCACGGTGACCGATCCCCCGCCGGGCGCCGACGGGACGACGACGGTCGTCCCCGGCCGGGGGCGGACCGGCAGGCCGTCGCGCCAGGCGCCCCGCCCGTCGGTCCACCATCGGCGGCCCGACGAGAGGTCGACGACGACGCCGGCGATCGCCCGCCCGCCCTGCACGAGCCCGGCGGAGAACGCCCACGGCGGCAGGCCGGAGAGGAAGTTGCCGGTGCCGTCGAGCGGGTCGAGGACGACCCACGGCGAGTCGGCGGACACCCGCCGGTCCCGGCGCTCCTCGCTGAGCACCGGGACGCCCAACGCCTCCAGCACCCCGGCGGCGGCCAGGTGCGCGGCCTCGTCGGCGGCGATCGAGGGGCTGCCGTCGGGCTTCACCCGCTCCGCGCCGGTGCCCCGCGCCAACGCCACCGCCGTCTCCACGCGGGTGGCGGCCAGCGCCGCGAGGTGCAGGAACCGGTGGCTCAGCGCCACCGCCGGCCCGGGCACCGGCACGGGCAGCACGCCCCGCCCGCCCGGCCGGTCGCGCACGCGGTCGCAGCCCCACGTCGCCGCCGTCGCCAGCACCGCCGGGGTGTCCGGCCCGATGCCGGCGGCGGCGAGCAGCACCGCCTCGGCGACGCCCTCCGGCGTCCACTGCCGCCGCAGCAGCACCGCCGAGCCGTCGTCGCCGACGAGCACGCGGTAGGCCGGGTCGCTGACCGCCGGCGCCAGCGCGGCCGGCGCGAGGGCGAGCGAGGCGGCGGCGCGGGCCAGGTCCGGGCCCCCCGCGGCCGCCCGGTGCTCAGCCAACCGTTGCCTCACCCACTGTTGCGCAGCGCCGTCGCGATGCCGTTGATGGTCAGCTGGATGTTGCGGCGGGTCAGCTCGTCGTCGTCCCCGCCCCGGCGCCGCCGGAGCATCTCGACCTGCAGGTGGTGCAGGGGCTCGAGGTACGGGAAGCGGTTGCGGATCGAGCGGGCCAGCGACGGGTTGTCGGCCAGCAGCCGGTCGTCGCCGGTGACCGCGAGCAGCATGCGGCAGGTGCGCTCGTGCTCGGCGGTGATCGCGTCGAAGACCTGGTGCCGCAGCTGCCGGTCGGGCACCAGCTCGGCGTACCGGGCGGCCAGGCCGAGATCGGTCTTGGCCAGCACCATGCCCATGTTGGACATGATGGTGCGGAAGAACGGCCAGCGCCGGTGGAGCTCCTGGAGCCGGCCCAGCCGGGCGTCCTCGTCGGCGGCCGCGTCGCCGGCGACGTAGCCCTCCAGCGCGGTGCCGGTGCCGTACCAGCCGGGCAGCATGATCCGCGCCTGCGACCAGCTGAACACCCACGGGATGGCGCGCAGGTCGGTGATCTTGTCGCCGGCCTTGCGCGACGGCGGGCGGCTGCCGATGTTGAGCTCGGCGAGCTCGCCGATCGGCGTCGCCGCCCGGAACCACTCCACGAAGCCGGGTGTCTCGTGCACCAGCGCCCGGTAGGCGCGCTCGGCGCGGGCGGCGAGGTCGTCGAGCAGCTCGTAGGCCGGCTCGGCGTCGTCCCCGAGCCCCTCGATGTCGAGCAGCGTCGACTCCAGGGTCGCCGCGACCAGCGCCTCGAGGTTGCGGCGGGCGCGGTCGGGCTCGCCGTACTTGGCGGCGATGACCTCGCCCTGCTCGGTGATCCGGAGCTGGCCGGCCACCGAGCCCGGCGGCTGGGCGCGGATCGCGTCGTAGCTGGGCCCGCCGCCGCGGCCGACGGTGCCGCCCCGGCCGTGGAACAGCCGCAGCCGGATGCCCTCGCGCCGGGCGACCTCCACCAGGCTGAGCTCGGCCCGGTACAGCGCCCAGTTGGCGGCGAGGTAGCCGCCGTCCTTGTTGCTGTCGGAGTAGCCGAGCATGACCTCCTGGACGTCGCCGCGCGCGGCCACCAGCGCGCGGTACAGCGGCTGCTCGAGCACCGCGGAGAGGGTGCGGCCGGCGTTCTGCAGGTCCTCGATCGTCTCGAACAGCGGCGAGATGCCGATCGGGCAGGTGGGCCCGTCCTCGGCGCCGGGGTCGAGCAGGCCGACCTCCTTGAGCAGGACGGCGACCTCGAGCACGTCGCTGACCGACTCGCACATGCTGATGACGTAGTTCGGGAGGACGCGGGGGCCGAGCAGCGCGACCTGCGCGGCCGCGGCCTCGAGCACGTCGAGCTCGCCGCGGACCCGCTCCGACAGCTGCGCGCCGGGGCGGACGAGCGGGCGGCGCAGCCGCAGCTCCTCGGCCAGCAGCGCGACCCGCTGCTCCTCGCCCATGCCGGCGTAGTCGTCGGTGACCCCGGCCCAGGCCAGCAGCTCGGCCACGACCTCCTCGTGCACCTCGGCGTTCTGCCGCATGTCCAGGCCGCAGAGGTGGAAGCCGAACACCTCGACCGCCTCGCGCAGGCGGGCCAGCCGGTCGTCGGCGAGGGCGCCGGCGCCGTGGCTGCGCAGCGAGGCGTCGATGGTGTCGAGGTCGGCCCGCAGCTGGTCGGGGTCGTCGTAGGGCGGCAGCTCGACCTCCGGCGCCGGGCCGTGGACGTGCCCGACGGCGCGCCTGGTGGTGGCGACGACGCGGGCGTGCACGCCGCCGAGGGCCCGCCGGTAGGGCTCGTCGGCGCGGAAGGGCGAGTCGTCGCGGGAGGCCTCGGCGAGGCGGTACAGCGCGGGGGTGGGGGTGACCAGGCGGTCGGACATCGACAGCTCCACCCGCAGCTGGTCGAGCTCGTCGAGGTAGTGCCGCAGCGCCGTCTCGGCCTGGCGGGTGGTGGCCCGCTTCAGCGCCTCGGCCGTGACGAACGGGTTGCCGTCGCGGTCGCCGCCGATCCAGGAGCCCGGCAGCAGCATCGGCCGCTCCAGCAGCCCGGCGTCGGGCCAGCGCTCGGTCAGCGCCCGGCGCAGCTCGGCGTTGATGGCCGGGACGACGTCGAACAGCGACAGCTCGTAGTAGCGCAGCGCCTCGTCGATCTCGTCGGACAGCCGCAGCCGCGACAGCCGCAGCAGTGCCGTCTGCCAGAGGGTGAGCACCGCCCGCCAGAGCTTCGCCGACCACTCGTCGCCGACCTCGCCGAGCGCGGTCCGGTCGCGCTCGCGGATCAGGTCGGCGACCTGCCGCTGCACCTGCGAGATCGTCTTGCGCCGCACCTCCGTCGGGTGCGCCGTCACCACGGGGACGACGAGGGCGCCGGCCAGCTCGCGGGCCACGGTGTCGGCGTCCAGCGAGGCCTGGTCGAGCAGGTCGAAGGTGGCGGCCAGGGTGCCCAGCTGCGGCGGGGAGCCCTCGCGGCGGTGGTGCCGACGGCGGCGCTCGTGGTGGATGTCCTCGGCCAGGTTGGCCAGCAGCGAGAAGTGGCTGAAGGCCCGGATGACGTGGTTGGCGCTGCGGATGTCGAGCCCGGCCAGCCGGGCCGCGAGCTCCTCGCGGTCGACCTCGGAGCGGCGGATGCGGAACGCCTCGACGCGGGTGGACTCGACCAGCTCGAGGACGTCCGCGCCGGCCTGCTCGCCGATCACCTCGCCGAGCACGCGGCCGAGCAGGCGGATGTCGTCGCGCAGCGGGGCGTCGTCCGCCCGGTCGTCGGTGGCGTCCCCACCGTTGTGGTGGCGCAGATCGGCGACGTCGACGGTGGCTTCCGACATGGGCAGGATCATCCCCTGCCCGTGTGAACGGCTCGTGTTGGCCCACCGCGGGACCCACCCGGCCGCCCTCGGGCACAGGAGGCCGTGCGCACGGCTTCGGCCCGGATCCCGCTATGCACGGCCTCCTGCGCCTAGGGCGCCAGGGGGCCCTCGAACTGCTCCAGGGCGCGCAGGGCCAGGTCGTCGCCGGCGGCCACGCCGAGGCGGAACTGCTCCACCGCGCCGTCGAGGTCGCCGCGCTCGGCCAGCAGCAGGCCCAGGTTGTGGTGGCAGTAGACGTCACCGGCGCGGATGCCGGCGCGGTAGGCCTCCTCGGCGGCCTCCTCGTCGCCGAGCTCGTCGCAGTAGAGGTTGCCCAGCGGCAGCCAGGACTCGGTCTCCCCCAGCTTGGCCCCGTGCTCCAGCACGCGGCGGGCCTCGTCGACCCGCCCGGTGTCGCGCAGCAGCCGGCCGAGGTCGGCCCGCGCCGACGGGTAGTGCCGCGCGCCGGCCCGCAGGTCGGGCTCCAGCGCGGGGTCGAAGGTGAGCGCCCAGGTCCAGCTGGCGACGACCGCCGCCGCGACCGGGTCGCCTAGCGCGGCGCCCTCCTGCGCGGCGGCCAGCGCCTCCTCCCGCTCCCCCTGCTCGCGCAGCAGGAAGGCCAGGCCCAGCCAGCCGGTGGGGTCGCCGGCCGCGGCCGCGCCGCGGTAGGCGCGCATGGCGCCGGCCAGGTCGCCGAGCTCCTCGAGCACGAGCCCGAGGTTGCGCCACGCGTCGGACTCGCCGGCCGCGAGCGCCGCCTCGTAGGCGTCGACCGCCTCCTCGCAGCGCCCCTGCGCGGCCAGGGCGTTGCCCAGGTTGAACGAGCCGATGGAGTCGCCGAGCGCGGCGGCGCGGCGGAAGCACACCTCCGCGTCGCGCTGCCGGCCGGCCTCCGCCAGGTCGCAGCCGAGGTCGATCAGCTCGGCGGGGTCCCCGGAGGCCCGGAGCCGCCGGAGGCGCCGGTCCAGGTCCTCTCGCACGAGCCGATCATGGCGGGGCGCACGACCCGGCGGGACTGCTCGGGCACCGGTCTCACCCGTTGGGGCGGAGGGAATCTGCGCCGATCAGCCGCCGAAGGCCTCCCGCCAGGCCGGCATGAGGGTGCCGCGGCTCCACTCGAGGAACGGCTGCTGCTGGTCCCCGCCGATCTGCACGAGCGCCAGGTGGGTGAAACCGGCCTCGGCGTACGCCCGCGCCGCCTCGACCACGGCGTCGACGTCGTCCCCGCACGGGATGCTCCCCGCGACGTCGTCCGGCGTCACGAACTGGCTGGCGGAGTCGAACGCCGTCGTCCCCGGCAGCTCGGCGTTGACCTTCCAGCCCAGGCCGAACCAGCGGAACAGCGCGTGCGCCCGCTTCACCGCGGCGTCGCGGTCGGTGTCGTAGCAGATCGGCATCTGCCCCACCCGCGGCTTGCCCGCCCCGCCGGCGGCCTCGAACATCTCGACGAGCTCGCCCTTGGGCTCGACGGCGATCACCATGTCGGCGAGCTCGCCGGCGATCTGCGCCGACTGCCCACCGGAGATCGCGATGCCGATCGGCACCCGCTTCTCCGGCAGGTCCCACAGCTTGGCCGACTCGACGTCGAAGTGCTCGCCGCGGAAGTTGACGTACCCGCCGTCGAAGAGCTCGTGGATCACGCGGACCGCCTCGACGAACGCCTGCTGCCGGATGTCGGCGCCCGGCCAACCGCCGCCCACGACGTGCTCGTTGAGGTTCTCCCCCGAGCCCAGCCCGAGGGTGAACCGGCCGTCCGAGAGGATCTGCAGGGTCGCCGCCTGCTGGGCCACGACCGCGGGGTGGTAGCGGAAGGTCGGGCAGGTCACGTAGGTCATCAGCGGGATGCGGCTGGTCGCCTGCGCCGCGGCACCGAGGGTGACCCACGCGTTGGGGGCGTGCCCCATCTCGTCCAGCCACGGGAAGTAGTGGTCGCTGCAGACTGCGAAGTCGAACCCCGCCTCCTCCGCGCCGACCACGTGGCCGACCAGGTCGGCAGGGCCCGCCTGCTCGGTCATCATCGTGTAGCCCAGCTGCATCGCCATGCGGCCCGGCTACCCGGGGTCGGCGGGGGCCAACCCGGTCACGCGCGCTCGGACTGCAGCGCCTCCCGCATCTTGACCCGGCCGCCGGTGCGCAGCAGCGCACCGGCGTAGACGCGCCCGCCCAGCCGCACGACCAGCGCGATCGCGAGGAGCATCAGGACGACGGCGAGGCCGACCTCCCACGCCGCCGCCTCCCCCGCGGCGGTCCGCACCGGCATGACCAGCGGCGAGAGGCCCGGCACGTAGGAGGTCACGACCGCCAGGGTGCTGCCCGGGTCGCCGGCCGCCTGGATCGAGATGATGAACCCGACCACGAGCAGGATCGTCGTGGGCGTCAGCACGCTGCCGAGGTCCTCCTGCCGGCTGACCAGCGCGGCGGCCGCGGCGAAGACCGCGGCGTAGAAGGCGTAGCCGAGGACGAACCACAGCACGACGGACACGACCGTGCCGATCACCTGCCCGGGGACGTCGACCACGTCGAACGCCAGCGCGCCGGCCACCCCGACGACCGCGAGGATGACGATCTGCCCCAGCCCGAGCAGGCCCAGGCCGAGGATCTTGCCGGCCAGCAGCTGCCAGGGCCGCATCGTCGCGAGCAGCAGCTCCACCACCCGGCTGGACTTCTCCTCGACCACGCCCTGGGCCACGAACTGGCCGAAGAGGATCAGCAGGAAGTAGAGGAGCCCCACGCCGACGATCGCGACGACGACGGCCTGCGTGCGGTCCTCGCCGTTCGCCTCGAGGGCGACGACGTCGACCTGCGGGGGCGGGTCCAGCGCCACGTCCGCCCGCTGCAGCTGCGCCGCGGTGGAGACCGCGGCCACCGCGCCCTGCACCAGCGTCTGCGCCTCGCCGCCGTCGCGCTGCACCAGCAGGCGCGGGCTCGTGCCCTCGGGGTCGATCACGGCGGCGTCGACGTCGCCGTCGTCCACGGCCCGCCGGGCGGCGTCCTCGTCGGCGAGGTCGCGGACCTCGACGTCGGTGCCGAGCGCCTCCCCCTGCGCCACGAGCGCCGGCCGGACATCCGACGCGTCGCCGACGACGCCGACCGTGGTGCTCGAGCCGCCGCTGTTGACGATGACCTGGAACACCATCGCGCCGATGATCAGCACCAGCAGGACGACGGTGCTGATCAGGAACCCCTTGTCGCGCAGCCGGGTGGAGATCTCCCGGCCCGCGACCAGCCGGACGAGGGCCGCGCTGCTCAACCGCCGCGGCTCGCTCACGCCGCCACCTCCTGCCGCTGCACCGGCTCCGCGACGGCCTCGCGGAACAGCTCCACCAGGCTCGGCTCCCGCCAGGCGAAGTGGCTCACCCGGCCGGTGCGCAGCGCCGCCGCGAGCACCGCCTGGTCGTCGGCGCCGCCGTCGAGCTCGAGCAGGGTGTCGCCGGCCTGCTGGGACACCACCCGCACCCCCGGCAGGCCGCCGGCCCACCCGGGACCGGCGTCGGGGACGACGACGCGCAGCAGCCGCCCCGCCTCGCGGCGGCGCAGCTCCTCGACCGTGCCGGCGGCGACCATGCGGCCGCGGGCGAGGATGCCCACGGAGTCGCACAGCCGCTCCACCAGGTCCAGCTGGTGGCTGGAGAAGAGGACGGGCACGCCCTGCCGGCACTGCTCCAGCAGCGCCTCCGCGAGCGAGTCGACGCCGACCGGGTCCAGGCCCGAGAACGGCTCGTCGAGGATGAGCACCTCCGGGCGGCTGACCAGCGCGGCGGCCAGCTGGACCCGCTGCTGGTTGCCCAGCGACAGCTTCTCCACGCGATCGCCCCGCCGCTCGCCCAGCCCCAACCGGCCGACCCACTCATCGCTGGCGCGCGCGGCCGCGGCGGCGTCCAGGCCGTGCAGGCGGGCGAAGTAGGTGACCTGCTCGCCGACCCGCATCTTCGGGTACAGGCCGCGCTCCTCCGGCATGTAGCCGATCCGCCGGCGCGCGGCCTCGTCCAGCGGCCGGCCGCGCCAGCGCACCTCGCCGGCGTCGGCCCGGGCCAGCCCCATCGCGATGCGCATCGTCGTCGTCTTGCCGGCGCCGTTGGCGCCGCAGAAGCCGAACATCGACCCCTCGGGGACGGTGAACCCGACGCCCTGCAGCACGGCGTGGTCCCCGTAGCTCTTGCGGAGCCCGTCGAACTCGAGCATCGGCCTCTCCCCCCGATCGTGTGGACGGCTAACGAGACCGTAGCGGTCCCCCCGTGGCCGACCCGCGCTCCGACGTGAACAGGAGGTGTCGCGCGCGGGCTGGGTCTGCGGTGTCATCGACCCATGAGCGAGCGCAACGGGATCGCGCAGCCGCCGTCCGGGGTGGGGCTGGAGGGCCTGCGCGCCGCGGCCGCCGGCTGCCGGGCGTGCGAGCTGTGGGAGGGCACGACGCAGACCGTCTTCGGCGACGGCCCGGAGACCGCGCGCGTGGTGTTCGTCGGTGAGCAGCCCGGCGACCAGGAGGACCGCAAGGGCGAGCCGTTCGTCGGCCCGGCGGGGCGGCTGCTGGACAAGGCGCTGGCCGAGGCGGGCATCGACCGCCGCGACGCCTACGTCACCAACGCGGTGAAGCACTTCTACTTCAAGCCGACGCCCAAGCGGCGGCTGCACCAGACCCCCCGGCCCGAGCACCTGCGCGCCTGCCGGCCGTGGCTGGAGGCGGAGTTCGCGGTGCTCACGCCCGAGGTGGTGGTCTGCCTCGGCGCGACGGCGGCCAAGGCGCTGATCTCGCCGTCCTTCCGCATCACCAAGGACCGCGGCCGGCTCATCCCCTGGACGCCGCCCGGCTCCGCCGCCGAGGAGGACGAGGAGGACGCCCCGCACCAGACCTGGATGCTGGCCACCACCCACCCCTCCGCGGTGCTGCGGACGCCGGACGAGTCCCGCGCCGCCGCCTACGACGCCCTGGTCGCCGACCTCAGGGTGGTGGCCGGCGCGCTCGCGTGACGCCGCCGCGAACGGGTACCGGCGGTGCATGGAGCGGCTCTACACCGCGGAGGCCACCGCCTACGGCGCCCGTCACGGCGCGGTGGTGAGCTCCGACGACCGGCTGGACCTCAAGCTGTCCCGCCCGGCGGCGATGGGCGGCGACGACGGCCCCGGCACCAACCCCGAGCAGCTGTTCGCCGCCGGCTACGCGGCCTGCTTCCACAGCGCGATGCGCTACGCCGTGCGGGAGGTGGGGCTCCCGCCGCAGGCGCTGGAGGGGTCCCGCGTCACCGCGCGGGTGCACTTCCTCAAGACGCCGCCGTTCGAGTTCGGCCTCGCCGTCGAGCTCGAGCTGCACGCCCCGGGGATCGAGGCCGGGCAGGCCCTGGAGGTCATGGAGCTGACCCACCAGATCTGCCCCTACTCCAAGGCGACGAACGGCAACGTCGACGTCGAGCTGCTGGTCGCGCAGACCGCCCCCACCGACGCCGGCTGAGCCCGCCACCGCCCGGCCGGCCGGTGATCACCCCGGGACCACCGGTGCCTGCGGCGCGCTGGGGCGACGCCGCACCCGGGATGATCGTGCTGACGTCCCGACGCCGGTGGTCAGCGGGCGGAGCGGGAGGCCCGGAAGAGCCAGAACGACGGGACGACGAGCGCGACCAGCAGCATCGCCAGGACGACGACCACGCCGCCGGACACCATGGCGACCGTCACGGAGGTCGCGCTGGCCAGGGCCCCCGCGCGCAGGTCGCCCAGCCGCGGCCCACCGGCCACGACGACGATGAAGACCCCCTGCATCCGCCCGCGCATGTCCTCGGGCGCGGCCAGCTGCAGCATCGACGTCCGCAGGACGGCGCTGACCATGTCGGCCGCGCCGGCCACCGCCAGGCAGAGCACGGCCAGCCACAGCGCCGGGGCGAACCCGAAGCCGATGATGGCCACGCCCCACACCGCGATCGCCCCGAGCACCACCGCGCCCTGCCGGTCGACCCGCGCCACCCACCCCGACGTCAGACCCATGACCAGGGCGCCGATCGAGACGCCGGCGAACAGCCAGCCCAGGCCGTTGGGCGAGTCGGCGAAGCGGGTCTCGGCCAGCTCCGGGAAGACCGCCTGCGGCCAGGCGAACAGCATCGCGATGATGTCGACGACGAAGGTCATCAGCAGCACCGGCTGGGTGCGCAGGAAGACGAAGCCCGCCCACACGCCCCGCACGGCGCTGCCCAGCCGCAGCGGCCGGGCCTCGCCGCCGGGCGGCAGCGCGGGCAGGCCGCGCAGCAGCAGCACGGCCACCAGGAACCCGAGGGCGTCGACGGCGTAGGTGACGAAGAGCTCGCCGAGGCCGATCAGCACGCCGGCCAGCAGCGGGCCCACGATGACGCCGACCTGCCGCACCGTCATCGCCAGGGCGTTGGCGCCGGCGACCCCCTCGGGCCCGACCAGCGCCGGGATCACGGCGCCGCGGGCCGGCTGGTTCACCGCGGCGAATCCCGAGACGGCCGCGGTCAGCACCCACAGGACGGCGAGGTTCCCGCCCCCGGGCAGCAGCGCCTGCACGGCGAGCAGCGCGCTGGTCACCGCCGCGCCGATCGAGGTGACCAGCATCAGCTTGCGGCGGTCCATCGCGTCGGCGATCGCGCCGCCGAGCAGGCCGAAGACGACCAGCGGCACCAGCGCGACGACCGAGGTGACGCCGACCAGCAGCGACGAGCCGGTGAGCTGGAAGACCTGGTAGGGGACGGCGACCAGCGTCATCTGCTGGCCCAGCATCGTCGCCGCCGTCCCCCAGAACAGCCGGCGGTAGGCGCGGTTGCGCAGCGGGGTGGTGTCGATCGCCCACGCGCGCGCCCGGCGCCGCGGCGCGGCCACCGGCTCGGCGACCGCGCCGGCCCCCTCGACCGGATCGACGGGCGTGCCGCCCGTCACGGGGCGAGCCGCTGGACGATCCAGCCGCCTCCCTCGGCGTCGTCGCGGACGAAGCGCAGCCGGTCGTGCAGGCGGTCGGCGCCGCCCTGCCAGAACTCCACCCGGTCGGGGACGACGCGGTAGCCACCCCACACGGGCGGCCGGGGCACCGGCCCCTCGCCGGTCTCCTCGTCGAGCAGCTTCACCCGCTCGGCCAGCTCGTCCCGGGAGTCGACGACGGTCGACTGCACCGACGCCACCGCGGCCAGCTGGGCACCGCGCGGGCGCGGGTTCCACAGGTCGTCGGACGCCGCGTCGCCCACCCGCTCCACGCGGCCGGCGACCCGGACCTGGCGCTGCAGCGGGTGCCACGGGAAGACCAGCGCGGCCCGCGGGTTGGCCGCCAGCTGGGCGCCCTTGGTCGAGGCGTAGCTGGTGGCGAAGACGAACCCGAACTCGTCGTAGCCCTTCATCAGCACGATGCGGGCGTCGGGGGCGCCGTCGGCGTCGGCGGTGGCGACGACGACCGCGTTGGGTTCGGGGAGCTCGGCGGCGACGGCGTCGGCGAACCAGCGGTCGAACTGCTCGACCCAGCTCGCCGCCAGGTCCTCCTCGCGCAGGCCCCGCCCGCCGTAGTCCCGGCGCATGCGGGAGAGATCGGGCACGCAGCCATGCTGTCACCGCGTCCGCCCGGGCGCCGGAGGCGGACGGGGAGGAAGCCCGTGAGGGCCCTCACACCAGCGCCCGAGCGGGGGACACTGTGACCAGGGTCGGATGGAGGCGGCCCGCCGGGACCGCCTAGGGTCCACCCAGTCGTGCGCGCAGCTGCGTGCACGCACAGGTTTCGCGCGCAGAGGAGCATGCGGAATGGCCGACGACTTCAAGCCGGGACTGGAAGGCGTCATCGCCTTCGAGACCGAGATCGCCGAACCCGACAAGGACGGCGGCGCGCTGCGGTACCGCGGCGTCGACATCGAGGACCTGGTCGGCAAGATCACCTTCGGCAACGTGTGGGCGCTACTGGTCGACGGCAAGTTCGGCCCCGGGCTGCCCCCGGCCGAGCCGTTCCCGATCCCCGTGCACACCGGCGACGTCCGCGTCGACGTCCAGGCCGCGCTGGCGATGCTCACGCCGATCTGGGGCTACAAGCCCCTGCTCGACATCAGCGCCGAGGAGGCCCGCGAGGAGCTGGCCCGCGCCGCGGTCATGGCGCTGTCCTACGTCGCCCAGTCCGCCCGCGGCATCGGCGTCCCCGCCGTCCCGCAGCGGCGCATCGACGAGTGCAACACCATCGTCGAGCGGTTCATGACCCGGTGGCGGGGCGAGCCCGATCCCCGCCACGTCGCCGCCGTCGACGCCTACTGGACGTCGGCCGCCGAGCACGGCATGAACGCCTCCACCTTCACCGCCCGCGTCATCGCCTCCACCGGCGCCGACGTCGCCGCCGCGCTGTCCGGCGCCATCGGCGCGATGTCGGGCCCGCTGCACGGCGGGGCGCCGTCCCGGGTGCTGCACATGCTCGACGGCGTCGAGAAGCTCGGCGACGCCGAGAAGTACGTCAAGGACCTGCTCGACCGCAAGGAACGGCTCATGGGCTTCGGCCACCGGGTGTACCGGGCCGAGGACCCGCGCGCCCGCGTGCTGCGCAAGGCCGCCCAGGAGCTCGGCGCCCCGCGGTTCGACGCCGCGCTGGCCCTGGAGCAGGCCGCGCTCAAGGAGCTGCGCGAGCGCCGCCCCGACCGCCCGATCGAGACCAACGTGGAGTTCTGGGCGGCGATCGTCCTCGACTTCGCCGAGGTGCCCAGCCACATGTTCACCTCGATGTTCACCTGCGCCCGCACCGCCGGCTGGTGCGCGCACATCCTCGAGCAGAAGAACACCGGCCGCCTCGTGCGCCCGTCGGCCCGCTACATCGGCCCCGGCCCGCGCAAGCCCGAGGAGGTCGACGGCTTCGACACCATCACGACGAAGTCGATGAGCGCCGCCGCCCCCGCCTGAACCCGAGAAGAGGCCCTCCCCGGATGACCATCCAGATCCCCGCCGAGCTGCTCCCCGCCGACGGACGGTTCGGCTGCGGCCCGTCCAAGGTCCGCCCCGAGGCGCTGCGGGCCCTGGCCTCCGACGGCGCCGCGGTCATGGGGACCTCGCACCGGCAGGCGCCGGTGAAGAAGCTGGTCCGGCAGGTCCGCGAGGGGCTGACCACGCTGTTCGACCTGCCCGAGGGCTACGAGGTGGTGCTCGGCAACGGCGGGACGACGGCGTTCTGGGACGCCGCGATCTTCGGCCTGATCCGCGAGCGCAGCGCCTTCGGCACCTACGGCGAGTTCTCGGCGAAGTTCGCCTCCGGCGCGGCGGAGGCGCCGTTCCTCGCCGACCCGGTCGTCGCCAAGGGCGAGCCGGGCTCGCTGGCCCTGCCCGAGGCCGAGGCCGGGATCGACGTCTACGGCTGGGCGCACAACGAGACCTCGACCGGCGTGATGGCCCCGGTCGTGCGCCCGGCCGACGCCGACGACGACGCGCTGGTGCTCGTCGACGCCACCAGCGCCGCCGGCGGCCTGCCGGTCGACGTCGCCCAGACCGACGTCTACTACTTCGCGCCGCAGAAGAACTTCGGCGGCGACGGCGGGCTGTGGATCGCGCTCATGTCACCGGCGGCGCTGGCGCGGGTGGCCGAGATCAAGGCCTCGGGCCGCTGGATCCCCGGCTTCCTCGACCTGTCGATCGCCGTCGACAACTCGAGCAAGGACCAGACCTACAACACCCCCGCCGTCGCCACGCTGTTCCTGCTGGCCGACCAGATCCAGTGGCTGCTCGGCCTCGGCGGGCTCTCCGGCGCGGTGGAGCGCACCCGGGAGTCGTCGAGCCGGCTGTACCGGTGGGCGGAGAAGTCCGACGTCGCCACGCCGTTCGTGGCCGACCCCGACCAGCGCTCCTACGTCGTCGGCACGGTGGACTTCGCCGACGGCGTCGACGCGGCCTCGATCGCGAAGACGCTGCGGGCCAACGGCGTGGTCGACGTCGAGCCGTACCGCAAGCTCGGCCGCAACCAGCTGCGCGTGGGCATGTTCCCCGCCGTCGACCCCGACGACGTCAGCGCGCTGACCGCCTGCATCGACCACGTCGTCGAGCGCCTGTAGCGGAGGCCGGGAGTGCAGATCTGCTGCACTCCCGGCCTCCGCTACCGCGGCAGCCAGGTGTCCTTGGTGCCGGCGCCCTGCGCCAGGTCGCACACCCGCGAGGTCTCCGACGGCGCCACGCGGGTGAGCGGCGCCGGCAGCACCCGCACCCCCGAGCGGCCGGCCACCGAGAACACCCGCAGGTCGACCCGCCGGGGCACGAGCACGCCGTCGGCCAGGGTGGGCACGGTCGAGGGCTCCACGTGCTCGGCGGCGAGGAAGCGGTACGGGGCGGCGGCGACCTCGGCGTGCAGCTGGGCCAGCTCGGCCGCCGAGCACTCCGGCCCCACCACCGGCCGGCCCCCGCCGAAGAGGTCGACCGGCGTGACGACCAGCTCCTGCAGCCGGTCGCGCACCTCCGCCCACTGCGCGGGGTCGGCGAGCACCCACGTGCGCACGGACTCCAGCAGCGGCTCCTCGCCCAGGTAGAACCGGATCAGCCGGGGGACGACGGCGCCGGTCGCCGGGTGGTCGGCCAGCCCGTTGCCCGGCACGTTGGCCAGCGCCAGGGTGCCGGTGCGCACCCCCTCGGCCAGCAGCGCCCCCAGCTGGGCGCCGCCGGGCGTGCGGTGCGCCGGCAGCTCGGCGTCGTCGAACCGCCGGTAGAGCACGTCGACCGGCCGCCGGTCGCCGTCCAGCGACACCTCGACGCCGCCGTCGGGCCGCGGCCAGAGGTCCGCGGCCCGGACCAGCGGGACGCCGAGGGCGTCGGCCAGCAACCGGTGCTCGAACCAGGCGGGATCGGTCTCCCCCACGGTGAGGACGGCGATCCGCGGCGTCCGCGCGCAGGCCGGCGGGGCCGCGTCGGCGAGCGCCTGCCGCAGCAGCGGGACGGCGTCGCGCGGGTCGGCGACCCCCGCCGGGAGCAGGCCGGGGGCCACCGCGCGCACGGCGTCGCGGGCGGCCAGCGCGTACCCCAGGCCGGTGGGCACGCGCAGGTCGTCGGCCCGGACGACCCAGCGGCCGTCCTCGGTGCGCAGCACGTCGGTGCCGGCCACGGTCGCCCGCGGCTGGCCGCGCCAGGCCAGGCCGACCGCGGCGGGATCGCGGCCGGGGCTGTGCGCGACCGCCCAGGCGGGCAGCACGCCCGCGCGGACGACCTCCGGGTCGCGGTCGGGGTCGCCGCGCCGCCTGCCCGCCGCCCGGTACCCGTCGGCGAGGAAGGCCTCGAGCGCCCGGTGCCGCTGCTCGACGCCCGCGGCCAGCCGCGCCCAGGAGGCGGCGTCGACCAGCCGGGGCACCGGGTCGCACCCCACCGGCCGCACCGTCTGCCGCCCGTCGGCCCACCCGGCGACGACGACGCCGCGGGCGGCGCGCTCGGCGGCCAGGGCGGCCCCGAGCCGGTTCAGCCCGGGCGTCCCGAGGGAGTCGAGCACCGGCCCGAGCGGGGCGTAACCCGGGCGCAGGCCGCCGTCCGGGTCGACCGCCTCGTCACCGACCGGCGGGGCGTAGCCGCGAAGAGGACTCACAGGTGGGCATCGAACCAGGCCGCGACCCGTTCGCTCAGCTCCACGAGGTGGTCCCTCCCCACGATGGTGTGACCCTCGCCCGGCAGGAGCAGCAGCTCGCTGGGTGCACCGCGAGCCTGCAGCGCCTGGTGCGCCTGCACCGACTCGGCCACCGGCACGTTGGTGTCGCGGTCGCCGTGGCAGAGCAGCACCGGGGAGGTCAGCCGGTCCAGGTGGGTCATCGGCGAGATCGCGGCGAGCATGTCGCGGTCGGCGACCGGGTCGCCGTACTCGGTGACCGAGGCGGCGGCCATCCACGGCTCGGTGCCGGCGAAGAAGCTGCGCAGGTCGCTCATGCCGGCGAGGGTGGCGCCGGCGGCGAACAGGCCCGGCCAGCGGGTGAGCGCCACCAGCGTGAGGTAGCCGCCGTAGGACCAGCCGTGCGCGCCGACCCGGCCGGGCGCGGCGATGCCGGCGGTGACGAGGGCGTCGACGGTGGCGCGCACGTCGTCGAAGGAGGCCTCGCGGGCCGGGCCGTCGTCGGCGCACGTGAACGCCCGCCCGAACCCGCCCGAGCCGCGGACGTTCGGGGCGAACACGGTGAAGCCCGCGGCGACCAGCGACTGGGCGACCGGCGACCAGCCCGGCCGCTCCTGCCCCTCGGGCCCGCCGTGGAAGCTCACCACGGTGCGGTTCGGCCCGGTGGCCCCGCGGGGCACGTAGAGCCAGCCGGAGAGCTCGAGCCCGTCGGCGGCCTTGTACCGGTGCAGCACCGGGTCGACCAGCAGGTCGGGGTTGGGCCGCGGCGGCGCCGACGGCAGGGGCCGGGGAGCCGCGTCGCCCGAGAGCGGGACCAGCCACAGCGCGCGCGGCGCCCGGGGGCCGGTCAGCTCGGCCACCAGCAGCTCGCCGTCGCCCGACAGCGACCAGCCGGGCATCACCGGCTCCGGCAGGGGGACCTCCCGCACGACCGAGCCGTCGGCCAGGTCGTGGATGCGCACCTGCGTGACGCCCTCGCAGGTCCACACCGCGAGCACGGTGCCGTCGGCGCGGACGGCGTACCCGTCGAGGTCGGCGTCGGGGCGGCGCAGCAGCACCCGGCCCTCGCCCGGGACGCCGTCGTCGGACAGCGGGACGACGACGAGCCCGGCGCGGTCCTCCCCCGGCGCCCCGGGCAGCGAGGCGCGCACGTAGACCGAGCGGCCGTCGGGGCCGAAGCGGCCGTCCTCGGACGCGATGCCGCCGGGCGCGTCCAGCGGCAGCACCCGGCGCAGCTCGCCGGTGGCGACGTCGCCCAGCACGACGTGCCGGTAGCCGCGCGGGCCGCGGCGGGCCAGGACCCAGCGCTCGTCGGCGGAGACGGACGTGACGGCGAGGAAGCCGCCGCGGGCCAGGGTGCGCTGGGCGCCGCTCTCGGCGTCGACCAGGACGACGTCGGCGTCCGGTCCGTCGCCGGGGGCGATCGAGCAGACGTAGTGGCCCGGCCGGGTCCAGCCGCCGGCGAACACGGTGGCGAACGGGTCGGCGCCGGCGACGACCCGGTGGCCGGTGCCGTCGGGACGCACCACGTGCAGCTCGGCGCAGATGGAGCCGCCCGGGCTCACGAGGTACGCCAGCCACGCGCCGTCGGGCGACCAGGCGACGGAGACGACCTCCTCGTCGGGGCCGGAGACGACGGCGGGCGCCGTCTCCTGCGCGAGGGAGGCCACCTCCAGCCGCGGCAGCCCCGAGCGGTCGGAGACGTACGCGACGCGCGTCCCGTCGGGCGACAGCGCCGGGCACCAGGCGCCGGCGGCGCTCGCGATCTCGGTGACCGCGAGCCGGACATCGGTGGGCAGGCCCTCGACGACGGGCCCGCCCGGGCGAGGCGCGGTGGTCGTCCTCGGTACGGTCAGGGGGCTGGCCATCACACCTCCTCGTCTCGGAGTTCTCGCCGCCGGTGAGCGGGCGCGCGAGCGGCAGGATTCCACGTCGGACGGGTGAACCGGCTCACCTGCTGCGCCGCGCACCTCCCGTCGTCCCAGCGGCCCCACTGTCCTCCGCGGACGTTTCCGACAGGTGACGTGCCGCGCTCGGGCGTGCCTGCGCGCCGGCTCCCCGCGGCGCGGCTAGCCTCGGGGGCCAGGTCTCTCTCCCGGGGCCCCCGCCGCCGCACCCGTCAGGAGGTCGCCATGCGCAGACTGCGCCTCGTGGCCCTCTCCGACGACGGCAAGAGCCTCATCCTCACCGCCGAGGCCGCCGACGGCTCCGAGGAGCTCGAGCGGTTCGAGCTGCCCATCGACGAGCGGGTGCGCGCCGCCGCCCGCGGCGACGCCCGCCTCGGCGCGATCGAGGACCTCGGCAACACCCTGCCGCCGCGGGTGATCCAGGCCCGCATCCGCGCCGGCGAGACCCCCGAGCAGGTGGCCGAGGCCTCCGGCACCCGCGTCGAGCGGATCATGCGCTTCGCCCACCCGGTGCTTCAGGAGCGCGCCCGCGTCGCCGAGCAGGCCCGCGAGGCCCGCGTCCGGCTGTCGGAGGGGACGACGAACACCTCGCTCGACCGGTTCATGGCCGGCCGGCTGCGGCTCATCGGCGGCGACCCCGACGCCGTCCGCTGGGACGCCTACCGCGCCGACGACGGCTCCTGGGTGGTGGCGGCGGGCTGGAAGGCCGGCGGCAAGTCGGGCACGACGCTCTGGAGCTACGACATCCCCGCCCGCACCGTGACGCCGCTGGACGCCGCGACGATGGACTTCGCCGAGGGCACCCGCCTGGTGCGCGTCGTCCCCGACGTGCCCGGCGGCGTCGTGGCCCCCGCCCCGAACGCCCGCCCGGTGGCCGTGGTGCAGGAGGAGCCGGCCGAGGACGACGAGCCCGCCCCCGAGGCCCCCGAGCCAGAGCCCGAGCACGTCCGCGACGTCGCCCCGCCCGACGGCACGCCCGGCTCCGGCGACCCGTTCGCCGACGACCCCGAGCTGGCCGAGCACGACACCGTCGTCCTGGGCCGCACCGGCGAGGAGCCGGAGGACCCGCGCGCCCGCATCCCGGCGTGGGAGGACATCGTCTTCGGCGTCCGCCGCCACCGCTGACGGGCTTTCGGTGCAGAAACCCCGGCGCCCCCCGGGGCCTTCGGCGCAGAAAGCCCGGGGACGGGGAAACTCGTTCGCCAGGGAAATGACCGGCGCCTAGCCTCGCGGACGCCATGCCTGCCTCCCGCCCGCCCGAACGACAGCCCGAGCGGGGGCGGCTCGCCGCGCTGCGCCGGCTCCTCCCCTACGCCCGCCCCTACCGCGGCCTCGTGGCGCTCACCTTCACCGCGGCGCTGCTGGCCACGCTGGCGCAGCTGACGATCCCGCTGGTCACCGAGGCGCTCGTCGACGGCCCGCTGGCCAGCGGCGACCGGGCCGGGCTGTGGCCGCTGCTCGCCCTCGCGCTGGTGTTCGGCGTCGCCGAGGCCGGCCTGTTCTTCCTGCGCCGCTGGGCGATGGGCAAGAGCTGCCTGCAGCTGGAGCGCGACCTGCGGCAGGCCCTGTACGAGCGCCTGCAGCGGCTGCCGGTGGCGTTCCACGACCGGTGGGCCTCCGGCCAGCTGCTCTCCCGGGCGACCAGCGACATGGCCACGATCCGGCGGTTCGTCGGCTTCGGCGCCGTCTTCCTCGCCGTCAACCTGATCACCTGCGCGGTGGTCCTGGTCCTGCTGCTCGTCTCGTACTGGCCGCTGGGGCTGGCCGTCCTGCTCACCACGGTGCCGCTCACGCTGGTCGGGCTGCGCTGGGAGAAGCGGTACAACGAGCAGTCGCGGCGGGTGCAGGACCAGCAGGGCGAGCTGGCCACCGACGTCGAGGAGGCGGTGCAGGGCATCCGCGTGGTGAAGTCGCTGGGCCGCAGCGGGCTGGTGTTCGGCCGGTACGACGCCAGGGCCCGCGAGCTGCGCCGGTTGCAGCTGTCGAAGGTGCGCACGCTCGCCCTGCTGTGGTGCGTCTTCGAGCTGCACCCGCAGCTGACCCTCGCGCTGATCCTGGTCGGCGGCGCGTTCGCCGTCAGCGGCGGCGCGCTCACCGTCGGGGGGCTGGTCGGCTTCGTCGCGCTGTTCACCGTCCTGCTCTGGCCGATCCTCTCGCTGGGGTTCCTCCTCGCCCAGGCGCAGGAGGCCGCCAGCGCCTGCGACCGCGTCGGCGAGCTGCTCGACGAGCCGCTCGGGATCGCCGACCGCCCCGGCGCGCGGCCGGCCGCCGTGGGCTCGCCCGCCCGCCTGCGGTTCGAGGGGGTCGGCTTCACCTACCCGGGCTCGGCCACCCCGGTGCTCGACGGCGTCGACCTCGACCTCGCGCCGGGCGAGACGGTCGCCCTCGTCGGCGCCACCGGCTCGGGCAAGACCACGCTCACCGCCCTGGTCCCCCGCCTGCACGACGTCACGGCCGGGCGGGTCACCGTCGACGGCGTCGACGTGCGCGACCTGCCGCTGGAGCAGCTGCGCGGCGTCGTCGCGACGGCGTTCGAGGACGCCACGCTGTTCTCGATGAGCGTCCGGGAGAACCTCACCCTGGGCCGCCCGGACGCGAGCGAGGACGACGTCGACGAGGCGCTGCGCACCGCCCAGGCCGGCTTCGTGCACGACCTGCCGTGGGGGCTGGACACCCGCATCGGCGAGCAGGGCCTGTCCCTGTCCGGCGGCCAGCGCCAGCGGCTGGCGCTGGCCCGCGCGGTGCTGGGCCGGCCGTCGGTGCTGGTCCTCGACGACCCGCTGTCGGCCCTCGACGTGCACACCGAGGCGCTGGTGGAGGCCGCGCTGCGCGAGGTGCTCGCCGGCACCACCGCCCTGGTCGTGGCCCACCGCGCCTCCACGGTGCTGCTCGCCGACCGGGTGGCGCTGCTGCGGGACGGCCGCATCGCCGCCGTCGGCACCCACTCCGAGCTGCTGGCCGAGGTGCCCGCCTACCGCGACCTGCTGGCCCAGGACAGCGAGCTGGCGGAGGTGCTCCGGTGACCGCCGGCGACGGCTGGCGCGGCGTCGCCGCCGAGGACCGCGACGACCTCCCGGCCGACGCCGGGGTGTTCCTCCGCCGGCGGTCGCGGCGGCTGCTCGGCGAGCTGGCGCGCCCGCACCGGCGGTCGCTGTGGGGCCTGCTGCTCACCATCACGGCGCAGAACCTGGCCTGGTTGGCCGGGCCGTTCCTCATCGGCGTCGGCATCGACGTCGCCGTCCCGGCGCTGGTCGACGGTGACGCCGGGCCGCTGGTGCTCGTCGCCGGGGCGATGGTCGCCGCGGCGCTGCTCGACGCCGGCCTGCGGTTCCTGTTCATCACGTGGTCGGGCCGGGTCGGGCAGGCGGTGCTGCTGGAGCTGCGCCGCCGGGTGTTCCGGCACGTGCAGCGGCTGCCGCTGGCCTTCCACGAGCGCTACACCTCCGGCCGCACGATCAGCCGGCTGACCAGCGACGTCGAGGCGCTGGAGGAGCTGCTCGACGAGGGCCTGGACAACCTGCTCTCGGCGCTGTTCAGCGTGGTCGCGATCGGCGTCGTCCTGGTCGCCCTCGACCCGCCGCTCGGTCTGGTCGTGCTGCTCGGCTTCGCGCCGCTGGCCGTCGTGGTGCGCTGGTTCCAGCGGCACTCCACGGCGGCGTACCGGCGCACCCGGGAGACGATCGCCGCGCTGATCGTGCAGTTCACCGAGACCTTCGGCGGCATCCGCGCCGTCCAGGCGTTCCGCCGCGAGCCGCGCAACGACCGGCTGCACGCGCAGCTCAACGAGGGCAACCGGCGGGCGCTGGACCGGGCGTTCTGGCTGCTGGCCGTCTTCGTCCCCTCGGTGACGCTGATCGGCAACCTGGTCACCGTCGCCGTCCTGGGCTACGGCGCGTGGCGGGTGCTCGACGGCGACCTCGCCGTCGGCACGCTGGTCAGCTTCCTGCTCTACCTTCGCCGGTTCTTCGACCCGCTGCAGGACGTCGCGATGTTCTACAACTCCTACCAGTCGGCGGCCGCCGCGCTGGAGAAGCTCTCCGGCGTGCTGGAGGAGGTGCCCACCGTCGCCGAGCCGGCCGACCCGACCCCGCTGCCCGACCCCCGCGGCGACCTGGTGTTCGACGGCGTGACCTTCGGCTACACCGGCCGCACGGTGCTGCCCCACCTGGACCTGCACGTGCCCGCGGGGCAGACCGTCGCCCTGGTGGGGGCCACCGGCGCGGGCAAGTCGACGCTCGCCCGGCTCGCCGCCCGCTTCCACGACCCGGTGGCCGGCGAGGTGCGGCTCGACGGCGTCCCGCTGCGCCGGCTCGCCGACGACGACCTGCGCCGGGCCGTGGTGGTGGTGACCCAGGAGAGCTTCCTCTTCTCGGGGACGGTCCGCGACAACATCGCGTTCGGCCGGCCGGGGGCCACCCGGGACGAGGTCGAGGCCGCCGCCCGGGCGATCGGCGCGCACGAGTTCATCAGCGCCCTGCCGGAGGGCTACGACACCGACGTCAGCAAGCGCGGCGGGCGGCTGTCGGCGGGCCAGCGGCAGCTGGTCGGCTTCGCCCGCGCGTTCCTGGCCGACCCGGCGCTGCTCGTCCTCGACGAGGCCACCAGCTCCCTCGACGTCCCGAGCGAGCGGCTGGTCCAGCGGGCGCTGCGCACGCTGCTGGCAGACCGGACGGCGCTGATCATCGCGCACCGGCTGTCCACCGTGGAGATCGCCGACCGGGTGCTGGTCATGGAGGACGGCCGGCTCGTCGAGGACGGCTCCCCCGCCGAGCTCGCCGCTGGCGCCGGCCGGTTCGCCGACCTGCACCGCGCCTGGGCCGAGAGCCTGGTGTGAGCCGCTCGCACGGTTCACCCTGGTGGTAGCGGGGAAAGCGGGGAACGGCGGGCCGAGCGAGGGAGTTGCAACGGGCATGTCAGCGTCGGTGTCGATGCCGCTGGGCGGCGTCCAGGTCGGGTCCTACGACAGCTACGAGCAGGCACAGGCCGCGGTCGACTACCTCGCCGACGAGAAGTTCGCCGTCGAGAACGTCACGATCATCGGCTCCGACCTGCGGATGATCGAGCGGGTCACCGGCCGGCTGTCCTGGGGCCGGGCGATCGCCGCCGGTGCCGCCGGCGGCGCGTGGTGGGGTCTGTTCGTCGGCCTGCTGCTCGGCATCTTCGCCGCCGACGGGACCCAGTGGATCGGCTCGGTCATCGGTGGCCTGCTCATCGGCCTGGCCTTCGGCGCCGCGTTCGGCGCCATGGGCTACGCGGCCACCCGGGGACGGCGCGACTTCACCAGCACCAGCCAGATCGTGGCCAGCCGGTACGACGTCATGTGCAACCCCGCGCACGCCGAGGAGGCGCGCGCGCTGCTGGCCCGCTTCTCGCTGCGCGGGTAGTCAGGGGTCCAGCTCGGTCCGCTCCCCGAGCGGCAGCCACCGGAACCGGCGGCGGACCTCCTCCGGGGCGCCGGCGAGGTCCCGCTCGACCCCGTCGCGGCCCTGCGTGAAGTGGCTCCAGCCCTCGTAGTGCACCGGGACGACTGTGCGCGCGCCGGTGAGCCGGCAGACCTCCACCGCCTCCCGGCCGGTCATCGAGTACCGCAGCGGCCCGGTCACCGGGAACCGCACCCGGCCCAGGTGCAGCACCGCGGTGTCGACCCGCAGCCGGTCGGCGACCTGGCGCAGGCCGTCGAACAGCACGGTGTCGCCGGAGATCCACAGCACGCCGTCGTCGCCGCCGGCGGGCCGCAGCGCGAACCCGACGACGTCCCCCACGACCGGGCGGGACAGCGGCGGGCCGTGCCGCGCCGGGGTGGCCGTCACCTCCAGCGGCGGCCGGCCCCCGGCCTCCAGCGTCGTCGACGCCCACGGGCGCAGGCCGCGCGCCCCGCCGCCGAGCCGCGCGGCACCCGGCGCCGTGGTGACGACGACCGGGACCGACGGCAGCAGCGCGCGGCCGGCGTCGTCGAGGTTGTCGGCGTGGTGGTCGTGGCTGAGCAGCACCGCGTCGACGGGCAGCAGCGCCTCGGGCGGCAGCGCCGGCCCGGTCACCTTGCGGGAGCCGGTGCCCCAGCCGAACGCGTACCGCCGTCCCGGCCGGTCGAAGGTCGGGTCGGTGAGCAGCCGCCACCCGCCGTACTCCACGAGCAGGGTGGGCCCGCCGACGTGGGTGAGCCGCAGGCCCACCCGGGTCGACGTCACGACGCCCCGGCCACCTGCGGCCGCGTCCCGGTGGCGTGCGCCAGCGCCCACTCGAGCACCTCGTCGGCGATCGTCTGCCAGCCCTCCTGGGCCGGCAGCAGGTGCGCGTAGCCGGCGTGCTCGCGGACCTCGGTGACCGTGCTCCCGTGGTAGTGCTTGGCGTTCGACCGCTGCACCGACGGCGGCATGATGTGGTCCTCGCCCCCGGAGACGAACAGCAGGGGCGGCCGTGCCTCGTTGCCGTAGTCGACGTGGGCGTCCTGCGGGCCCGGCATGAGGTTGGCCAGCACCGAGTTCCACAGGATCCGGCCCGAGGCCGGGATGTGGTAGCGCTCGTACAGCCGGCGGGAGCCCTCCTCGTCCCAGGTGTTGCAGAAGGCGTAGTGCCACTGCTCCTCGGTGAGCCCGACGGCGCGGTGCCGGTTGGCCGGGTTCTTCAGCACCGCCCAGGTCGAGCGGATCTGCGACAGCGGCGTCACCTTGACGCCCTCGGTCGGCGCCGAGTTGAGCACCACCCCGACGGCGCCGTGGCCGCGGTCGAGCAGCAGCTGGGTGATGGTGCCGCCGGCCGAGTGCCCGATCAGGATCGGCGGCCCGTCGAGCGTGTCGAGGACGCCCTCCATGTGCTCGACGATCTGCGGCAGCGTGACCTCGGCGATCGGGGTCGGGTCGGCGTTGAGCGCCTCGACCTCGACCTCGAAGCCCGGGTAGGTGGGGGTGAGGACGCGGAAGCCCTTGGCCTCGTAGTGGGTCTTCCAGTTCTCCCAGCTGCGCGGGGTCACCCAGAACCCGTGGATGAGGACGATCGTGTCGGGGGCGGTCACGGCGGCTCTCCTCTCGGCGGCGGATGCGCGGCAGCCTGGCAGCGGGGCCGCGGGCCCGATGGCCTGTGCGTGCACGCCTCTGGTCCCTCCGTGCACGACCCGCCCGCCGTCCCCACCTGGGACTTCCCTCCTGCGGGACGGCGCTGACAGGCTCGGCCGCGCCACGGGGACCGCCGGCGAGGGACCGCTGATGCTGCTGCTCGACACCTCCGACGTGCCGCGCCGCGACCGCGCCGACGCCTTCGCCGGGGCGATGCAGGAGCTGGCCACCGCCTGCCGGGTCGACTACCGGGACCCGCAGGACGAGATGCGCATCCGGATGCGCCTGTGGCAGTACGGCGCGTCGGCGCTGCTGGCCACCGACGCGACGCGCTTCCGCCTCGTCCGCTCGGCCCGGCACGTCCGCATGGACGGCGCACCGGTGGTCGGCCTGTCCTTCCAGGCGCGCGGGCACGGCGAGTTCGCGCAGAACGGGCACGAGCAGCTGGTGCGCGGCGACGACCTGATGCTCGTCGACATGGCCGCGCCGTACTCCTTCGGGTGCGCGATCGGCGGCGGGGCGCGGGTCTTCCTGGTCCCCGGGGAGGTCCTGGGCCTGCCGGAGGACGTCGTCCGGGCCGCCGCGCCCCGGCTGCGCGCCAGCCCGCTGCACGACCTGGTCCGCCGCCACCTCGAGGAGGTGGCCGCGTCCGCCGACCACCTCGCCGACGATCCCGGCGCGGCCGCCCTGGGGACGGCGACGGTGGAGCTGGTGCGGGCGCTGATCGTCTCGGCCGCCGGTGACGGCCGGCGCGCGGCCGAGGTGCGCCACGACACCCTGCTGACCCGGGTGCGCGCCTACGTGCGGCAGCGGCTGCACGACCCCGGCCTCACCGTCGAGGCGATCGCGGCCGCGCACAACGTGTCGGTGCGCCGGCTTTACCGCACCTGGGCCGAGGCCGGGCTGAGCCTCGAGCAGTGGATCATCGACCAGCGCCTGGAGGCGGCACGGACGGCGCTGGTCTCACCGGCGGGGCTGCACCGGACGATCGCCGCCACCGCCCGGGCCTGCGGTTTCAGCGACCCCAGCCACTTCACCCGCCGCTTCCGGCGGGCCTACGGCGTCACCCCGCGCGAGTGGCAGCGGGTGGCCACCGGGGACTGAGCGCTCCGCCTCCCGCCGAGAAGGCGGTCCGTGCACGGGGCACGCGCAGCCGCGCCGCAGCGGCGTGCACGGATCGCACTCCCGGCCGCGCGCGAGCACCTCAGCGCAGCCGGTCGAAGGCGATCGCGGCCGCGGCGGCGACGCCGAGGGAGTCGACGCCGTGCCGCATCGGGATCCGCGCCCGCACCCGCGCCGCCCGCTGCGCCTCCGCGGTGAGCCCCGGCCCCTCGGCGCCGAGCAGCACCGCCGTCCGCGGGTGCTCCCGCGGGTCGAGCGAGGTCAGGTCGACGGCGTCCGCCGCCGGGGTCAGCGCCACGGTGAGGTAGCCGGCGTCGTGCAGCCGGTGCAGCCCGCCCGGCAAGTCGGGCAGGACGGCGAACGGCAGCGCCAGCACGTGCCCCATCGAGACCCGCACCGCCCGGCGGTAGAGCGGGTCGGCGCAGCGCGGGTCGAGCAGCAGGCCGTCGACGCCGAGCGCGACCGCCGACCGGGCGATCGAGCCCAGGTTCTCGGCGTCGTTGAGGGCCTCGAGCACGGCCAGCCGGCGCGGGGCGGCCGGGTCCGGGCCGGCCAGCAGGGCGTCGAGGTCGTCGGGCGGGCGCCGGTCGGCCGAGGCCAGCACGCCGCGGGTGAGGCGGAAGCCGATGACATCGGAGAGCACCCACTTGTCGGCCTCGTAGGCGGGGACGTCGTCGGGCAGGTCGAGCGCGGCGACGCGGCCGGGGACACCGAAGACCGCACGCACCCGGTACGGGGAGGCCAGCAACCGCTCCACCGCGGGCACGCCCTCGACGATCACCGGCCCGCTCCCCCGCGGCGTGCCCGGCCGGCGGTCGCCCGCCACCAGGTCGCGGAAGTCGGCCACCCGCGGGTCCTCGGGGTCGGTGATGAGCAGGGGCGCCGGCACGCCGTCGATCCTCCGGCACGGCCGGCGCCCGGGACCAAGGGCCCCGTTGACGCGGCCGCCGGAACTCATCTAGCGTTGAGTTCATCAGGTGTTGAATTCCCTGGGAGCGAGCATGGACAGCGCCGTCACCGTCACCGAGCTCGTCGTCGACCGCGGGGGGCGTCCGGTGCTGAAGGGGCTCTCGTTCGCCGTCCCGACCGGGCAGGTGACCGGGCTGCTCGGCCCGAGCGGCAGCGGCAAGACGACCCTCATGCGCGCCGTCGTCGGCGTGCAGAAGGTCCGCTCCGGGGAGGTGACGGTCCTCGGGGAGCCGGCCGGCTCGCCCGGGCTGCGGACCCGGGTGGGCTACGTGACCCAGTCGCCGAGCGTCTACCCCGACCTGACCGTGCGGGAGAACGTCCGCTACTTCGCGGCGCTGCACGGCATGGGCGCCCGCGAGGCCGACGCCGCGCTGCACGACGTCGGGCTCGGCGACGCGGCCGGCCAGCTCGTCGCCGACCTCTCCGGCGGACAGCGCGGCCGGGCCTCGCTGGCCTGCGCGCTCGTCGGCGCGCCCGAGGTGCTCGTCCTCGACGAGCCCACGGTGGGCCTGGACCCGGTGCTGCGGGTCGAGCTGTGGGACCGGTTCCGCGCACTCGCCGCGGCCGGGACGACGCTGCTCGTCTCCAGCCACGTCATGGACGAGGCGGGCCGCTGCGACCGGCTGCTCCTGCTGCGCGACGGCGAGCTGCTCGCCGACGCCACGCCGGCCAGGCTGCGCGCCGAGTCCGGCACCGACGACCTCGACGAGGCGTTCCTGACCCTCGTGCGCAACCGCCTGGAGGTGGGCGTGGGCGGACAGGGGCGTGAGCACCGCAGCGAGGGACGAGCGAGGAGCGGAGCGCCCCGCGGGAGCGAACAGGAGAGCCGAGCGTGAGCACCACCCTGACCCGAACCGACGTCCGGGAGCCGAGCGCGTTCTCACCCCGGCTCACCGGCGCGACCACCGCCCGCGTGCTGCGCCAGCTGCGGCACGACCACCGCACCGTCGCGATGATGCTGGTCCTGCCCAGCCTGCTGCTCGGCCTGCTCCACCTGCTGTGGAAGGACGTGCCGGCGCTGCCCGGGCAGCCGGGGATCTTCGACCGGGTCGGCCTGACGATGCTCGGCATCTTCCCGTTCGTCGTGATGTTCCTGGTCACCAGCATCGCGATGCTCCGCGAGCGCACCAGCGGCACGCTCGAGCGGCTGCTCACCACCCCGCTCGCCCGCCTCGACCTGCTGCTCGGCTACGGCGCGGCCTTCGGCCTGGCGGCGGCCCTGCAGGCGGCGGTCACGGTCACCGTCGCCACCACCCTCTACGACCTCGACGTCGCCGGGTCGCTGTGGCTGGTCGGGCTCATCGCCGTCGTCGACGCGGTGCTCGGCGTCGCGCTCGGGTTGCTGGCCAGCGCGTTCGCGCGCAGCGAGTTCCAGGCCGTGCAGTTCATGCCGGTGGTCGTGCTGCCGCAGTTCTTCCTGTGCGGCCTGCTCGTGCCCCGCGAGCAGATGGCCGGCTGGCTGCAGGCGATCAGCGACGTCCTGCCCCTCACCTACGCGGTCGAGGCGCTGCAGGAGGTGGGACGCTCGGCGGCGGAGACCGGCACGATGTGGCGGGACGTCGCGATCGTCGCCGGGGCCGCCCTCGTGGCGCTGGCCCTGGCGGCGGCCACCCTGCGGAGGAGGACCAGCTGAGCGCACCGGACCCCCGCCCGCTGCGGCCCGCGGGCCGGCGGCCGGGCAAGCCCGGCACGCGGGAGGCGGTCCTGGCCGCCGCCCGCGCGCTGTTCGCCGAGAGGGGGTTCGACGGGGCGACGATCCGCGGCATCGCGGCCGTGGCGGGCGTCGACCCGGCGCTGGTCCACCACTACTTCGGCAACAAGGACAAGCTGTTCCTCGCCGCCGTCGAGGCGCCGGCCGACCCGGACGAGCTGCTGCCCGAGGTGCTCGCCGGCGGCCGGGAGGAGCTGGGCCGCAACCTCCTGCAGATGTTCCTGCGGGTGTGGGACGGCCCGGCCCGGGCCGGGGGGCTCGCCCTGGTCCGGTCGGCCGTGGGCAGCGAGTGGACGGCGCGGCTGCTGCGGGAGTTCCTCGTCGCCCGGGTGCTGCGCCGCGTCGTCGGGACGCTGGGCTACTCCCCCGCCGAGCGGGACGCCCGCGGCGCGCTGGTGGGCTCCCAGCTGATCGGCCTGGTCATGACCCGCTACGTCCTGAAGCTGGAGCCGATCGCCTCGGCGTCGCGGGACTCCCTGGTCGAGGCGTACGCGCCCACGCTGCAGCGCTACCTCACCGGCGACGTCGCCCTCCCGGGGTGAAACGGGGCCGTTCCGCGCGGGCAGCCCCTAAGCTGCCGCCTCGATGAGTGGGCACGAGGGGTTCCGGTTCGCCCAGGACCCGCTGGCCGACCCCGTCTTCGGCACCGCGGACACCGCGGCGCCCGACGGGCCGGCGGCGGTCTGCCGCGACGTCGTGAAGACCTACCGGACGGCGACCGAGTCGGTGACCGCCCTCGACGGGGTCACCCTCGCCATCCCGCGGGCCCGGGTGACGGTGGTGGTCGGGCCGTCGGGGTCGGGCAAGTCGTCGCTGCTGCGCCTGCTGGCCTGCGTGGACCGGCCCGACTCCGGCGAGGTGTCGGTGGCCGGGCAGCGGGTGGACGCCCTCCGCGCCCGGGCCCGCCGGAAGCTGCGGCAGCGGCAGGTCTCCTACCTCTTCCAGCGGCCCGGCGAGAACCTGCTCCCCTACCTGGACGCCGCCGGCCAGGTGCGCCTGGCCGCCCAGCTGCGCGGCGCGCGGGTGAGCGACGCCGACGTGCAAGGGCTGCTCGACCGGCTCGGGCTCGGCCCCCGCGCCGACCACCGGCCGGCCCAGCTCTCCGGCGGCGAGCAGCAGCGGCTGGCGGTGGCCTGCGGCGTGGTCGGCGACCCGGCGCTGGTGGTGGCCGACGAGCCCACCGCCGAGCTCGACACCGCCGCCGCCGAGCGCGTCCTGGCCGCGATGGAGGACCTGTCGGCCTCCGGCGTGGGCTTCGTCATCTCCTCGCACGACCCGCGGGTCATGGCGATCGCCGACGGGTTCGTCCGCCTCGACCACGGCCGGGTGGTGGCCGCGTGACCGGCTTCCGGGGGGTCGGGCTGCGCAAGACGTTCACCCGGGGCAGCGAGCCGGTGCACGCGCTCGACGGGGTCGACCTGGGCGTGGCCGGCGGGGAGCTTGTGGCGCTGGTGGGGCCGTCGGGGTCGGGCAAGAGCACCCTGCTGGCGCTGCTCTGCGGCTGGGAGCGCGCCGACTCCGGCACGCTCACCTACGGTGGCGCGCTCGCCGGCCGGCCGCCGGCGGGCCTGGGCTGGCCGGAGCTGGCCCTGGTGCCGCAGGCGCTGGGCCTGGTGCCCGACCTGTCCCTGGCCGACAACGTGCTGCTGCCCGCCCGCCTCCGCGGCGGGGTGGCCGCGGCCACCGAGCGGGCCGAGCAGCTGCTGGCCGACTTCGGCATCGCCCACCTGGCCGACCGCTACCCGCACCAGGCGTCGCTGGGCGAGCAGCAGCGGGTCGCCGTCGCGCGGGCGCTGCTGCTGCGCCCCGCCGTCCTGCTGGCCGACGAGCCGACCGCGCACCAGGACCGCGGCCACGCCGACGCGCTGCTCGACGCCCTCACCGACCTGGCCCGCGAGGGCTCCGCGGTGCTGGTCGCCACGCACGACGAGATCGCGTGGTCGCGCGCCGACCGGGTGGTCTCCATGCGCGACGGCCGGCTGACCGAGGGGGCGCCGGCATGAGCCGGCCCCCGCTGTGGCGGCTGCCCCCGTGGAGCCGCGCCCCCTGGCTCGGGTTGCGCTCCCCGGCCGCCGTCGTCGCCGTCCTGGTGACGTCGGCGATCCTGGCCTGCGCGGTCGCCTCCGCGCCGCTGTTCCTCTCGTCCGCGCGCTCGGCGGCGCTGCAGGAGCAGCTGGCCCCGCAGTGCGCCGAGGCCGGCTGGCAGATCACCGGGGGCGGCTACGCCGTCCCCGTGGGGACGGCGCCCGAGGAGATCGCCGACCTGGCCGACGGGCAGCGACTCGCCTGGCAGGACCGCGGGTTGGAGAGCGAGCCGGTGCGCCTGATCGACCGCGCCATCGGCTCGGGCGGCAACCCGCAGTTCGGCATGCTCGTGCAGGACCCGGCCGGCGCGCGGCTGAGCCAGCCGGCCAACGTGATCTGGCGGCCGGGCATCACCCAGCACGTGGCGGCCGTCGAGTCCTCGGACACCAGCGGCGTCTGGCTGCCCGCCTCCTACGCGGAGGCGGCCCGGGCCGGCATCGGGGACACCATCACCATGGGCGGCCTCACGGTGCCGGTCGCCGGGATCTACACCGACCTGTTCGAGACCGACCCGGGCCCCTACTGGTGCGACTACGGCGATCTCTTCCTCAACCTGGCGTCGGCCAACGTGCCTCCACCCGCGCTGGTGCTGGCCACCGACGAGGCGACCTTCTACCGGCTGGCGTCCGCCGCCGGCCTGATGGCCGTGAGCGAGCAGGTGCCGGTCGACCGGGCGTCGCTGTCGGTCGCCGACGCGCGGCGGCTGCTCGACGAGCAGCAGGACGTCGTCACCGAGGTCGAGGCCACCGCGCCCCCGCAGCTGGTCGACGCGGGTGGCAGCGAACGGCTGGCCGACGCGGTGCGGCGGGCCGAGACGATCGAGCGGGGGCTGCAGGGCCCGGTGCTCCCGGTCGCGATCGCCGGCGGCCTGCTCGCCCTGGTGCTGGTCGCGGCGGCCGGCAGCTTCTGGGCCGACCGGCGGGCCAAGGAGGTGCGGCTGCTGGCCGCCCGCGGCGTCGGCCCGGTCCCCCTGGCCGGCAAGGCCGCGCTCGAGCTGGGCCTGCCCGCCCTCGCCGGCGCCGCCCTGGGCTGGGCCGTGGCCCGGCTGCTCATCGCCGGCCTCGGACCGGCCGACGACCTCGACCCCGCGGCCACGACCGCCGCGCTCCGGGCCGGCGTCGCCGCCTTCGTCGTCGGGCTGGCCTGCGCCGCCGTCGTCGCGGGGCTGCGCGCCCGCGGGACGGCGGAGCACCCGCTGGGCGCGGCGCCCCGCTGGCCGGCGGCCGTCCCGTGGGAGCTCGCGCTGCTGGTCGCCGCCGGCTGGTGCTGGGTGCTCATGGAGAGCCGCGACGCGATCGTCGCCGAGGGCGGCGTGGCGCAGGTCAACGGCCTGCTCGTGGCCTTCCCCCTGCTCGGCCTGGCCGGCGCCGCCGTGCTGCTCACCCGCCTGCTCACCCGCCTGCTGCCGGCGCTGCGCCGCGCCGCGGCCCGCCGCTCCCCGGCCGTCCACCTGGCGGTGAACCGGCTGGCCGCCGCCCGTCTGGCGACGGCGACCCTGCTGGTCGCGGTGACCCTGCCGGTCGCCGTCCTCGGCTACACCGCCACGCTGACCTCGAGCTCGCAGGCCACCCTCGACGCGAAGGTGGGCGTGCAGGTGGGCGCGGGGCGGGCGGTCGTCAGCATCGCCCGGATCGAGCGCGACGCCACGACCGCCGACGTCGGCACGGTGGTGGACCGCTACAACGGCAGCGCGGCGGGCGCCGGGGGCGACCGCGTGGACGTGCAGGTCCTCGCGGTGGACCCGGCCACGTTCGCGGGCGCCGCCTACTGGCAGGACAGCTTCGCCGACGCCTCGCTCGACGACCTGGTCGCCGCGCTGCGCGGCCCGGACGTCGACGGCCGGCTGCCGGTGGTCGCCCTCGGCCTGCCCGAGGGGGACGCCGGCCTGCGGGTCGGCTCCACCGAGGTGCCCGCCGAGGTGGTCGAGACCGCCGACGTCCTGCCCGGCCGCCGCGCCGACGCCCCGCTGGTGCTCGTCGCGTACGACCGGCTGCCCGAGATCCCCCGCCAGGCCGGCGCCGACCGCGTCTCGGAGCTGTGGACCGACGCGCCACGGGCCGGGGCGGTGGAGGCGGCGACGGCGGCGGGCGCGACCGGGATCCGGGTCGTGGAGCCCGACGACGTCTTCACCACCGCCAACTTCCTCGGCATCACCTGGACGTTCGGCTACCTCTCGGCGCTGGCGGTCTTCGTCGGCGTCATCGCGGTCGGCGGCCTGCTGCTCTACCTGGAGGCGCGCAGCCGCACCCGGGTCTCGGGGTACGTGATGGCGCGGCGGCTCGGGCTGTCGAAGGGGGCGCACCTGCGCTCGCTGGTGGTGGAGCTCGCCGGGGTGGCGCTGGTCGGGCTGGTGCTGGGCGCCGCGCTCGCGGCGGCGGCGGTCGCGGTCGTCTACCGGCGGCTCGACGTCGACCTGCTCCGGCCGCCGACGCCGCTGCTCGACGTCCCGTGGGTGGCGGTCGGGCTCACCGGGCTGACCGCCGTCGTCGTCGCCGTCCTGGCCGCGCTGTACGCCCAGCGGGCCGCCGACCGGGCCGACCCGGCGAGCGTCCTGCGCGAGGACGCCTGACCGGTCGGGCCACGATCAGCTGAGCTGATCGCGGGAGGTCCTCCCCCACGTCGCACCGCGCGGGAGGACCTCTCCGGATCAGGTGGGCTGATCCTGGCGGCGCTCAGCGCGGGCGCGGCTCGCGGGCGAGCTGGCGGCTCTGCGCGACCAGGCGGCCGGTGGAGTCCCAGACCCGGTAGTCCTCGTCGAGCCAGCCGCCGGCGATCTCCGACGCGCGCGCCTCGACCAGGCACCAGCCCGGCGCGGGCAGCGCCCGCACCAGCACCTGCAGCTGCACCGTCGGAGCCCACCCGAACCGCCCGATGGCCCAGGTCGTCGGCGGGAGGACGTCGGCGAACAGGACGAGCGCGAACGGGTCGGGCTCGGTGCCGTCGGCCAGCCGCACCCAGGCCCGCACGACCGGCTCGTCCGAGGGCCGGCCCCGCGCCCAGCCCGCGGTCGCCGGGTCGAGACGGGTCAGCACCCGCTGCCGCAGGCCCACCTCCAGGGTCGGGCGGCCGCCGATCGAGACGAAGGCGTCGGGCGGCAGGCACTCCTCCGCCGGCGGCACCTCGGGCGGCGGCACCGCGACGTCGGGCGCGGCGTCCGCGAGGGTGGCCGTCGTCGCCTGGACGGCGAGGGTCGGCCCCTCGGCGGTGGCCAGGACGACGGACGAGTGCGCCAGCGTGCGCCCCGCGGTGGCCGGCGTGACGGTGAGGGCGGCCGGGCCCGGACCGGTGGCCCGCAGGTAGCTCGCCGCCAGCGCCACCGGGTGCGGGTGCGGGCTGTCGAGCACCGCCGCCCGCGCCGCCGTGGCCAGCAGGTAGCCGCCGTTGAGGATGCCGCCGCCGACGTCCCAACCGGGGTGCAGCGCGGCCACGAGGCCGCCGGCCTCGGCACGGGTCACCGCGGTCGCGGCGGCGAACTCTGACCCTGGACGGTCGGTCTGCGGCACGCCGACCAGGGTGCCAGGGTGGTTCCCATGCAGTACACGCACCTGGGCCGCAGCGGCCTCTCGGTCTCCCGGCTGTGCCTGGGGACCATGAACTTCGGCTGGCAGACCTCCGAGGAGGACTCCCACGAGATCATGGACCTGGCCCTGCAGGAGGGGATCAACTTCTTCGACACGGCCAACGTCTACGGGTTCTCCGAGGGCAAGGGCCGCACCGAGGAGGTGCTCGGCACCTGGTTCGACCAGGGCGGCGAGCGCCGGGAGAAGACCGTGCTGGCCACCAAGGTGTACGGCTCGATGAGCGACTGGCCGAACGACACCTTCCTGTCGGCCCGGAACATCGTGCGCGCCTGCGAGGCCTCGCTGCGCCGGCTGCGCACCGACTGGATCGACCTCTACCAGTTCCACCACGTCGACCTCAGGACGCCGTGGGAGGAGATCTGGCAGGCCTGCGAGACGCTCGTCGCCCAGGGCAAGGTGCTCTACGTCGGCTCCTCCAACCACGCCGGCTGGCAGATCGCCGCGGCCAACGAGGCCGCCGCCCGCCGGCACTTCCAGGGCCTGGTCAGCGAGCAGTCCATCTACAACCTGCTCACCCGGCAGATCGAGCTCGAGGTCATCCCGGCCGCCCAGCACTACGGCGTGGGCATCATCCCGTGGAGCCCGCTGCACGGCGGCCTGCTCGCCGGCGCGCTGGAGAAGGCCGAGGGGCAGCGCCGCCACGAGGGCCGGGCGAAGCAGGACCTCGAGGACAACCGTGCCGCGCTGGAGCAGTACGAGGCGCTCTGCCGCGACCTCGGCGAGAGCCCGGCCGACGTGGGCCTGGCCTGGCTGCTGCACCAGCCGGCGGTCACCGCGCCGATCGTCGGCCCGCGCACGAGGGGCCACCTGGAGGGCTCGCTGCACGCGCTCGACGTCGTCCTGGACGACGACACCCTCGCCCGGCTCGACGAGATCTTCCCCGGCTACAAGCCCGCCCCGATGGAGTACGCCTGGTGAGGGACCCCGTCCCGGGGCCGTTCCCTCACCGCGCCACGGGCCAGGTGGCGACGGTCTCGTAGCGCGGGGCCGGGCCGAGGTGGCTGCGCAGCAGCAGCACCTCGGTCACCGGCCAGTCCGGCCCCGCGTACCCCGCCAGGCGGTCGACCACCGAGCCGTCGGCGGGCCGGCCCGGTCGCCAGCGCCCGAGGGTGAGGTGCGGCTCGTAAGGCCGCTCCTCGACCGCCAGCCGCAGCGACCGCGCGACCCCGGCCAGCCGCCCGGCCAGCGCGGTCAGCCCCCGGACGTCGCCGGCCAGCCCCGCCCACGCCACCTGCGGACGACGGCGCGAGCCGAACCGGCCCACGCCCGCCACCCGCAGGGTCATCGGGGCGGCCGCGGCCACCGCGGGCCCCGCCGCCTCGACCAGCGCCGGCACCTTCCCGGCCGGCACGTCGCCGAGGAACAGCAGCGTGAGGTGCCAGCGCTCCGGCGCCGTCCAGCGCGGCTCACCGGGCGCCCCCCGCAGCGGCGCGACGGCGGCGGCGAGGTGGGCGCGCGCCTCCGGGGAGGGGTCGACGGCGAAGAACAGCCGGGGATCGGCGGAGGTCAGCCGCGCACCACCAGACCGGCGCCCTCCAGCGCGGCGAGCACGCGCAGCCGCTCGATGTCGCGGGCCATGCCCACCGGGGTGTCCGGCAGCGCGTGCGGCACCTCGAGCGCCTCGGCCGCCTCCGTGAGCACCGCGTCGTAGGCGGACCACAGCGCGCGCCACCGCACCAGCGGGGCACCGGCGGGCACGAGGGCGAGCTGCCGCGACAGCCGGCGCAGGTCGGCCGCGATGACCTGGAGCGGACGGCGGCTCGTCTCCGGCGGGCGCTGCACCCGGTTGCCGCGCACCCGGTAGCGCCGCGGCCGGCGCTCACGCGCGTCGCGCTCCCGGCGGCCCCGGAAGACCTCCCGGCGGCCCCGGAAGACCTTCCGGCGGCCCCGGAAGACGTAGCGGTCCAGCAGCGGCAGCTCGAGCCAGAACAGCACGAGGAGTGCCACGACCCCGATGGGCAGGAGGACGGCGGACACGGTCGCTCCCCGGTACGGCCCGACACTTGCTGGCCACCGTACCCCCACCGGGCCGCGGGCGAGGAGGGCGAATCAGTGGCTCAGGCGTTGCCGGCCGAGCGGGCCGCGGCCTCCTCGGCGGCCCGCAGCGGCGGGGACGCCACGGCGGGCGCGCCGCGCGGCGGGCTCACGTGCAGCGCCAGGCGCGGTGGGGCGACGTGCGCCTCCAGGCGGACCTTGCGCCCGCGGGCCAGGTGGAGCCCGGCGCCGGCGCCCGCGACGGCCACGACGACGCCGCCGACGACCAGGCCCCAGGGGGCGCCGAGGTGCTCGGAGATCCAGCCGATCAGCGGGGCCCCGACCGGGGTGCCGCCCATGAAGCACATGAAGTAGAGGGCCATGACGCGGCCGCGCATCTCGGGGGCGGCGCCGAGCTGGACGTAGCTGTTCGCCGCCACGCTGAAGACCAGCGCGGCAGCGCCGGTGGGCACGAGGAGCGCGGCGAAGGCGGCGTAGGTGGGCATCAGGCCCGAGACGATGGTGAGCAGGCCGAAGACGATCGAGGAGATCACCAGGAAGCGCTGCCGCGGCCGGCTGCTGCGCCGGGTGGAGAGCAGGGCGCCGGACAGCGACCCGACGGCGAAGGCCGTGGAGAGCAGGCCGAAGTCCTGGGCGCCGAGCCCGAACTGCTCGCGGGCCATGAGGGCGATGGTGACCTGGTAGTTGAAGCCGAAGGTGCCGACGACGAACACCAGGGCCATCGCCAGCACGAGGTCGCGGTGCGCCGCGGTGTAGCGCAGGCCCTCCCGCAGCTGCCCCTCCGCCCGCCCGGTCGGCGTGCTGCGGCGCAGCTCACCGCCGCGCATGACGACCAGCGCGGCGAGGGTGAACGCGAAGCTGGCCGCGTTGACGAAGAAGGCCGGGGCGGTGTCGCCGCCCGAGGCGCCGATCAGCACGCCGGCGACCGCGGGGCCGACCAGCCGGGCGCCGTTGAAGATGGTCGAGTTGAGGCTGACCGCGTTGGGCAGCAGCTCGGGGCCCACCATCTCCGAGACGAACGCCTGCCGGACCGGCGCGTCGATCGCCGACACCGCCCCGAGCAGCAGGGCCAGCACGAACACGTGCCACAGCGCGATGCCGTCGGTGGCGACCAGGATCCCGAGCGCGAGCGCGAGCACGCCCATGAGCGCCTGGGTCACCAGCAGCACCCGGCGCTTGTCGTAGCGGTCGCCGAGCACCCCGCCGTACATGCTCAGCAGCAGGGAGGGGCCGAACTGCAGCGCGGTGATCAGGCCGAGCGCGATGCCGCTGTCGCCGGACAGCTGCAGCACCAGCCAGTCCTGCCCGATGCGCTGCATCCAGGTGCCGGTGTTGCTGACCAGGTTCGCCGACGCGAACAGCCGGTAGTTGCGCACCCGGAGCGATCGGAACATCCCGTTCCCCCGCTCCGGCGGTCGATCAGCGCTCGTCCACCTCACCCACTGGCCAGCTTGTCCATGATCACCGCGGCCTCCCGCAGCACCGCCCGCTCCTCGGCGCTGAGCTGCTGCAGCTGCCCGGACAGCCACGCCTCGCGCGCCCGCGCCTCGCTCCCCAGCAGCTCGTCCGCCGCCGGGGTGAGCCCGATGACGACCTGCCGGCCGTCGGTGGGGTGCGGCGTCCGGGTGACCAGCCCCATACCCTCCAGCGCCACGACGACACGGGTCATCGACGGCGGCTGCACCCGCTCGTGCGCGGCGAGCTCGCCCGGGCTCATCGGCCCGTGCCTCTTCAGCGTGGAGAGCGCGGCCAGGTGGGTCAGCGTGACCGAGGTGTCGACGCGCTGGTTGCGCAGCCGCCGGGACAGCCGCATGACGGCCAGCCGCAGGTCGTGGGCGAGCGCTGCGGTGTCCAGCGTCGTCCGGCTCACGATCCTTAGCTTAACTCAGGAAAGGCCCGCGAGCTGCTGGAGCGGCTCGAGCGCGAAGTACACGAGGAACAGCACCGCGATCACCCACATCAGCGGGTGCACGTCGCGCCGCCGGCCGACCGCGACCCGCAGCAGCACGAAGCTGATGACGCCGGCGCCGATGCCGTTGGTGATCGAGTAGGTGAACGGCATCAGGGCGATCGTGAGGAACGCGGGGATCACCAGGGACAGGTCGTTCCAGACCAGGTGGCGCAGCTGGCTGATCATCAGCGCCCCGACGATCACCAGCGCCGGCGCGGCCGCCTCCGACGGCACGACCTGGACCAGCGGGCTGAAGAACATCGCGACGAGGAACAGCACCCCGGTGGCCACGCTGGCCAGCCCGGTGCGGGCGCCGTCCGCGACACCGGAGGCGCTCTCGATGTAGGTCGTGTTCGACGACACGCTCGCCGCGCCGCCGGCCGCGGCGGCGACCGAGTCGACCAGCAGGACCGGCTGCGACTTCGGCAGGTTGCGGTCGTCGTCGAGCAGGTCGCCCTCGGCGCCGACGGCGGTGACCGTGCCGACCGTGTCGAAGAAGTCGGCGATCATGATCGAGAAGACGATGAGCAGCGCGGCGATGATCCCGATCCGCTCGAAGCCGCCGAACAGCGAGAACGCTCCCACCAGCGACAGGTCGGGGGCGCCCACGACCTGGTCGGGCAGGGCGGGCACCTGCAGCGCCCAGCCGCGGTCGTCGACGGCGCCGTCGGCGCCGATGCGCGGGCCGATGTCGGCGACGGCCTCGATGACGATGGCCAGGACCGTCGCCGCGACGATGCCGATGAGCAGCGCGCCCTTGACCCGCCGGACGACGAGGACGGCGGTGAGCAGCAGCCCGACGACGAAGACCAGCAGCGGCCAGCCGGCCAGCTGGCCGTTGATGCCGAAGCTGATCAGCGGGTTGCCCGGCCGGATGACCCCGGCGTCGGCCAGGCCGATGATGGTGAGGAAGAAGCCGATGCCGACGGCGATCGCGGTCTTGAGCTGGGCGGGGATGGCCTCGAAGACGGCCTTCCGGAAGCCGGTGAGGACCAGCACGGTGATGAGCAGGCCCTCGAGCACGACCAGGCCCATGATCTCGGGCCAGGTCAGCTGCGTGGCGGCGTAGACGGCGACGACGGCGTTGATGCCGAGGCCGGTGGCCAGCGCGAACGGGTAGCGGCCGACGACGCCCATGAGGATCGTCATCACGCCGGCCACCAGCGCGGTGACCGCGGCGACCGCCCCGAAGGGCAGCGTGTTCCCGTTGACGTCGGCGCCCGACAGGATGATCGGGTTGAGCACCACGATGTAGGCCATCGTGAAGAACGTGGTCAGCCCGCCGCGCAGCTCCCGGCCCACGGTGGAGCGCCGGGCGCTGATCCCGAAGTAGCGGTCCAGGCCGTTCTTCGGCCTCGCCCGGGGCCCCTCGCTGCGCCTCGGCGCCTTCGACGTCCCGGCGACGACGTCGGCGGGCGTGCCGTCGTCGGCGGTCGGGGCGCCGGCGCCCCGGGTCGGGTGGGACTTGTCGGCCATGGACCTACTCCTGGGAGGCGGGGGACGAGCGGCGACAGCCTGCCACACGCCGTACCCGTTCCTGCGCGCGCGGGAACGACAGGCTTAGGGTGCGCCCGTGCCCGGTCCCGAGAAGCAGGCCCCGCCCCCGTTGCAGGTCGACACGGTCCGGGTGGTGCTCACCGGGACGGCGCTGTGGGCGGTGGCCCTCGTCGTGCTGCTCCTGCTCGGCGACCGGGTCGACCGGATGTGGACCTGGACCTGCCTCGCCGGCATCGGCCTGGCCGGCATCGGCCTCGGCATCATGCGCTGGCAGGGCCAGTGGGGCAGGAAGGACTGAGCCGCGCCGGGCTCAGATGACGTCGAAGTCGGCGGTGTCGTAGCGGGCCGAGGTGACCACCTCGGTCGCGTCCGCGGGGACCAGGGTGGCCTGGCTGTGGGCGCCGCAGCCGTAGTCGACGGTGACGACGCGGCCGTCGGCCGGTGAGTAGGCGTTGCCGCAGGCGCCCAGCCGGCCGCGCAGCGAGCCGGCGAGCGGCAGCCAGAAGCCGCAGGTGCCGCAGGGGCCGGGGGCGTGCCGGGCCATCGCCGCGCGGGGGCCGAAGTCGCCGGCGGCCCAGCGCGCGGCCGCCTCGCTGCGCCCCTCGGCGGACATGACCCGCTCCCGGCCCAGGCCGAGCTCGCCGGCGACGGCGTGCGCCTCGGGATCGGCCGCGGCGTCGTCGTCGACGGCGTACGCGGGCACGAGCCGGGGGTCGTCCTCGGTGGAGGGGAGCACGTCGCCGACGGACAGGTCGCCGGGCCGCAGCCGCTCGTGCCACGGCACCCACGCCGGGGCGAGCAGGGCCGAGTCACCGGGCAGCAGCACGACCTCGTCGATCGTCACCTCGGCGGAGCCGGGCACCCGGGCGAGGGTGACCGCCCAGTGCCAGCCGGCGTAGCCGGGCTGCCGGCTGGCGAAGGAGTGGGTGACGACCTCACCGAGCTCCGCCGGGCCCCGGTCCGCGGCCTCCGGCGTCTCGTGGACGGCGCCGAGGTGCTCCCCCACGAGCTCGGGGTCGCCGGCGGTCTCGGCGGCCGCGGCGCGGGCGGTCTCGACCGCGGCGAGGAGCACGTCCTCGGCGGCGGCGTCGGGCGGGAAGGACTCGGGCACGCAGCCATTGTCGCTGACGCGCGCCGGGGCCGGTCGCCGACGCCCCCGGCGGCCACGGGCGGGGATCGCCGCCGACGCCCGGCTTCGTGGGGCACGATGGGAACGTGCCCTCGACCCACCCCTCCGGTCCGCGCCGGCGCGCGGGCCTGCGCCGACGCGCCGAGGGCGAGCCGGTCGAGCGCATGGACACCACCCCGCTGCCGCTGCCGCAGTGGGCCACCCAGCAGGGCCCTCCGGTGGACGGCTGGGCCGGGAACGGTCACGTCCCGCCCGGCTCCCCCGACCCGTACGCCTCCCCCGCCACCGGCTCCCCCGGCGGCCCGCCCCCCGGCCCCGCCGCGGCCCAGCTCCCGCCCGGGTGGGCCGGCGCGGGAGCCGCCCCGCCGCCGCCCGTGGCGCCCACCGTGCCCGACGCCGTCCTCCCGCCGCCGCCCCGGGCGACCGTCACGCGGGTGGCCGCCGCGCGCACGCGGGAGATGACCGGCGCGGCCGTGCGCCGGGTCCAGGCCGCCAGCCGGGCCGACGGCGCCGGCGAGAGCGGGCTGACCCAGCTGCTGTGGGTCAACGCGGTGCACATGGCCGGCGACGCGATGATCGCCGTCTCGCTGGCCGGCACCCTCTTCTTCGCGGCGACCACCGACGCCCAGCGGGGCAACGTGGCGCTCTACCTGCTCGTGACGATGGCGCCGTTCGCCGTGCTGGCGCCGGTCATCGGCCCGGTGCTCGACCGGCTGCAGACCGGCCGGCGGTGGGCGATCGCGGCGGCCGCCCTGGGCCGGGCGCTGCTCGCGCTGGTCATGGCCCGGCACTTCGACGACTTCTGGCTCTACCCGGCCGCGCTCGGCGTCCTCGTGCTGTCGAAGGCGCACAACGTGCTGCGCGCGGCCGTCGTCCCCCGCGTCCTGCCGGGGCAGATGTCGCTGACCTCGGCCAACGCCCGGCAGTCGGTGTTCGGGCTGGTCACCGCGGGCGCCGTCGGCGGCCTCGCGGCCGGGATCGCCCACCTGTTCGGGTTCGAGGTCGAGCTGTGGGCCACCGCGGTCGTGTTCGCGGTGGCCGGCGTGCTCGCCCTGCGGCTGCCCAAGCACGTCGACGTGCCCAGCGGCGAGCAGCAGGCCGACGTCCTCACCACCGGCCCGGTCGAGCCCGGCCGGCGCAAGCGGCCGGTCAGCCCGCACGTGGTGCTGGGGTTGCGGGCCAACGCCGCGCTGCGCTTCCTCGGCGGCTTCCTCACCATCTTCTCGGCGTTCCTGGTGCAGGGCACGGTCGACGGCGGCTGGCCGGCGACCCTCGCCCTGGGCGGCATCGCCGCCGCGGCGGGCGCCGGCAGCGTGCTGGGCACGGCCATCGGATCCCGGCTGCACGCGGTCGACCCCGACCGGCTGGTGCTCGTCGCGGCCGGGATCGCCGCCGCGGTCACCGTCGTCGCCGCCGTCTTCTTCAACCTCCCGATGGCGGCGCTGGTCGCCGGCGTCGCCGCGGTGACCAACGCGCTCGGCAAGGTGGCGCTCGACGCGATCATCCAGCGCGAGGTGCCCGAGACCCTGCGCGCGTCGGCGTTCGCCCGCTCCGAGACCTGGCTGCAGCTGTCGTGGGTGGTCGGTGGCGCCATCGGCATCGCCCTGCCGCCGATCGGGTGGCTCGGCTTCACCGTCGCGGCGGCCCTGCTCGTCGTCGCGGTCGGGTTGCTGCTGTGGAGCCTGCGACGCGGCCGGGCGCCGGTCTACCCCGACGCGCCCACCACCCCCCTGGACGAGCAGTGGGGCTGAGGCGCGTCGCCGCCGCCGGCACCCTGCTCCTCCCGGTCCTCGCCGCCTGCGGGGGCGGCGAGCCCGCGGCCCCGCCGAGCGTGACCGTGGCCGTCGGCGGTCAGGAGGTGGACCTGCGGCCGACCCAGTACTGCCTGGACGGCACGGGCCAGCGCTACTCCGACGTGGTGCCGCCGATCATCGAGGTCGCGCCCGACGCACGGATCGCCCTCACCGTGCCCGACGACGTCGCCGAGCAGGGCTGGGCGGTCCAGGTCTTCGACGACCAGCTCGAGGAGAAGCTGGGCGAGGTCCCCGTCGGCGAGGGCGAGGCCGTGTTCGACGAGATCACCAGCTCCGACGTCGTCCCGGCGGCGTTCTACCTGGTCGTGGTCGAGGACAAGGGCGGGCCGTGCGGCGCCTTCTCGGGGGCCTGGCCGGTCGGCTTCCTCCGGGCCGGCGGCACGGCGGCCGGCAGCGCGACCACGCCGCCGGCCGGCTGAGCCGGGCCGTGCCGCCGCGTGCGGTCCCGCCGACCGCGGGCTGCCTCAGGCCTCCAGGTCGCCGGCGACCGCCCGCAGCACCGCCGCGACCTTGCGCGACTCGTTGCGGTCGGGGTGCCGCCCGCGGCGCAGGCTGTTCGAGACGCTGTCGAGCAGCTTGATCAGGTCCTCGATGATCGGGACCAGCTCGTCGGGCTTCTTCCGGGTCGCCGCCACCACCGAGGGCAGCGGGTCGAGCACGCGCACCTGCAGCGCCTGGTCGCCCCGCCGTCCGGCGACGATGCCGAACTCCACCCGCTGGCCGGGCTTGAGCTCGGTGGTGCCGGTGGGGAGGGCGTCCTTGTGCACGAAGACGTCCGGCCCGTCCTCACGGGAGAGGAAGCCGAACCCCTTCTCGGAGTTGAACCACTTGACTCTTCCGGTGGGCACGGTGGATTCCCTCGGTCGACTCGCGGGCGGTCCGGCCTCTGGGGCCGGCGGACGGCGCGGCCCGTGGGCCGCTGCTCACAGGTTAGTCGCCGTGGTGACGCGCCGGACGCGACTCCCGCCGCGCCCGTCGCCGGGCGGAGCTCCCGGGCCGGGACCCGGCCGCCGCCGCGCGTCGTCGCACCGGTCGAGCCGCGCGCGCGGCTACGACCACCGGGCCTGGTCCACGGCGGCCTGCTCGCGCTGGGCGGCGGCCTGGAGGCGGTCGCGGCGGGCGGCGGCGCGGTCCTCGGCGGCGGCCTGACGATCGCGCTCCGCGGCCGCGCGGTCGGCGGTCTCGGCGGCGCGGTCGGCGGCGTTCGACCGGAGCGCCTGCTCCGTCTCCTCCTGCAGCGTGGCGAGCACCTCCCGGTCGATGAGCGCCTGCTCGGCCTCCGCGTCCGGCGACCCCGGGGCGGCGGGGTGCGCGCGGTGGTGCAGCGCGGCGGCGGTCCGGTCGGCCTGGTCCTGAGCGCGTGACTCCGCGGCGGCGGCCCGCTCCACGGCCCGCTGGGCGCGTCCTTCGGCGGCGGCATCGCGCCGGCGCGCGGCCTCGTCGCGCCGCTCGGCTGCCAGGTCGCGGGCCCAGCCGGCCTCGTCGTCGATCGACACCGTCGCCACCCCTTGCGGGTCACCCGCCCCGCCCGATCCGCCCGGCTCCCGGGGAGCCGGTCACCGGGGAAGCTACCCCTCCCCCGGACCGCCGGGCGAGGCGCCGGCGCCGTCCGCGGGCTCGATGACGCCGAGCCGCTCCAGCAGGATCAGGAAGACGGCGGCGAAGTCGTTGTCGGCCACCTCCCGGCGCACCCGCTCCCAGTCCACCTGCTCCCGCATCGCCCGGGCGACCGGGATGATGCGGCCGAAGTCGCAGTAGTGCTCGTCCAGGGCCATCACCTTGGTGATCACGATGTCGGTCGCCGCGAGCACCGGCATCTGCACCGACAGCACGGGCAGCACCTCGGCCCGTTCGATCAGGTCGGCCTCCACCGGGTGGCCGCAGGTCCGCCACAGCACGTCGACGAAGGCGTGCTCGCCGACGACCTTGGTCAGCCAGTCCTCGGCCGGGGGGACGACGTCGAGCCCGGCGTCGGCCAGCACCTTGGCCGCGCGCTCGGCCTCGGCCTCGGGCACGAGGAAGTCGGCGTCGTGGTCGGGCTCCGGCGCGCCGCGCACCCAGGCGGCGTAGCCGCCGCACAGCGCGAAGGGGACCCCCTCCTGCTTGAGCGCGACGGCCGTTCGCTTGAGAAGGTCGCGGATCTCGTCCCGCTCCGATGGCTCCACGGCAGACCTGCTACCCGCGATGACCGGCCGCACGCACCGTGTTCCGATCGCCGGATCCGGGGAACTGCGCAGAGGTGCGCATCGCCACCTTCAACATCCTGCACGGGCGCTCGCTCGCCGACGGCCAGGTCGACTGCGACCGGCTCGCCGACGCGGTCAAGACCATCGACGCCGACGTCCTCGGCCTCCAGGAGGTCGACCGCGACCAGCCGCGCTCGCTGAACGCCGACCTCACGGCGGTCGCCGCCGAGGCGATGGGCGCGGTCGACTCGCAGTTCGTCGCGGCCCTCTCGGGCACCCCCGGAGGCACCTGGATGGCGGCGACCGGGGACGAGCAGCCCGGTTCGGCCAGCTACGGCATCGCCCTGCTGTCCCGCTTCCCCGTCGTCTCCTGGCGGGTGGTGCGCCTGCCGGCGCTGCGGGCCCGCGTCCCCATGTGGTTCAAGGGCCGGCGCCGCCCGATGTGGGTGGACGACGAGCCGCGGGTCGCCGTCGCCGCCGTGCTGGAGGGGCCGCACGGGCAGATGACGGTCACCAACACCCACCTGTCCTTCATGCCGGTCTGGAACGCGCTGCAGCTGCGCCGGCTGGTGCGGTCGCTGGCGGGCACGCGGGAGCCGCTGGTCGTGATCGGCGACCTGAACATGGAGCAGCGGCAGGCCGCGGCGGTCAGCGGGCTGCGCCCGATCGCGACCGCGGACACCTTCCCGGCCGACGGCGCGCGCCGGCAGCTGGACCACGTGCTGGTGCGCGGCCCGCTGCGGGCGACCGGCCCCGCGACCGCCCTGCGGCTGCCCCTCTCCGACCACCGTGCCCTGCTCGTGGACGTCGACGCCGGGTAACAGGTACCGCTCGCGCCGCCGCGCCGCGCGGTGGATCATGACGCCATGGCCCGATGGTTCAGCCTGGCAGCCGCGGCGGTCCGCCTGGTCGGTGGCGTGATCGGGGCGGTGATCCTGGTGCACGCCGCCTTCGTGCTGTTCGGGGCGAACCCGGCCAACCCCCTCGTGCAGTTCACGACCGGCTGGCGGGACCACTTCGCCTGGTTCACCGAGGACCTGTTCACCACGACCGACCCGGAGGTCGGCGAGGCGGTCGACGACGCGCTGGCCGCGCTGATCTACGTCGTCCTGGCCAACCTGGTCTCGAAGCTGGTCCTCCGGCTGGCCCCGGCGCAGCGGCCGGCCCGGTCGTCGTCCTAGGCGTTGCGGACCGCGGCCGCCGACTGCAGGCCGAGCTCCTCCACCGACACCTCGCGCATCTCGACCTTGCGGATCTTGCCGGTGACCGTCATCGGGAACTCGTCGACGATCTTGACGTAGCGCGGGATCTTGTAGTGGGCCAGCTTGCCGCGGCAGAACTCGCGCAGCGACTCGGCGGTGAGCGGCTCGGCGCCCGGCCGCAGCCGCACCCAGGCCATGAGCTCCTCGCCGAACCGCTCGTCGGGGACGCCGATGACCTGGGCGTCGACGACGTCGGGGTGGGTGTAGAGGAACTCCTCGATCTCCCGCGGGTACACGTTCTCGCCGCCGCGGATGACCATGTCCTTGATCCGGCCGACGATGTTCAGGTAGCCCTCGGCGTCCATGGTGGCCAGGTCGCCGGTGTGCATCCAGCGGGCGCGGTCGACGACCTCGGCGGTCTTGTCGGGCTCGTCCCAGTAGCCGAGCATCACCGAGTAGCCGCGGGTGCAGAACTCCCCGGGCGTCCCGCGGGGCACGGTCAGCCCGGTCTCCGGGTCGACGATCTTGACCTCGAGGTGCGGGTGCACCCGCCCCACGGTGGAGGTGCGCCGGTCGAGGTCGTCGTCGGCGCCGGTCTGCGTCGAGACCGGGGAGGTCTCGGTCATGCCGTAGCAGATGGTCACCTCGGCCATGCCCATCTCGTCCACCACCCGCTTCATCACCTCGACCGGGCACGGCGAGCCGGCCATGATCCCGGTCCGCAGGCTGGAGAGGTCGTAGTCGGCGAAGTTCGGCAGGCCGAGCTCGGCGATGAACATGGTGGGGACGCCGTAGAGCGAGGTGCACCGCTCGTCCTGCACCGCCTGCAGCGTGGCCGCGGGGTCGAAGCCGGGCGCGGGGATCACCATCGTCGCGCCGTGGCTGGTGGCCCCCAGGTTGCCCATGCCCATGCCGAAGCAGTGGTAGTAGGGCACCGGGATGCAGACGCGGTCGGCCTCGGTGTAGCCGCAGCCCTCGCCCACGAAGAAGCCGTTGTTGAGCAGGTTGTGGTGGGTGAGCGTGGCGCCCTTGGGGAAGCCGGTGGTGCCCGAGGTGTACTGGATGTTGATCGGGTCGTCGGCCGACAGCTCGGTCTCGCGCTGCGCCAGCAGGCCGCGGTCGCCCGCGCGGCCGGTCGCCATCAGCTGCTCCCAGCCGGGGTCGCCGAGGAAGACGACCTCGCGCAGGTCGGGGGCCTCGCCGCGGACCTCGGCGACCATCGCCCGGTAGTCGCTGGTCTTGAACGACGGCGCGCTCACCAGCACCGAGATGCCGGCCTGCGCGAGCACGTAGGCCAGCTCGTGGGTGCGGTAGGCCGGGTTGATGTTGACCAGGATCGCGCCGAGCTTGGCGGTGCCGTACTGCACGAACACCCACTCGGCGCAGTTGGGCGCCCAGATGCCGACCCGGTCACCCTTGCGCACGCCGAGCGCGTCCAGGCCGAGGGCGCAGGCGTCGACCTCGGCGACGAGCTCGGGATAGCTGAACCGGCGACCGGTGGCGCACTCGACGAGCGCCTCGTGGTCGCCCACCCGCGCTGCCGTCCGGTCGAGGTTTGCCCCGATGGTGTCCCCGAGCAGGGGCACCGTGGAGGTCCCGCTCGAGTAGGACGGCAACGCGGGTGCGGTCACTGGGTCACTCCCCTGCCATGAGTCCGGCGCGGTTGGGCTTGTCGGTCGGGTGCGCGTAGCGGAGGGCGCCCGGCGGCAGCGGGAAGCTGTGGTCCTCGCCGAACGGCGACAGCGGACCCGCGGACTCGGCCGTGAACTCGCTGACCGGCGGGCCACCGTCGGCGGTGTGCTCCCAGGTGGGCTCCACCAGGTCCGGGTTCTTCGCCTTGCGCTTCGCCATGTCGTCTCCGTGTGTCCGGCGCCCCGGGTGCGGTGCGCGCTCGGGCACATCTTCCCGCGCACCCCACCACAGGTGCAGGAGGGACCGGTAGTCCGCTGCAACGTCCGTGTAACGGTGCGGCCGGACCCGCACCGCGCGGGCGACGTAGCGTGGAGCGGATGTCCGCCGAAGGCCCCGCCACGCTCGCCGCCTGGCTGCGCACCCGCAGCGACGAGCAGCTCGCGGCGCTGCTGGTCGCGCGCCCCGACGTGGCCCGCCCGGCGCCCAGCGACGTCGTGGCGCTGGCCAGCCGGCTCGCCGTCCCGGTCTCCGTGGACCGCGCGCTGGACGAGCTGGACGCCGCGACGCTGCAGGTGCTCGACGTCGTCCTGCTGGCGCCGACCGACGGGGTGGCCGCCGACGAGCTGCCGGCCCGGCTGCCCGAGGTGCCCGACGAGGTGCTGCGGGGGGCGGTGCGGGCGCTCACCGACCGGGCCCTGCTCTGGGGCGACGACGTGCTGCGCGCCCCCGAGCCGGTGCGCCGCGCGGTCCGCCACCCCGCGGGGCTGGGCCGGCCGGCGGCGGAGATCCGGCTGACGCTGCCCGCGGACCTGCCGGCGGCGCTGGCCGAGCTGCCGGCCGAGGAGCTGGCCGTGCTGGAACGGCTGGCCGGCGACCGCCCGGTCGGCCACCTGCCCGACACCCCCGGCGACGGCCAGGTCACCCCGGCGCGGCGGCTGCTGCAGAAGGGGCTGCTGGCCCGCATCGACGCGCTCAACGTCGAGCTGCCCCGCGAGATCGGCCTGGCCCTGCGCGGCGACCGCCCGTACGGCCCGCCGCGGCTGCGACCGGAGCCGGCGGGGACGAGCCGCGACGTCGCCGTGGTCGACCGGCAGGCCGCGGGGGCGGCGCTGGAGACGATCGGCCGGATCGGCGAGCTGCTGACCGCGCTGGAGGACGAGCCCGCCGGTCTGCTGCGCAGCGGCGGGGTCGGCGTCCGCGACCAGAAGCGGCTGGCCCGCGCGCTCAAGGTGGGCGAGGCCGACGCGGGGTGGCTGCTCGAGCTCGCGCACGTGGCGGGGCTGCTCGACGTCGGCGGCCCGCACCGCGACGAGTGGCTGCCCACCCGCGCCTACGACCTGTGGCGCGAGCTGGACCTGCCGGCCCGGTGGGCGTCGCTGGCCGCCGGCTGGCTGACCAGCATCCGGCTGCCCTCGCTGGTGGGCCAGCGCGACGTCGCCGGCAAGGCGGTGAACGCCCTCTCCCCCGACCTCGTGCGGCACACCGCGCCGGCGATCCGGCGCCCGGCCCTGGCGGTGCTGGCGGAGCACCCGCCCGGCTCGGGGCTGGCCGCCGAGGAGCTGGTCGAGCTGCTGCGGTGGCGCACGCCGCGGCGGGCCGACCGGCTGGCGCCGGTGCCCGACATGCTCGCCGAGGCGGCCCGGCTGGGGGTGGTGGTGGGCGGGGTCCTGTCGACCGCCGGGCGCGGGCTGCTCACCGACGGGGAGGACGGCGCGGCCGACGGGATGCGCGGCCTGCTGCCCGACCCGGTCGACCACGTGCTCGCCCAGCCGGACCTGTCGCTGGTCGCCCCGGGTCCGCTGGTGGCCGACCTCGCCGACACGCTCTCCGTCGTCGCCGACGTCGAGTCCTCGGGCGGCGCGACGGTGTTCCGGGTGTCGGAGATCAGCGTGCGCCGCGCCCTGGACGCCGGCTGGTCGGCGGCCGACCTGCACGACTTCTTCGCCCGCGCCTCGCGCACGCCGGTGCCGCAGGCCCTGGACTACCTGGTGGACGACGTGGCACGGCAGCACGGCCGGCTGCGCGTGGGCTCGATCGAGAGCTACGTCCGCTCCGACGACACCGGGCTGCTGTCGCAGGTGCTCAACGACCGGCGCACCGCCGGGGCGGAGCTGCGCCGCCTCGCCCCCGGGGTGCTGGTCAGCCCGCTGGGCGCCGACGAGGTGCTCACCGTGCTGCGGGAGGCGGGGTACGCGCCGGCCGGGGAGTCGCCGGGCGGTGCCGTGCTCACCCGCCCGCCGGGCCGGCCACGCGCGGCGGGACGGCGCACCGGCTCCGAGGCGCACGCGGCCGCCCGCCCGCTGGCACCGGCCGAGGTGGCCACCGTCGTCCGCGAGATCCGCGCCGGCGACGCGGCGCTGTCGGCCCGGCGCACGGAGGCGGTGCGCCAGGTGCCCGGCGTGACCACCGCCGGGACGCTGGAGCTGCTCTCCCGCGCCGTGCGGGAGGGGCTGCCGGTGTGGCTGGGCTACGTCGACGCGCAGGGCTCGGGGAGCCAGCGGGTGGTCCGCCCGGTGTCGCTGGCCGGGGGCTTCCTGCAGGGGTTCGACGAGCGCCGCGGCGAGGCGCGCACCTTCGCCGTCCACCGGATCACCTCGGTGGCCCTGGTCGACGAGGACGACGCGGCCCGCTGAGCCGCGTCCCCGGGCGCCCGGACCCGCCGGCCCGCGCCCCGGCGCACGACGTGTCGGGAACCGGGGGTGCCCTGGTTGACTCCGGGCATGACCGAGCCACCTCCGGAGCCGGAACCCACCATCGATCCGGACGAGCCGGTGCCCGACGACCCGGGTGACCTGCTCCCCGACGCCGCGGAGCCGTTGCCGCCCCCGCCGATCGAGGCGACGCCCGACGACCCCGGTGGAGACCCCGGCGGCGTCCCCGAGCCCGCCTGAGCGGCCGCACGGCCGCCGCCACCGTGCCGGGGCGTCACCGATGAGAAGCGGCGGCCGCCGTGGTCTCCTGACCGACACCACCGCACCGGCAGGCCGACGCCGCCGGGCAGACAGCTGAGGAGCAGGCATTGGGCGCGATCAAGGTCCACGAGTTCACCACGGTCGACGGGGTGGTCGACACGCCGATGTGGACGGTCGACTACGGCTTCCCCGACGACCTGTCGGCCTCCATCGGCGCCCTGACCGGCTCCGCCACGGGCATCCTCCTCGGCCGCACCACGTTCGAGATGTTCGCGCCGGCCTGGTCCACCCGCACCGTGGAGGACGACCCCGGCGCGCCCTTCTTCAACGACACCACCAAGTACGTCGTCTCCTCGACCCTGACCGACGCCGAGGCCGTGTGGCGCCACTCGACCGTCGTCGGCGGTTACGACGCCGAGCGGCTGCGGGCGCTCAAGCAGGAGGTGGACGGCGACCTGTACGTCAGCGGCAGCGCCACGCTGGTGCGGGCCCTGCTGGCCGACGGCCTGGTCGACGAGCTGCACCTGTACGTCTACCCGCTCGCGCTCGGCACGGGCATCCGGCTCTTCCCCGACGGCGCGCCGAGGACCCCGCTGGCCCTCCTCGGCGCCGAGGGCCTGAGCAACGGGGTGGCGCACCTGACCTACGGCCCGGCCACCGCCTGATCCGGCCACCAGCCCCACTGCGGCGGCTGGTGGTAGCCGACGGCCGGTCCCTGCGCGGGCACCCACCGGAACCCGGGGCACGCGCACGAGCCCGCGCAGGGACCCCCGCCGGGCCGGTGCTCGGGGAAGCCGTGCCCGCAACCCGGCCGCCGGCACCGCACCACCGCGTCGCTGGACGCATCGAGCTCGCTCATGGCTCATCCCCCGTCGGGTCCCGAGCCGCCGAGGATGGCCCAGGACCGGGCGGTCCGCCAGTCCCGGACGGCGCGCCGCCGCCCGCTGGCGGGGCGTGGACGGGGAAGGAGGTGTCACCGCCCGGCGTTACCTTGGGGAGTCCGGTGCTCCGCGCACCACCCCCCGCCCGAGCCAGGAAGGCTTCCGCGTGACCGACGGCCCCCTCATCGTCCAGTCGGACAAGACCCTGCTGCTCGAGGTCGACCACCCGCTGGCCAAGGAGTGCCGGGCGGCGATCGCCCCCTTCGCCGAGCTCGAGCGCTCCCCCGAGCACGTGCACACCTACCGCGTGACGCCGCTGGCGCTGTGGAACGCCCGCGCCGCCGGGCACGACGCCGAGCAGGTCGTCGACGCCCTGGTGCGCTACTCGCGCTACCCGGTGCCGCACGCGCTGCTGGTCGACGTCGCCGACACGATGGACCGCTTCGGCCGGCTGACGCTGCAGAACAACCCGGTGCACGGGCTGGTCCTCACCACCACCGACCGGGCGGTGCTCGAGGAGGTCGTCCGCTCCAAGCGGGTGGCGCCCATGCTCGGGCAGCGCATCGACGACGACACCGTCGTCGTGCACCCGTCCGAGCGCGGGCGGCTCAAGCAGGCGCTGCTCAAGGTGGGCTGGCCGGCCGAGGACCTCGCCGGCTACGTCGACGGCCAGGCGCACCCCATCGAGCTGGAGCAGGCCGGCTGGTCGCTGCGCGACTACCAGCGCGAGGCGGTCGAGGGCTTCTGGGCCGGCGGCTCCGGCGTCGTCGTCCTGCCCTGCGGCGCCGGCAAGACGCTGGTCGGCGCGGCGGCCATGGCCGAGGCCAAGGCGACCACGCTGATCCTGGTGACCAACACCGTCGCCGGGCGGCAGTGGAAGCGCGAGCTGATCGCCCGCACCAGCCTCACCGAGGACGAGATCGGCGAGTACTCCGGCGAGCGCAAGGAGATCCGCCCGGTCACCATCGCGACCTACCAGGTGATGACCACCCGCCGGAAGGGCGAGTACCGGCACCTCGACCTGTTCGACGCGCAGGACTGGGGCCTGATCGTCTACGACGAGGTGCACCTGCTGCCCGCCCCGATCTTCCGGCTCACCGCCGACCTGCAGTCCCGCCGCCGGCTCGGCCTCACCGCCACCCTGGTGCGCGAGGACGGCCGGGAGGACGACGTCTTCTCGCTCATCGGCCCCAAGCGCTACGACGCCCCGTGGAAGGACATCGAGTCCCAGGGCTACATCGCCCCGGCCGAGTGCGTCGAGGTCCGCGTCTCCCTGGACGACGACGAGCGGATGACCTACGCCGTGGCCGAGCCCGACGAGCGCTACCGCATCGCCGCGACGGCGTCGTCGAAGATGCCGGTGATCCGCCGGATCCTCGAGCGGCACCCCGACGAGCAGAAGCTGGTCATCGGCGCCTACCTCGACCAGCTCGAGGAGCTCGGCACCGCCCTCGACGCCCCGGTCATCCAGGGATCCACCACCAACCGCGAGCGGGAGAAGCTCTTCGACGCCTTCCGCGCCGGCGAGATCCGCACCCTGGTCGTCTCCAAGGTCGCCAACTTCTCGATCGACCTGCCCGAGGCGGCGGTGGCGATCCAGGTGTCGGGCACGTTCGGCTCGCGGCAGGAGGAGGCGCAGCGGCTCGGCCGGGTGCTGCGGCCCAAGGCCGACGGCCGGCAGGCGCACTTCTACACCGTGGTCAGCCGCGACACCCTCGACAGCGAGTACGCCGCCCACCGGCAGCGGTTCCTCGCCGAGCAGGGCTACGCGTACACGATCGTCGACGCCGCCGACCTCGCCGGCCTGGGCGAGGTCAACGGCCCCGACTGGGTGGAGTGACGGTGTGGAGTGCCGCGGCGCGGTTTCCGCGCCCGTGGCACTCCGCTCAGCGCAGCGCCGCGCCCAGCCGCGTCATCCCCTCGGCGATCACCTCGGGGGTGTTGGTCGTGAACGACAGCCGCAGGGTGGCCCGGTCCGGGTCGCCCGCGTAGAAGGGCGCCCCGGGCACGAAGGCGACGTCGTGCGCGAGCGCCGCGCGCAGCAGCGCGGCGGTGTCGACGTCGCCGGGCAGCCGCACCCAGGTGAACATGCCGCCGTCGGGATCGCTCCACGTGCTGCCGGCGGGGACGGCGCCGGGCAGCGCGACCACCATCGCGTCCCGCCGCTCGCGGTAGGCCGCGCACAGCCGGCGCACGTGCGCGTCCAGGTCCACCTCCGCCAGCCAGGCGGCCGCGGCGGCCTGGTCGACCGTCGAGGTGTGCAGGTCGGCGGCCTGCTTGGCGACGGTCAGCGGCCCGCGCAGCGACGACGGCGCCCGCAGCCAGCCCAGCCGCAGGCCCGGCGCGGCGACCTTGGAGAAGCTGCCCAGGTGCAGCACGCGGTCCTCGGCCCCGGGGAGGCCGGCCACCGCGGGCACCGGTGCGCCCCGGTAGCGCAGCTCGCCGTACGGGTCGTCCTCGACCACCCAGAAGCCGTACCGCTCGGCGAGGGCGACCACCGCGGCCCGCCGGTCGGCCGGCAGCGTCCGCCCCGACGGGTTGGCGAAGGTCGGCACCAGGTACAGCAGCGCGGGCCGCTCCCGGACGACGACCTCCTCCAGCGCCTCCGGCACCAGCCCGTCGCCGTCCGACGCCACCGGCACGACGCGCGCGCCCGCCAGGCCGAAGCACTGCAGCGCGGCCAGGTAGGTCGGCTCCTCGACCGCGACGACCGCGCCCGGGTCGAGCAGCGCCGTCGTCACGAGGGTCAGCGCCTGCTGCGAACCGGTGGTGACCAGCAGGTCGCGGGCCGACGTCGGCAGCCCGCGGGCGGTCATGCGGGCCGCCACCAGCTCCCGCAGCACCGGGTCGCCCTCGGTCGGGGCGTACTGCAGGGCGCGGCGCGCGGCCGGCGAGGTGAGCACCCGGTCGAAGGCGGCGCGCAGGCCGTCGAGGTCGAACAGCTCCGGCGCCGGCAGGCCGCCGGCGAACGAGATGACCTCCGGGCGCTCCAGCAGCGCCAGCAGGTCGCGGACGGGCGAGCTCGCCACCCCGTCGAGGCGGCGGGCGAGCGGGAGGCGGACGGGATCGGCGAGGGACGTCACGAGGGGCTCCAGGCAGCGGGTCGGGGGCGAGGCGGCGCGGCGAGGGCGGCGGGGTGTGCCGCGGGCGCTCGGCGCCGGTGGGGCTGCCTGGTCGAGGAGCCGCGCCCACCCTACGGCCACGGCCCGCCGCGCCCGAACCGGTTCGCCGGGACGGGTGGGGACGGCGGGACCGCCGGGACGTGACGGGCCGGTCCGGCACGGGCGTGGCACTCGCCACAGTCCGCCGCCGCGCAGCGGGAAACCGCAGGTGGGGCGCCTGCGGCGCGGGGCCCATACGTCCCGGCGACACGGCGACGCAAGCGACGACCGGTTGGGCGTGTCTCCTCCCGGGACCGCAGAATGGCTCCCGACATGGGGAGTGCAGCGCGAGCGGAGGCCTACGGCCCGCAGACCACCAGCCGACCGCTCCGGGCCTGGCAGCAGGCCGCGCTGGACCAGTACGAGGCGCAGTCGCCCAAGGACTTCCTCGTCACCGCGACCCCCGGCGCCGGCAAGACCACCTTCGCCCTGACGCTCGCCGCGCGGCTGCTGTCCCGCCGCGAGGTCGCGCGGGTGATCGTCGTCTGCCCGACCGACCACCTGCGGCTGCAGTGGGCCGAGGCCGCCGACCGGATGGGCATCGTCCTCGATCCGAACCTGACCAACTCCGTCGGCCCGGTGCGCGCCGGCACGCAGGGCTACGTGACGACGTACGCGCAGGTCGCCGGCAAGCCGATGCTGCACGCCGCCCGGGCCACCGCCGTCAAGACGCTGGTCGTCCTCGACGAGGTGCACCACGCCGGCGACGGTCTGTCCTGGGGCGAGGCGATCGAGGAGGCCTACGGCTTCGCCGCCCGCCGGCTGTGCCTGACCGGGACGCCGTTCCGCACCAAGGCCGACGAGCGGATCCCCTTCGTGCGCTACGAGGAGGACACCTTCGACGGCGACGACGGCGAGGGCGGCGTCGGCCTGGTCAGCCGCGCCGACTACACCTACGGCTACAAGGAGGCGCTGGCCGACGACGTCGTCCGCCCGGTCGTCTTCGCCGCCTATACCGGCACGTCTCGCTGGCGGAACTCCGCCGGCGAGGTGGTCGCCGCCTCGCTGTCGGAGGCCGGCACCCGGTCGGTCGAGATGGCCGCGTGGCGGACCGCGCTGGACCCCAAGGGCCAGTGGGTGGCGCACGTGATCGCGGCGATGGACGACCGGATCACCCACCTGCGCGAGCACGGCGGCATGCCCGACGCCGCCGGGCTGATCCTGGCCAGCGACCAGGACGACGCCCGCGCGTACGCCCGCATCGTCAAGCGGGTCACCGGCAAGGCGCCGGAGCTCATCCTCTCCGACGACCCCAAGGCGTCGAAGAAGATCGAACGGTTCGCCACCGGTTCGGCCCGCATCGCCGTCTGCGTGCGGATGATCTCCGAGGGCGTCGACGTGCCGCGCGCCGCCGTCCTCGCGTGGATGACCTCCTACCGGACCCCGCTGTTCTTCGCCCAGGCCGTCGGCCGCGTCGTCCGCTCGCGCGCGCCGCACGAGACGGCGACGGTGTTCCTGCCCGCCGTCCGCCCCCTGCTCACCCTGGCCGCCTCCATGGAGGAGCAGCGCAACCACGTCATGCCGCCGCCGAAGAGCCAGCCCGAGGAGGAGCTGGAGGCGCTGGACCTGCCGCCGCGCGAGCCCAAGGAGGGCGGCGCCAAGGAGTGGGAGGCGCTGGAGGCCGACGCGCGCTTCGCGCACGTCCTGCACGGCGGGACGGCGCACACCGGTGACGGCCGCCCGGCGGCGGTGTCGCTGGGCGCCGAGGAGGAGGAGTTCCTCGGCATCCCGGGTCTGCTCACCCCCGAGCAGACGGCGTCGCTGCTGGCCAAGCGGGACGACGAGCTGCGGCTGCGGGTCGAGGCCGCCCGCCGGATCGCCGACGACGACGAGCACTTCATGCTCGTCGAGGACCACCCCGACGAGGCCGACGCCGGCCGCTCCTGGCGGGACGCCGCCGAGCTGCGCCGTGAGATCAACCGCCTCGTCAGCCGGGTGTCGGCGAAGACCTCGAAGCCGCACGCCGTCGTCCACACCGAGCTGCGCAAGGCGGTACCGGGCCCGCCGTCGGCCTCGGCATCGGTCGACGTCCTGCGCGCCCGCCGCGAACGCCTGCGCACGATGCTCTGACGCCTGCTGCCTGCAGCTGATCATCGGCTTGTTGCCGCCGACACGGGCGCACACGCCGGCACCGGCGGCAACAAGCCGATGATCGACCGGGATCCGCGGCGGAGGCGCCCGCGTCGACAGCGGGCGACGACGAGCCGACCCGCCCTCGTGACCTCTCAGGGATTCGGCAGCAGGCCGCGCTGGGCGGCGATGGCCACGGCCTCGGTGCGGCCGCCGGCGTCGAGCTTGGCGAGGATGTTGCTGACGTGCACGCTCGCCGTCTTCTCGCTGATGAACAGGGACTGGCCGATCTGCCGGTTGGTGCGGCCCTGGGCGAGCAGCCCGAGCACCTCGAGCTCCCGCGGCGTGAACACCGCGGCCGGGTCGACCACCCGCCCGCCGCCGTCGAGCTCCAGCCGGCCCCGGCGGGCGAGCGCCTCGATCGCGGTGCGCAGCGGCACGGCGCCGAGCGTGACGGCCACCTCGTGCGCCGCCTTGAGCTCCGTCCCCGCCGCCTCCCGGTCGTCGACACCCAGCAGCGCCTCGGCCAGCCGCCAGCGCGACCGCGCCTGCTCGTAGACGTGGCCGTAGCCGAACGCCTCGACCGCGGCCCGCCACAGCTCCGGCGCGGCCCGGCCCTCCAGCCGCGCCGCCTCGGCCTCCACCCGCGCCAGCCAGGCCGCCGCCTCGACGCCGAACTCGCCGAACTCCGCGCGGTACTCGGCCACGGCCTCCCGGGCCAGCCGCAGGAGGCCCTCCCCCGCCGCGACCCACCGTTTCTCGCCCGCCCCGTCGCCCACCAGCCGCGCGGCCGCCGCCGCGTCGCCGACCGGCGCCAGGGCACCGGCCACCATCCGGAGGACGGCGAGCCGGTCGACCTCCCACAGCTCCGCGAGCCGCCGGGCGGCGTGCTCGGCCCGCGCCACCGCCGTGCCGGCATTCCCCGCCCACGCCGCGAGGTCGATCTCGGCGTTCGCCGTGGCCAGCAGGAGCAGCACGTGCGCGTCGAGCCGGCCGGCCAGGCCCTGCGCCCAGGCCAGCCGCTCCCGCGCGGCCGGCGCCCCGCGGCCGACCTCGACCAGCAGCGCCGCGGCGCGCACGTGCGCGACCATCTCGGGGACCCGCGCCAGGTCGTCGGCCAGCCGGAGGCTGCCGTCCCAGTCGCCGGACACGTAGCGCGCGTGCACCTCGAGGTGCCGCAGCTCCGCGGCGTAGAAGGCCCACTCGACGCCCAGCTCGGCGGCCCGCCGGATGCCCCGGCCGGTCCACGCCAGCGTCTCCTCGACGTCGCCGGCCTCCCAGGCGACGATCGCGAGGTTGAAGTAGACCCGCATCTCGACGTCGGCGTCGCCGGACCGGCGGGCGCGGGCGAGCGCCTCCTCCAGCCGCGAGCGCACAGCCGCCCGGTCCTGCCCGCCGTGCGCGCGGGCGAGGGTGACCGCGGTGTCGGACCAGGCGCTGTCGATGCCCAGCCGGGCCGCGGCCTCGAGCGCCTCCTCCGCGGCCGCCTCGCCCTCGGCGACCCGGCCGATGCCGAACGCCACCCGGGCGTGCGTGGCCGCGGCCCACGTGCGGACCACCGACGGCGGGTCGGCCGGCACGAGCGCCATCGCGGCCGCGCTCTCGCGCAGCGCCGCGTTCTGGTCCTCGATGCGGGCCAGCACCTGCGCCAGGGTGTAGTGCACCCGGGCCCGGGCGGCCGGCTCCCCGTCGGGGCCGAGGACGTCGAGCGCCGCCCGCAGCAGCCCGACGGCCCGCACCAGCTCCCCGCCGGTGCGGGCGGCGGAGGCGGCGTCGAGGAGCAGGTCGGCGTGCGCCCGGCCGCACCGCTCGGCGGCGTCGGGCACCGCCGACCACAGCGCCAGCGCCGCCTCGAGGTGCTGCAGCTGCTCGGCCGGCGCGCCCACCCGGCGGGCCTGCTCGGCCGCGTCGAGGGAGGCCGAGAACGCCCCCGGCAGGTCGTTGCTCTCGCGGGCGTGGTGGGCCCGCTCGGCGGCGGTGCCGGCCGCGGGGTTCGCCGCGAGGTAGGCGGCGACCGCGGCGTGCAACCGGACCCGCTCACCGGGCAGCAGGTCGGCCAGGACCGCCTCGCGGAGCAGGGCGTGGCGGAAGCGGTAGCGCCCGTCGTCGGAGACCACGAGCAGGTGGCGGTGCACCGCCTCGGCGAGCGCCTGGTCGAGCTCGGCGTCGCCCAGCCCGCTCACCGCGGCGACCAGCTCGTGCCGCACCCGGCGGCCGGCCACCGCCGCGACCCGCAGCACCTGCTGCGCCGCGGGGGTGAGCGCCTCCACCCGGGTGAGCAGCACGTCGGTGAGGCCCATCGGCAGGGTCTCGCCCTGCAGCCCCGCGGCGAGGAGCTCCTCGGCGTAGAAGGCGTTGCCCTCGGCCCGGGCCACGACGTCGTCCAGGGTCTGCTCCGGCACGCCGCCGGCCGAGGCCGCCAGGCCGCGGACCAGCTCGGCGACCGCGGGAGCCGGGAGGGGGTCGAGCTCCAGGCGCTCGACGCCGGGCAGCCGCACCAGCTCGGCCAGCAGCGGGCGCAGCGGGTGCCGGCGGTGCAGGTCGTCGGAGCGGTACGAGGCGACGACGACGACCGGCTCGTCGGCCAGCCGGGCCAGCAGGTACCGCAGCAGGTCGCGGCTGGACCGGTCGGCCCAGTGGACGTCCTCGAGGACCACCAGCAGCGGCTCGGCCGCGGCGAGCTCGGCCAGCAGGGCGGCGACCGACTCGAACAGCTGGAGCCGGCCGTCGTCCGGCGGCGGGCGCAGCGCCCGGTGCGCCAGCGAGCCGAGGTCGGCCGGGTCGGCCGCGGGGGCCTCGCCGGCGGCGTCGGACCGGCCGGCCAGCAGGCCGGCCAGCGCGGGGTGCCGGGCGGTGGCCGCGGCACCCCGCTCGGCGGCGACCGGCCGCAGCAGGTCGACGAAGGGCAGGTAGGGCAGGCCGACGTCGCCGAGGTCGACGCAGTGCCCGACCAGCACGCGGACCCCGCGCTCGGCGGCGCCGGCGGCCAGCTCGTCGAGCAGCCGGGTCTTGCCGACCCCGGCGTCGCCGGCGACGAGCACGGCCGAACCGCGCCCCTGCACGGCGCGGTCGACGTGCGTCAGCAGGTGCGTGAGCTCCTCGGCCCGGCCCACCAGCGGTCCGTCGTCCCAGCGCGGCACGTCGACGATCGTGGCACGTGCCCCCGACAGGACGGGCCCGGCGACCACCGGCGGCGCGGGATCAGAGCGCCGGCCGGCGACGGGTCAGCCAGCGGCGACCGCCGCTGCGGGTGCGGTGAGCCGCTGCCTGCAGCTGCTCCCGCCGGTAGGCCAGCTCCGCCTCGAGGGCCGGGTTGCTGTAGTTCGTCATCGTCTTCTCCTCCTCGTGCTGTCGAGGAGGAGGTTCGGCCTGAGGGGTGGCCCCCGGCATCGGTCGGCCGGGCAGGATCGCCGGCCCGACGCCCGGCGCGGGCGCCTAAGGGGTCCTCAGACGGCCTCAGGAGGGCCTCAGGAGGACGTCAGCGCAGCTCGCTGCCCCGGGTCTCGGGGAGGGTGAGGATCGCCGCGAAGGCGATGACGGCCGCGATCGCCACGTACCAGAAGAACCACAGGGGGTGCCCGGCCTCGGACAGGGCCGTGATGACCAGCGGCGCCGTCCCGCCGAACAGCGCGACCGTGAGGTTGTACCAGGCGCCGATGCCGGTGGCCCGCAGCTCGGTCGGGAACAGCTCGCTCATGATCGCCGGCGCGATCGACGCCATGAGGGCGTAGAGCCCCAGCCCGGCGCAGAACACCACCACCAGCGCGGCCAGGCCGTCCTGCACGAGGAACGACAGCGGCACGATCAGCAGGGCCAGCGCTCCCGACCACAGCAGCATCTGCGGCTTGCGGCCCAGCCGGTCCGACAGCGCGCCGAACGGGTAGCAGCAGGCCACGAACAGCGCGGTCCCGATGGAGAGGGCGACGAAGACGTCGGAGCCGTCGGCGCCGCGGAACTCGATCGCGAACGGCGTCAGGGCGCTGAAGAACGTGTAGTACGACAGCGTCGACAGCATCGTGAACGCGCACAGCTGCAGCACCGCGCGCGGGTGGTGGCGCAGGGTCAGCCACAGCGGGTTGCGGGTCGCGCGCGCCTTGGCCGCGTTCTCCTCGAACTGGTCGGTCTCCTGCAGGGAGCGGCGCAGCCACAGGCCCACCAGGCCCAGCAGCCCGCCGACGCCGAAGGCGATCCGCCAGCCGTAGGACTCCAGCTGGGCCTCGTCGAGCACGTTGGTGAGCAGCACGCCCAGCAGCGACGCGGCGAGCAGGGCGGTGCCGGTGGAGATGTAGAAGAACGCCGAGTACCGGCCGCGGCGGGACGGCGGCGCGATCTCGGCCAGGTACGCCGAGGCGTTGGACACCTCACCGCCCAGCGACATGCCCTGGGCGATGCGGGCCAGCAGCAGCAGGATCGGCGCCAGCCAGCCGACCGCCCCGTACGTGGGCAGGACGGCGATCACCAGGGAGCCGCCGGCCATGAGGAGGATGGTCAGCAGCATCCCCGCCTTGCGCCCCCGCAGGTCGGCGAACCGGCCGAGCAGCCAGCCGCCGAGCGGGCGGAAGAAGAACGCGAGCGCGTAGGTCGACGTCGCGCCGATCAGCGCCAGCGCCTCGTTGGTCTCGGGGAAGAACTGGGTGGAGAAGTAGACGACGAAGGTGGCGTAGACGGTCCAGTCGAACCACTCGACGGCGTTGCCGATGCTGGCCGAGACCAGCGTGCGCACGGGCAGCCTGTGCTGCTCGGTGCCGGTGGCGGAACCCGTCTGCAGCGTGCCGGCCATCGTCTCGGGCCTTCCGTGGGGCGGCGTCCTGGCGGAGGTGGGTAACCGCGCACGGGCCCGGCCACACCTGCACCGGCGGAACGGCTGCGGGCACCCGATCGGGTGGGCATGGCCGCCCGGCGCGCCGGGTACCCGGAACAGCGGCCTCAGGGTGGGGCTGCGGCATCGCTCGGCCACCGGTCGGCCGGTCGGCCACTCGGGGGTGCGGCCGCGGAGAAGGGAGCAACCGTGCGACTCGGAACAGCGATCGTGCTGCTCGCCCTCGGCGCGATCCTCACCTTCGCGATCGAGGTCCAGGTGAGCGGGGTCAACCTGGACGTCGTGGGCTGGATCCTCATGGCCGTGGGCGTGCTCGGCATCGTGCTGGAACTGGCCGTCTGGGGCCCGCGCCGCCGGGTCACCCGGACCGACGCCTACGCCCGACCCGGCCGCAGCACCACGGTGCGGGAGGAGCGGTACTGACCCGGGACGCGACACGGCCCCCGTCCGGTTCGGACGGGGGCCGTTCCACGTGGGCCCGGGCCGGGTGCTGGCCGCCTCGCGGCGAGAGGCACGACGCGGCTCCAGCCCCCGACCGAGGTCGGGGCGGTAGTCCGCGAAGGCGGTAACCAATTGGCACCCGGGGGCACAGATCACCCGGCCCGGACACCTCCCACCATACCCCTGGTTGCGCGAGGGGGCGGCCCCGCCGCAGGGTCCCCCCGGAGCTCGCGAGCGGTGGGGGCAGCGGGGTCCTTCCTCAGTTGAAGCCGCGGTTGTCCTGCTTCAGGGCGGTGTCGACCGTCAGGGCCGAGGCGACGACCATGCTCGCCAGCGGCTCGGGCAGCCGGAAGTGCACGTGGACGACGTAGTTGTCGGCCGTCGTGAACAGGGTCCGGGCCAGGCCCTCCCACGTCTTGGTGATCCGCGCGACCTCGGTGCCCGCGGCATCGGTGATCGAGAAGTTCCAGGCCCGCCAGTTCTCCGCCTGGATGCCGCCGACCACCTGGCCGTCGACGACGAAGTCGAAGCGGATCCGGCCGAAGACGTTGCCCTGGACGATCTCGCCGATCGTCGCGCCGTCGGGCCGCTGGACGACCACCCGCGACTTGACCAGCTTCGCCGGCCGGGTGAGCACCAGCCGGACGCCGCCGGAGTCGCGGACCTCGAGCCGGTGGGTGAGGAACTGGTCGAGGTTGGAGACGAACCGCAGCGCCTTCTTCGCCGCGCTCTGCCCCACCTGCACGACCGCACCGATCTGCCGGCCCTGGCCGTCGAAGACGGCGTACTCGTTGGTCAGCTCGATCAGCTTGGTGCGCTGGCTGACCACGAGCACCGACTGGTCGTGCAGCGACGGTCCCACGGCGGTCTGCTGCTGCACCGGCGCGTGCTGCCGGGCCGGCGGCGGCGGAGGTGGTGGTGGGGCCTGCTGCTGGACCGGCGGGGACGGCGGGGCGGCCGGTGCCTGGACGTGCTCGGTCCAGCCCTGGCCGTTCCACCAGCGGGTGCCCCCGCTGCCGGCGGGGTCGGGGTACCAGCCCGGCGGGGGTGGCGGCTGCGTCACGGCGGTCAAGGTAGCCCGCCGGCCCGCGGACGCCCGGGCAGGCTCCCCCGCCTCGCCGGTCGGCGTGCCAGACTCGGCCGTCGTGGTGAGGACGGCGGGTACCCGGTGAGCGTCGACTTCGAGGCGTGGGCCGCGCTGGCCGGGGACTCCCCCACCTCCCGGACCGAGTGGGCCGCCCTCGTCGCGGCGTGGGGCGAGCCGCACCGCCGCTACCACGACCTCGCCCACCTGGCCGCCGTCCTGGGCATCGTCGGGGAGCTGGCCCCGGCGGCCGCCGACGCCGACGCCGTCCGCCTCGCGGCCTGGTACCACGACGCCGTCTACGACCCGACCCGCCCGGACAACGAGGCGGTCAGCGCCGAGCGGGCGCGGGCCGGGCTGCGCGGGCTGGTCGACGAGGCGCGCGTCGCGGAGGTGGCCCGCCTGGTCCTGCTCACCGCCGGGCACGACCCCGAGCCGGGCGACGCGAACGGCGCGGTGCTCTGCGACGCCGACCTCGCCGTCCTCGCCAGCCCGCCGGAGGCCTACGCCACCTACGCCTCGGCCGTCCGCGAGGAGTACCGGCACCTGCCCGACGAGGTGTTCACCGCCGGCCGGATCGCCGTGCTCGAGCGGCTGCTCGCGCTGCCCGCGCTGTACCGGCTGCCGCAGGTGGCGGCGCGGTGGACGGAGCGGGCGCGGGCCAACCTGGCCGCCGAGCTCACCCTGCTGCGGTCGCGCGCGGCTTCTTCCGGCGCAGCCCCGCCGCCCGCAGCCGGCTGAGCAGCTCGCGGGCGCCGACGGGCTGCGCACCGGCCTGCACCGCCACGTCGTAGAGCTCCTCGGGGACGTCGTAGTGGTCACCCTGGAAGGCGCGGCGCGGGATGCCCAGCTCGGCCGCGACGAAGGCGTGCAGCTCGTCGTAGGAGACGTCGCTGACCAGGTGCGACCACCTCCGCCCCCGCCACGGCCACACGGGGGTGTCGATCAGCACCGTCACGGGTGCAGTCTGCCGCCCGCTAGCGTCCTGGGCGTGACGGAAGAGATCCGCTGGGGCGTCGTCGGGCCGGGCCGCATCGCCGAGAAGCTGGTCGGCGACTTCGCGGTCGTCGAGGGGGCGCGGGCGGTGGCGGTCGCGTCCCGCTCGCAGGCGCGGGCCGACGACTTCGCCGCCCGGCACGGCCTCGAGCGGGCGCACGGCTCGTACGCGGCGATCCTCGCCGACCCCGACGTCGACGTCCTCTACCTCGCCACCCCCCACCCGCAGCACCACGCCGTCGCGCTGGCGGCCGTGCGCGCCGGCAAGGCGCTGCTGGTCGAGAAGGCCTTCACCGCGACGCTCGCCGGCGCGCAGGAGGTGGTCGACGCCGCCCGGGAGCACGGGGTCTTCGTCATGGAGGCCATGTGGACCCGCTTCCAGCCGGCGGTCGTGCGGCTGCGCGAGCTGGTCGCCGACGGCGCCATCGGCGAGGTCCGCTCGGTGCAGGCCGACCTGGGCGTGCTGCGGGAGTACGAGCCCAGCGACCGGCTGTTCGACCTGGCGCTCGGCGGCGGTGCGCTGCTCGACCTCGGCGTCTACGTGGTGAGCTTCGCGCAGATGCTCCTGGGCGCGCCCGACTCGGTGACCGCGACCGGGTCGCTGTTCGACTCGGGCGCCGACGCCGAGGCCGCGCTGCTGCTCGGTTGGGACGACGGCCGCAGCGCCACGCTCACCACCTCGCTGCGCTGCGGACTGCCCGGGCAGGCCCGCGTGTTCGGCACGACCGGCTGGATCGACGTCCTCCCGCGCTTCCACCACCCCGACACGATCGTGCTGCACCGCAACGGCGCCGAGCCGGAGACCATCGCCCGGGCGCACCGCGGCGGCGGCTACGCGCACGAGCTGGACGAGGTCGGCGCCTGCCTGCGCGCCGGTGCCACCGAGAGCGGCGTCATGCCGCTGTCGGACACCCTGGCCGTGCAGGCCGTGCTCGAGGAGGCCGCGCGGCAGCTCGGGGTGCGGCACGCGGAGGACCCGGCGGCGCTGTGAGCCTCAGGCCGCCGCCCACGCCAGGCCCGAGGCCTGCTCGGGCGTGGGCACCCGGGTCGTCGTCCGCCCGGTGCGGCGCACGGCCGCGGCGAACGCGACGGCGTCGACGACCGCCGCGCCGCCGGGGTCGTTGTTGAAGTAGACGAGCACGTCCTCGTCGTCCGCCCAGGTGGCGGCGAGCCGCTCGGCCCACAGCTGCAGGGTCTCCGGGTGGTACCGCGGCCACGGCTCGGCGGTGCCGGTGTGCAGGCGCAGGTAGGCCCAGTCGGTGGTCCGCCACAGCGGCGCGATCGGCCGCTCCTCCCGGTCGGCCCAGCAGAGGGCCGCGCCGTAGCGCTCGAGCAGCGCCCGCACCTCGTCGGTCCACCACGAGTCGTGCCGCGGCTCGACCGCCACCCGCACCCCGGCCGGGAACCGGGACAGGCACTCGCGCAGCAGGTCGGCATCGGCGCGCAGCGTCGGCGGCAGCTGGAGCAGGACGACGTCGAGCTTGGGGCCGAGCCCGGCCGCCCGCTCCATCAGCCGCGCCACCGGCTCCTCCGGCTCGCGCAGCCGCTTGATGTGCGTCAGGTAGCGGCTGGCCTTGACCGCCCAGCGGAAGTCGGGCGGGGTGCGCTCCCGCCACCGGGCGAACGTCTCGAGCTCGGGCAGCCGGTAGAAGGCGTTGTTGCTCTCGACGGTGGCGAAGTGCTGGACGTAGTGCTCCAGCCACAGCCGCTGGGCCAGCCGCGGCGGGTAGAAGCGGCCGCGCCAGTCGCGGTACTGCCACCCCGACGTCCCGATCAGCACCGTCACGACCGCCGCGTACCCCGGGGGCCCGGCGGGGACGCGCCCGGCCTGCCGCGGGCGGTCGTACGACCATGGTCGCCCCCCGCTATTGGGGTGCGGCCGCCCCCCTCGTGGCGGCTGCCTCACAACCGCGCGGTGAACGACTGTTCCTGTGCGCCTCCTCACCCGAGCGAGGCTTACCAGCGGTTCGACTGCGGAGAGATCATGACCAGGACACGACCGACCAGTGGTCGCGGGCGGGGAACTGGAGCAGCGGCTCCTCCCGCGTCGCGCCTGCGGGGACACAGCACCAGGGCCAGGCTGGCGACCGCCGGCCTGGTGGCCGCCACGGCCACCGGCGGGCTCATCGGCTTCGCCACCAGCGCCTCGGCGGGCACCCCGCCGTCGGGCCCGGGCAACGTCGAGGTGTTCCCCGACCGCGACATGGTGGCCATCGAGGGCTACACGGCCCAGGCCGGCCAGACCGCGACCCTGAACATCAAGCGCGACGGGCAGGTCATCGGCACCGCCACCGGTGTCGTGCCCGCCAACGGCTTCCTCGAGTGGAACCACGACTCGGCGTCGTGCTTCACCGACGTGACGCCCAACATCCAGGCGGGTGACGTCGCCGAGGTGTCCTTCAGCGGCTCGCCGCTGGTCGACGGCATGACGGTCAGCTCGGCGACGGTCACCGAGGTGACCGCGAGCACCCCGGCCAACGGCAACACCAACTCCGTCACGATCAAGGGCACCTACGGCGCCGACGTCAACCTCGACCGGTTCGCCGTCGAGGTCGTCAACCCGGAGATGCGCGAGACCGGCAGCGCCATCGGCGAGCGGGCCATCGGCTGGAGCCCGAACGAGCCGGCAGAAGCCACCCAGGGCTACACCGTCTCGGGCACCGCGGCCAACGGCACCTTCGAGGTGACCTTCGGCGGACTGTCGCCGAGCGACCAGCAGCTGGTCTTCGACGGCGAGAAGGTGGCGCTGGCCTGGATGGCCGAGCCCGCCGGGGTCGAGCAGCAGCTCGGCCTCACGCTGGCGGAGTACGGGCTCGCCAGCGGCGGCGCCCCGGGCTGCCCGGCCGGGCCGGACGGCGCCGAGCCGCCCGCGAGCGAGTTCTCGGTCGTCTGGACCAGCCAGACCGAGGCCACGGTGAACTGGGCCACGGCCAAGCCCGTCCTGGGCGGTGCCGCCGTCGACGGCTACAGCGTCGAGGCGGTCGTGCAGGGCCTCGCGGCCGACGCGCCGCAGCGGGTCGAGGGCTACCGGGTCGGCCCGAACGCCACCCAGGTCGTCGTCGACGGCCTGACCGCCGGAGCGCTGTACGACATCGAGGTCCGCTCGATCGTCGACGGCGAGCTGGGCGCCCCCTTCGTCCTGGCCGGCACCGGCCCGACGCCGGGTGACCCGAACGACGCCACCGCCCCGGAGCTGACCACCACCCCGGCGCTGAACGGGACCACGGCGGTCGTCTCCGAAACCCGGACGCTGACCCTGTCGGCCAACGAGGGCACGATCTACTACACGCTCGACAACTCCGCGGTCACCACGCAGCCGGACGGCAACGTCCCGTCGGCGACCGCGAAGATCTACACCGAGCCCATCCCGATCACGACCGCCAACACCCCGGTCAAGATCGCGGTGATCGACGCCGCCGGCAACGCCACCCACGCCTCGGGTGTCGTCTCGCCGAAGCCTGCCGCCACGGCGGTCGCCCCCACCGGGCTCGCGGTGCTGGCCAGCAACGGCGCGGGTCCCGACCCGGCGAACCCGCAGGGCTCGATCACCGTGGGCTGGAACCCGGTTCCCGACGCCACCGAGTACCGGATCCGGGTCTACGACCGGACCGACGCGACGGCGACGAACACGCTGCTGCCGCAGTTCGACACGGTGGTGACCACCACCAACGGGACGGTCACCGGCCTGCCGAAGAGCGAGACCGGGCACCGCTACGTGGTCCGCGTCCAGGCCAAGACGCCGGCGGCCGCCACCTACGGGCCGCTGTCGACCGCCGTCAACCACGTCCTGCCCGGTGACACCATCGCGCTGGACCTGGCCCAGTACCGGACCGGTGACGAGTTCCGCCTCAGCGGCTCGGGCACCGTGCCGGGGGCGACGATCACCGTCCACCGCATGAACGCGGCCGGCACCGGTCCGGTCGCCACGCCGATCGCCGGGTACCCGACGGCGACGGTGGGCCCGCTGGAGGCCCCGGAGAACACCGGACCGTGGTCGATCGTCATGGACCCGCCGCCGGCGACGCCGCCCGCGACCGCCATCTGGATCAAGTCCAGCAACGGCGCCGTCGCCGGACCGTTCACCGTCGAGGTCCGGTGATCCCCGCCCGGCCGGGTCCCCGCCCCCGCCAGGGGTGAGCCCGGCCGGGACGCACCACAACTGAACAGCGCGGAGGGCCCGTCACCGGTCTCGGTGGGGGGCCCTCCGGCGTGCGTGCTGGGGTCGGGGCATGCCGGCCCCCGCACGCTTCAAGGACCTGTGCCTCGACGCCCGCGACCACCAGGCGCTCGCCGACTGGTGGTGCGCCGCGCTCGGCTACGTCCGCCGTGACGGCGACCGCCCGGCGCGCGACCCGGTCGCGATCGAGGACCCGTCCGGCGCGGGGCCGCTGATCTGGGTCAACCCCGTGCCCGAGCCGAAGACGGTCAAGAACCGGCTGCACGTCGACGTCGACGGCGACCGGGAAGCGCTGCTGGCCGCCGGCGCCACCCTGGTGCGCGCCCGCGACGGGGACATCCGCTGGGACGTGCTCGCCGACCCGGAGGGCAACGAGTTCTGCTGCTTCTCCCACGAGGAGGGTTGACCCGGCTCCACGGTCGACGGGGCGGGCCGGGCCGCCCCCGGGAACGCCGACAGGGGCGGCCCGCCGAAGCGGACCGCCCCTGCAGGTGACGGACTGGAACGGCCCCGTCCCGGGCCCCGCCCCGGGCTAGCGAGGGGTGGGGAGGACGGGGTCCTTCATCAGAAGTCCATGCCCCCCATGTCGCCACCGGGGGCGCCGGCGCCCGCGGGGGCCTTCTCCGGCTTGTCGGCGACGACGGCCTCGGTGGTGAGGAACAGACCGGCGATCGAGGCGGCGTTCTGCAGCGCGGAACGGGTCACCTTGGCGGGGTCGATGATCCCGCTGCCGACCATGTCCACGTACTCGCCGGAGGCGGCGTTGAGGCCCCAGCCGGTCTCCGAGTTGCGGACCTTCTCCACCACGACGCCGCCCTCGAGGCCGGCGTTGACGGCGATCTGCTTCAGCGGGGCCTCGAGCGCGACGCGCACGATGTTGGCACCGGTCGCCTCGTCACCCTCGAGCTCGAGCTTGTCGAACGCGACGGCCGTGGCCTGCGCCAGGGCGACGCCACCACCGGCGACGATGCCCTCCTCGACGGCGGCCTTGGCGTTGCGCACCGCGTCCTCGATGCGGTGCTTGCGCTCCTTGAGCTCGACCTCGGTGGCCGCGCCGGCCTTGATGACGGCGACGCCGCCGGCCAGCTTGGCGAGGCGCTCCTGCAGCTTCTCGCGGTCGTAGTCGGAGTCCGACTTCTCGATCTCGGCGCGGATCTGGTTCACCCGGCCGGCGATCTGGTCGGGGTCACCGGCGCCCTCGATGATCGTCGTCTCGTCCTTGGTGGTGACGAACTTGCGGGCGCGGCCCAGCAGGGACAGGTCGGCGTTCTCGAGCTTGAGACCGACCTCCTCGCTGATGACCTGGCCACCGGTCAGGATCGCGATGTCCTGCAGCATGGCCTTGCGGCGGTCGCCGAAGCCCGGGGCCTTGACGGCGACGGACTTGAAGGTGCCGCGGATCTTGTTCACGACCAGGGTCGCCAGGGCCTCGCCCTCGACGTCCTCGGCGATGATCGCGAGCGGCTTGCCCGACTGCATGACCTTCTCCAGCAGCGGGAGCAGGTCCTTGACCGAGCTGATCTTGCTGTTGACGACCAGGATGTACGGGTCGTCGAGCACGGTCTCCATGCGCTCGGGGTCGGTGACGAAGTAGGCCGACAGGTGGCCCTTGTCGAAGCGCATGCCCTCGGTGAGCTCGAGCTCCAGGCCGAAGGTGTTGCTCTCCTCGACCGTGATCACGCCCTCCTTGCCGACCTTGTCCATCGCCTCGGCGATGAGCTCACCGATGGCGGTGTCGGCGGCGGAGATCGACGCGGTCGCGGCGATCTGCTCCTTGGTCTCGACGTCCTTGGCGGTCGAGAGGAGGTACTCGGTGACCGACTCGACGGCCTTCTCGATGCCCTTCTTCAGGGCCATCGGGTTGGCGCCGGCGGCGACGTTGCGCAGACCCTCGCGGACGAGCGCCTGGGCCAGCACGGTGGCGGTGGTGGTGCCGTCACCCGCGACGTCGTCGGTCTTCTTCGCGACCTCCTTGACCAGCTCGGCGCCGATCTTCTCCCACGGGTCCTCGAGCTCGATCTCCTTGGCGATGCTCACACCATCGTTGGTGATGGTCGGCGCGCCCCACTTCTTCTCGAGGACGACGTTGCGGCCCTTCGGGCCGAGGGTCACCTTGACGGCGTCGGCGAGGGTGTTCATGCCCCGCTCGAGGCCGCGGCGCGCCTCCTCCTCGAAGGCGATCATCTTGGCCATGTGGCGATGTCCTCCATGCGTTGATCGCTGCACGGCCGGGTTCGGCGCCCGCGACGGACGACACCGGCTCCACGGGCACTCCGTCGGCCCGCGGACGGTGCCTCACCGCCCGACCTGAGTTGGCACTCGGATGGTACGAGTGCCAATCAGAAGTCTGGCACTCGACCCATGCGAGTGCAAGAACGGTCCCGACCGCGGGGCTGTTCCCCGGCCCCGACCGCCGTCCTCCCCCGCCGTGAGAGCTCCTCCCCCATGCCGCACCGCGAGGGAGGAACCGCCGGGATCAGGTCAGCTGATCGTGGCCCCGGTGCACGACGAGGCCCGGGCTCCCCTGGGGGAACCCGGGCCTCGCGGCGTGCGGGAAGGCTCAGGCGGTGCGGACCGCGTCGGCCTGCGGACCCTTCTCGCCCTGGACGACCTCGAAGGTGACCCGCTGGCCCTCGTCGAGGGTCTTGTAGCCGTCCATCTGGATGGCCGAGTAGTGGACGAAGACGTCCTGGCCGCCGTCGACGGCGATGAAGCCGAAGCCCTTCTCGGCGTTGAACCACTTCACGGTGCCCTGTGCCACGTGTGCTCCCACGTTTCCTGCGTGCGGACGACCCCTCCTGTGGAGGGACCGGGTCTAGCTCTTCCGCCCGTGGACACGCGCGTGGAACTCGAACCGCGCAGAAAGGTACAGCACAGAGTGCGTGGAGACAGCAACTCCACGCACGGCTCATCCCCGGTTCCGGGCGAATTCCTCTGCCCGGGTGATCGGGTCTCCCCCAGCGTACGCCCTCAGCCGATGAGCCCCGCAGCCCGCACCGACTTCAGGGAGGGCTCGACCCGGTGGGTGAAGCCCACGACCGGCTCCAGCGGGGCGAGGGTCTTGAGCCCCTCGCCGGTGTTGAGGACGACGGTCTCCTTCGTCGGGTCCAGCCGCCCGTCGGCGACCAGCTGCCGCAGCACCGCGACCGTCACGCCGCCGGCCGTCTCGGCGAAGACGCCGGTCGTGCGGGCGAGGTCGCGGATGCCCTGCACGATCTCGTCGTCCCCGACCCGGCCCACGGCGCCGCCGGTGCGGCGGATGGCGTCGAGCGCGTACGGGCCGTCGGCCGGGTTGCCGATGTTGAGCGACTTGGCGATGCCGGTCGGCTTGACCGGCTTGACGACGTCCCAACCGTTGTCGAAGGCGGTGGCGATCGGGTCGCACCCGGCCGACTGGGCACCGAAGACCGTCCACCCGGTGTCGGGCACGATCCCGGCGGCGGCGAGCTCGCGCCAGGCCTTGTCCACCTTGGTCAGCAGCGAGCCCGACGCCATGGGGATGACGACCTGGGCCGGGATCCGCCAGCCGAGCTGCTCGGCGATCTCGTAGCCCATCGTCTTGGAGCCCTCGGCGTAGTAGGGCCGGACGTTCTGGTTGACGAAGGCGGTGTCCTCGAACTCGTCGGTCTCGCCGAGCTCGCTGGTCAGCCGGTTAACGTCGTCGTAGTTGCCGTCGACGGCGACCAGGGTCTGGCCGTAGATCGCCGACTGGACGACCTTGCCCGGCTCCAGGTCGCTCGGGATGAACACGAACGACGGGATGCCGGCGCGCGCGGCGTGCGCGGCGACGGAGTTCGCCAGGTTGCCGGTGGAGGCGGCCGCGATCTTGCGGTAGCCCAGCCCCCTGGCCGCGGTGGCGGCGAGGCTCACGACGCGGTCCTTGAACGAGTGGGTGGGGTTGGCGGAGTCGTCCTTGACCCACAGCCCGCCGGTGATGCCCAGCTCCTCGGCCAGCCGGTCGGCGCGGACCAGCGGCGTCATGCCCGGGTCGAGGGAGACGCGGTCGGCCGGGTCGTGCCCCACCGGCAGCAGCGCCGCGTAGCGCCAGATGTTCTGCGGTCCGGCCTCGATCTGCTCGCGGGTGACGGCCTTGAGCAGGGCGTGGTCGTAGTCGACCTCGAGCGGTCCGAAGCACTCCGCGCAGGCGTGCTGGGCGACCAGCCCGAACGTCGCGCCGCAGTTGCGGCAGACCAGGCCCTTCGCCGGGTTCTGGGCGACCGTGGGGCTGGGAGCGGTCAGGGTCATGCGACGACTACCTCCTCATCTTCCCCGCGTCGGGCCGTCGAGCCGCGCGGGACGGAATTGGCACCTCTCGCTCGGCTGCACCTGGCGGGCGAGCCGGGTGCGACGCGCGCACCCGCTCGACCCACCCGCGCAGACAGCGGCGGTTGCCGGGGCTTCACCGGGCCGTGTCCCTCTGCCCCTCTGGATGAGTGAACGGCACCGACTGTACCCAGTGCCTCGTCGTCCCCCGGCTCCGGCCAGGATGGACGGCGTGGCAGCCCGCATCGTCTACACCGACCTCGACGGCACGATGGTCGGCTGGCGGGGCTCCTTCTGGCACGCCGCCGACCGCTCGCTCACCGCGGAACCGGCCACCGCCCTGCTGGAGCTGCACCGCGCCGGCGTCCCGCTCGTGCTGGTCAGCGGCCGCACGCACGCCCAGCTGGTGGAGGCGGCGCGGCTGCTGGCCGCCGACGGCGCGATCGCCGAGCTGGGCGCCCTGGTCAGCTGGGACGGCGGACGGACCACCCAGCTGCTGCCGGGCGAGTTCCCCGAGCGGTACGCCGGCCGCGCGCCGATGGAGGTCATGGCCGAGCTCGGCATCGTCGAGCGGCTCTTCGCCGAACACCCCGGCCTGATCGAGTGGCACGCGCCCTGGCACGCCTCGCACACCGCCGACGCGATGCTGCGCGGTCGCGTCGACCCCGTCGCCGTCGACGCCTGGCTCGCCGCGCAGGGCGCCGGCTGGCTGACGATCAAGGACAACGGCGCGCTGCCGGCGACCGCGCGCACGACCCTCGCCCCCGAGGCGCTGCCCCCGCGCGTCTACCACCTGATGCCGCGCGGCATCTCCAAGGGCGCGGCCATCGCCTGGGACCTGGAACGGCGCGGCATCGACCCGGCCGACGCGGTGGCGATCGGCGACAGCGTCAGCGACCTGGAGATGGCCCCGGCCGTGGGGCGGCTGTGGGTGACCGCCAACGGCGCCGCGGTCGAGGGCATGGCGGAGCTGGTCGGCGCCGTCCCCAACGCGACCGTCACCGACGCCCCCATGGGCGACGGCTGGGCCCAGGCCGTCCGCGCCAGCCTGTGACGGAGTGCCACGGGCGCGGGATCCGCGCCGTGGCACTCCGCTACGACGTGACGTCGCGGCGGGCGAAGTGCCGGAAGCCGAGGAGCGTGAAGACGGCGGCGTAGACCAGCGACTGCACCACGCCGCGGAACAGGTCGCCGGAGTCCACCGGCGTCTGCAGCAGGTCGGTCCAGGCGAACTCCTCGGCCGTCGGGAACCAGTCCCGGATCGCGCCGAGCTGCTCCACCTGGTCGAGGATCGCGAACACGAACATGGTGAACACCGCGCCGCCGACGGCGGCCAGCGGCGCGTCGGTGATCGTGGAGAACCAGAACGCGAGGGTGCCGACGACGAGCAGGTGGACGGCGAGGTAGCCCACCATCCCGGCCAGCCGCAGCAGCCCGTCGCCCTGGTCGAGGGTGACCCCGACCGGCGTCTGGATGTCCTCGAAGCCGAACGCGATGCCGCCGGCCACCAGCGCGACCGCGGTGACGGTGACCAGGGCGCCGACCGACAGCACCAGCGCCGCGTACCACTTCTGGCGCAGCAGCCGCATGCGCGGCACGGGGGTGGCCAGGGTGTAGCGCAGCGAGCCCCACTGCGCCTCGCTGGCCACCGTGTCGCCGAAGAACAGGGCGTACACGACGACGAGGAAGAACGACGTCGTCGCGAACAGCACGAACAGCGTGAAGTTCAGCCCGCTCGCCGTGGCGACGTCGACCAGGTTGATCCGGCTGTTCTCCTGGGCGTCCTCGCTGGCGCCCAGCTGCAGCGCCGCGATGAGCACCAGCGGCAGCGCGACCATCGCGATGACCACGCCGAGGGTGCGGCGGCGCTTGAACTGGCGGCGCAGCTCGACCCACAGCCGCAGCGTCCGCTCCGGCCGGTAGCCGGCGACCGCGCCGGTCGCCTGCACGTGATCGGTCGCGCTCACTGCACCGGCCCCTCTCCGACGAGCGCCAGGAACGCGTCCTCCAGCCGCCGCCGCGGCGTGAACTGGTCGACGGCGATGCCGGCGTCGACGAGCGCCTGCAGCGCCGCCGCCCGGCGGGTGCCGTCGCCCAGGTCGGCGACCAGGCCCTCGTCGGTGCGCCCGGCGCTCACGCCCGGCAGCGCCTCGAGGACGGCGATCGCGCGGTCGGTGTCGGCGTCGTCGGCGAGCCCGACCAGCACCGCCCCGCCGGTGCCGACGATCTCCTCGACCGTGCCCTGGGCGATCTTCTGGCCCCTGGCCATGACCACCACGTGGGTGCAGGTCTGCTCGATCTCCGACAGCAGGTGGCTGGAGACGATCACCGTGCGGCCGGTCTGCGCGTAGGAGCGCAGCACCTCCCGCATGGCGTGGATCTGCGGCGGGTCGAGCCCGTTGGTCGGCTCGTCGAGCACCAGCAGGTCGGGCAGGCCGAGCATGGCCTGGGCGATGGCCACCCGCTGCCGCATGCCCTGGCTGTAGCGGCGCACCGGGCGGTCGATCGCCTTGCCGAGGCCGGCGACCTCGATCGCCTCGGCCATGTGCGCGTCGGCCTCCGGCCGGCCGGTGGCCGCCCAGTACAGGCGCAGGTTGTCCCGGCCCGACAGGTGCGGCTGCAGGCCGGTGCCCTCGACGAAGGAGCCCAGCCGCGACAGCACCGGCGCGCCGGGGCCGGCCTCGTGCCCGAAGACGGTGATCCGCCCGGACGTCGGCCGGATCAGGCCCATGAGCATGCGCAGCGACGTCGTCTTGCCGGCGCCGTTGGGCCCGAGCAGGCCGAGCACCTGGCCGCGCCGCACCTCGAAGGAGAGGTCGCGGACGGCGACGAACTTGTCCTTGTAGGCCTTGGTGACGCCCTCGAAGCGCAGCGGCACGTCCTCGCCGTCGGGGTCGACCGCGGAGATCCGCCGCCGCCGGCGGCGACCCCACAGCACCGCGGCGAGCCAGCCGAGCAGCAGCAGGCCGACGACGACGGCGAGCAGGACCCACCAGCGGGAGGTGCCGGCGGGGTCCTGGGTGGTGCCGGCGACCGAGGGCACCGCGAGGTCGGCGGCGGCGTCGCCGAGCCCGGCGGCGAGGCCGACGCCGTAGACGGTGGCCTCGGCGGGCAGGGCGAAGGCCTGGTCGGTGGTGCTGACCACCACCCGCATGGTGTGGCCGGCCTCGAAGCGGTGGTCGATCGCCGGCAGGGTGACGGGGACGACGGTCGGGTCGGCGGGGTCGGCGGAGACCTCGGTCAGCGAGAGCGGCGCGACCAGGCCCGACGGCAGGGTCATCGAGCCGTCGGGGCCGACGTCGTAGAGCTTGGCGAACAGCGTCGCGCTGCCGCTGGGCGAGGTGACGGCGACCTCGATCGAGGGGGCGCCGACGACCTCGACCGCGGCGTCGAGCGGCTCGCTGTCGAAGGCGGCGAACTGGCCGGGGATCTCGACGGCCTGGCCGCCGAGCGCGGTGCCGAGCGCGCCGAGGCCCGGCAGCGTGGTGATCGCCGCGGGGGTGCCGCCGGCGGGGGTGACCACCGGCTGCGTGGGGCCGCTGACCCGCACGGCCGTGCGCTCCCCCGCCCCCGCGCCGTCCAGGCCGGGGTAGGCGTCGGTGACGACGGTCTGGCTGCCGCCCTGCACGAAGCCGCCGCCGGTGCCGCCCAGCCCGGTGGGCGCGGGGAACTCGAAGCCGGTGCCGGGATCGGTGCCCCGGGCCTCGTCGCCCTCGTCGCGCAGGTACCAGTCGAACCAGCCCGCGACCTGCTCGCGCAGCCGCTCGGTGACGCGGTCCGACGCCCCGGAGTCGTGGCCACCGGCGTACCAGACGACCTTGACCGGGGTGCCGTTGGCCGCGATGCCGCGGGCGTTGGCGTCGGCCTGGCCGAGCCCGAACAGCGAGTCCTGGGTGCCCTGCACGAGCAGCGTGGGCGCGGTGATCCGGTCGAGGACGCCCGCCGGGCTGCTGCGGTCGAGGACCGCCTGGATCGCCGGGGTGAGCGTGCCGGTGGCCGCCGCCTCCTGGTAGGCCGCGCAGATGTCGGCGCGGAAGCGGCCGCAGAGCAGCGCCTGCTCCACCTGCTCGGCGTCGACGCTCGCCGGGTCGATCTCGGGCAGCTGCTCGGGCGCGCCGTTCGCCCCGCCGTCGGCCGTGGCGGCGCCGTCCTCCTCGTCCCCGTCCGTGAAGACGCTGAGCAGGCCGGCCGAGCCCTCGCCGAAGAAGATGCCGGCCCACAGCCGCTTGTAGACGCCGGCGCCCTCGGTCTGCGGCGTGGCCGCGACGGTGTCGGCGCCGTCGACCGAGCCGGTCTGCGAGGGGAAGAGAGCGGCGGTCAGCGAGTTCCAGGTGATCTGCGGCGCGATCGCGTCGACCCGGTCGTCGTAGGCGGCGCCCAGCAGCGACAGCGCCCCGCCGTAGGAGGCGCCGGCGACGCCGACCCGCGGGTCGCCGTCGTCGTCCTGCAGGACGTCGTCGCGGTCGGCCAGCAGGTCGAGCAGCGTGGAGAGGTCGGCGACCTCGAAGCGCGGGTCGTCCAGGCCGATCTGGCCGGTGCTCTCGCCGAATCCCCGCGCGGAGTAGGCCAGGACGACGAAGCCGCGCTCGGCGAGGAACTGCGCGTCGGCGGCGACGGAGTCCTTGCTGCCGCCGAACCCGTGGGCCAGGACGACGGCGGGCGCCGGGGTGTCCGCGGTGGCCGAGGACGGGAGGTGGAGCGTGGTGTCGAGCTCGACGGCGTCGGCGCCGGAGCCGGAGGGGACGCGCGCCTCCTCGGTGCGGACGTCGTCGGCGGCGCTCGCCGGTGCCGCCGGCACCAGGGCGAGCAGCGCCGCGGTCAGCAGCACGGGGAGCAGGGCGGCGAGCGTCGACCGGCCGGATCGCGGGCGGGGACGCACGGGCCCGCGGACGGGACGCACGAAGCGGCCAACGGCCGGGGAACGGCGGGTGTTCCGGAACCGGCTGTGCGGGACCTGTGAGGTGTCCCGGATCAGGGCTGCCACTCGCCGGCGGCGACCACGACCAGGCCGGCGGGCGCGTCCGCGGGCATCTCGAAGAACCGCGGTGACGGCCCGCCGGTGATCTCCGGGAACTGCTCGACCAGCTGCACTGCGGCCTGCCGCTGCGTCTCGTCGCCGTCGGTGAAGAACACCGTGGTGGTGGCGACGTCCCCGCCGGTGTAGGCACCGGTCACCGGGGCCTCCCAGCCGCCGTCGGTCAGCGAGCCGGCGATCCGCCCGGCGAGGCCGTTGACGTCGGTGGCGTTGAGCACCGTCACCGGCACGCGCACCGGGGTCGCCGGCGCGGCCTCCGTGGGCGAGGCCGGACCGACCGACAGCGGCGGCAGCGTGGCGTCGGCCACCCCGCTGGGCGCGCTCGGGGTGCTGGTGGGCGCGGCGTCGCCGCCGGAAGCGGTCTCCTGCGTCTCCGGGGAGGTGAACGAGTACACGCCCAGCACGGTGAGCGCGACCAGGACGACGGCGACCAGCGCGAGCACCGTGCGCTTCGGCCGGCGCGAGGTGCCGTCCTCGCCGTCGAGGTAGGCGCGGGCGGTCATGGTCTCGCCCTGGCGCTTGAGCTCCTTGCGCCGCTCGGCGTCGACGGCCTGCCGCTTCGCCCGGTCGGCGGCGCGGCCGCCGCGGACCTGGGTGGACGGGCCGGTCGCCGGGCCCCGGTCCCGGGCGGGCCGCGCGGAGCGGTCGTCGTCCGCCTCGGGGTCGTCGTACGCGTCGAACTCGTCGTCGCGGACCTCGCCGCGCCGGCCGCGGGTGGTCTCCCGCTCGGGGATCGCGCTGGTGGCCGGTGCCGGCACCGGGAACTCGTCGGACGCGGTGATCGGCCCCGGGGCCACGCGGCCGGACTCGACGCCCGACCGGCTCGGCCGCGTCCAGTCGCCGTACACGGGCCCGGAGGGGTGCGTGGCCGGGGCCCGCAGGCCGGCGGCAAGGGCCGCAGACGCCGGGCGCGGCGCCTCCGCCCGCGCCCCGGTGGGGCCGGTGGTCCACGGCGCGGGGGCCGAGGCCGCGGGAGCGGCGGGTGCGGGCACGGGGGGCGGGGGGACGGCGGCCCGGCCCGGGGCCGGCCGGACGGCCGGCCGCGAGGCCACCGGCGGGCGGGTCGGCCGCTCGGCGCGGAGGGCCTCGACCGGCGGCTCGGCGGCACGGGCCGGGGCCTCGGCACGGGTCGGGGCCCCGGTGGGGCCGGCCGGGGGCTCGGCGGGGCGGGCCGGAGGCCACTCCGAGATGGGTGCCGAGGGGTGCCCCGCCGGCAGGGACGGCGGCGGAACGGGGGGCGCCGGCGGCTGCGGTCGGGACGCCGCGCCACCGAGCGGCAGCCCCGCCGGCGGCGAGCCCGGCAGCGGCGTCTCGGCGAGCCGCTCCGGCGAGTACTTGTCCGGCTGCGCCTCCGGACCGGGCACCTGGAACGGGGCGACCGTGGTCTGCGGCGCCACCCGGCGCGGCGGGACCGGGGGCACCGGCGGGCGCCGGTCGACCGCAGCCGGCCCACCGTGGTCGCGGCCGTCGGGACGGTCGCCGCGGCGCCGGCCCGGGGTGGTGGGGTGGTCGCTCAGCTCCGCGGCCGGCGGTCGCCGCAGGTCGGGGGCATCGGTACGCCGACGGCCACCGGCCACCGGGGCGTCCCCCCGGTCCGGTCCGTCACTGCCTGGCGCCGCGTGCCTCCCCACGGTCACCAAATCTAGACGGCGGGGCCGCCGTTGCCCAGGATCTCGGCCGAACGGCCACGTCGCCGGGCGCTGCGCAGCCGGCGCAGCCGCCGGACCAGCAACGGATCGGCCGCAAGGGCGTCCGGGCGGTCGACGAGGGCGTTGAGGGCCTGGTAGTAGCGCGTCGGCGTCACGCCGAACTGCTCGCGGATCGCCGTCTCCTTGGCGCCCGCCGAGCGCCACCACTGGCGTTCGAAGGCGAGCATGTCGTGCTCGCGGCGGGTGAGGGCCGCCGAAGCGGTCGCGGTCGTCTCCCCTGGACCCTCGTCCCGTGGCGGGGAGACCACGGGGGCCGGGTCGGTGCTCATGGGTGCGTCTCTCCTGACCGGCGTCCACCGCGCCGACCGGCGCGGTGCGGATGACACGACGGTAGTTCGCGGCGGCGACAGTTTCGACCCGATCGGCGAGGGCGCCGGGCCGGGGGCTCAGGCGGGCGCGGACACCGGCTCGGGTGCCGGGCGGCGGCCGGCGGCCCGGGCCGTGCGCAGGCTGTCGACGGTGAAGACGGCGAGCGCGACCCACACGACGACGAAGCCGGCCAGGCGGGCGGGTGGCATCGGCTCGTGCCGGACGAAGACGCCGATCGCCAGCTGCATGAGCGGGGTGAGGTACTGCAGCAGGCCCACCGTCGACAACGGGATCCGGCGCGTCGCGGCGGCGAACAGCAGCAGCGGGATCGCGGTCGCGACGCCCGAGGTGACCAGCAGCAGCAGGTGCCCGGTCCCCTCGCCGAACGCCGTCCCGTCGCCCCCGGCCTGCAGCGCGCCGAGGAGGACCACCGCGGGGACGGCGACCACCGCGGTCTCCAGGAACAGGCCCGGCGCCGCCTCGACCCGCACCACCTTCTTCATCAGCCCGTACAACCCGAAGGTCGCCGCGAGCACCAGGGCGATCCAGGGCGGGCGGCCGTGGTCGATCGTCAGGACGGCGACGGCGAGCGCGGCGATGCCCACCGCCACCCACTGCAGGGGCCGCAGGCGCTCGCCGAACACCACGACCCCGAGCAGCACGCTGACCAGCGGGTTGATGAAGTAGCCGAGCGAGGTCTCGACCACGTGCCCGGAGTTCACGCCGTAGACGAAGACCAGCCAGTTGACGGCGATGAGCACGGCGGCGCCGGCGAGGACCAGCAGGCTCCGCCGGTCGCGGACCGCGGCCCGCACCTGCCCCCACCGCCGGACGACGGTGAGCAGCAGGGCGACGAACACGAGCGACCAGACGATGCGGTGGGCGACGATCTCCAGCCCGCTCGAGGGCTCCAGGAGCGGGAAGTACAGCGGGAACAGGCCCCAGAGCGCGTAGGCGGTGATCCCGGAGACGACTCCCAGCCGACGCTCGTCCACGCCGGGCAGGCTACGCCGCGGCGCGCCGGTCCTTAGCGCCGCTGAGGAGTTGCCGGCCTCAGGCGTGCTGGATGTAGTCGACCAGCGAGGCGCGCTCGGCCTCCAGCTCGTCCAGGCGCGCCTTGACGACGTCGCCGATGGAGACGATGCCGACCAGCCTGTCCCCCTCCACCACCGGCACGTGCCGGATGCGGCGGTCGGTCATGGCCTGGGCGAGCTCGTGCACGCTCGCCGTGGGCCGGCAGGTGTGCACCTCCGCCGTCATCACGCTGGACACCGGCTCGGCGAGCAGACCGGCGCCCCGCTGGTGCAGGCCGCGGGCGATGTCGCGCTCGGACAGGATCCCGTCGATGCGGTTGCCGTCGGCGGAGACGATGAGGGCACCGATGCCGTGCTGCGCGAGCACGGCGAGCGCGTCGCGCACGCTCACGGCGGCCTCGATGGTGGCCACCTCGTGGCCCTTGCGGCGGAGCACCTGGCTGATCTGCACTCGGACCTCCTCGACGACCTGGGAAGTGTGACGCCGGTCACCGATGCCGTGCAACGCGTGTCCCACCGACCGGCGCACCGGCCTACCGTCGGGGTGTGCGCACCGAGCACCGCCGTCGCCCCGCCCCGTGGCAGTGGCTCTGGTACGCGCTCGGCGGCGGCCTGCCGCGGGAGCTGTCCCCGTGGGTGCTGGAGGACACCACGACCCGCACCTGGTGGCTGCGGCACCTGGCGCGCGCGGTGGTGCAGCTCTCGCCGCTGGTGGTGCTCTGCCTGGTCGCCGTTCCCGTCCCCGTCGGCTACCGGCTGTCGGCCGCCGTCGGCGGGCTGGTCCTCGGCCTGCTCTTCTCCGTCGCCTTCATGACCGAGACCACCGAGCACCGCGTGGCCAAGGCCGGGTACCGGTCCGGCACGGCCACGCGGGTGCGGGAGGAGCGCCGGGAACGGGAGGAGCTGGAGCGCCGCTCCCCCTACCGGCAGGACGGCGCCGGCAGCTTCGACTAGTCCTCGACGCGGAAGCCGACCTTCAGGCCCACCTGGAAGTAGGCGACCTCGCCGTCGACGACCTGCCCGCGGATCTGCGTGGTCTCGAACCACTCGATGTTGCGGACCGTCTGCGCGGCCTTGCCGATCGCGTTCCTGATCGCGTCGTCGACGCTGGTGCTGCTGCTGCCGACGATCTCGCTCAGCCGGTACACGTGGTCGCTCACGGATGGCCTCCTCGTCCGCCGCCACCTGCGGTGGTGGCGGCCCGACCACCCTGGCACGCGGAGACGGAGCCGACGAGGGGACTCGAACCCCTAACCGCCCGATTACAAGTCGGGTGCGCTACCAGTTGCGCCACGCCGGCGGGGACCTGGCACCAGGTCCGGGCCCAAGGATAGGGACTCCGCGGCGGGTCCCCCGGCCGGTCGGGGCCGACGGCGGACGGCGTCCTCAGCGGGCGGCGCCCCGTTCCCGGAGGAGCAGGAGGACGCTGACGGTCAGCGCCCAGGCGGGGAAGACCAGCGAGACCCAGAGGCTCAGGCTGACCACCGTCAGCATGGCGAGCGCGGCGGCGTAGCTCACGACCGCGAGCCAGCACGGCAGCAGGCCGGTGCGCAGCCAGATGGTGGCGAGGCAGGCCGTGAAGACCGCCGCCATGCGCAGGGCGTACACGTTGCTGACCTGGAGCACGACGGCGCGCCCGAAGTGGACGACGTCCGCCCGGTACCCCTCCGCGTCGTCGACCGCGGCGCCGGCCAGGACCGCCGCGGCGATCGCCGTGGCCACGAAGACCATCGCCAGGAAGACCAGCCCGCTGCCCAGGAACACGGTGCTGAAGAAGCGGTCCTCGTGGCTGCCGAGGTGGTCGCGGATCACCGCGATGAACCACAGGAAGGCGATGCCGGCGAACGGCACCAGCCCCACGGCCACCCGGATCCGGCCGGCGCCGGCGTCGAGCCACCCGGTGGCGGCGAACGGGTCGGGCGGGACGGCGGTGCGGAGCAGGACCAGGCTGGTGCCGAAGAGCAGGGCGAACAGGATCCCGGCGACCGCCGCCGAGCGCGGGGTGCTCAGCCGTCGGAGGCCTGCCGAGTCCTCGGCGGCCGCCGCCGTGCCCGGTCGCGCCGTCACGGGGCGACGATCGCGGCGCGCCCGCGCGGGCGGCTCACCCGGCGCGGGTGACTTCGGCCCGCCTCAGACGAGCTTGGGGAAGGCGGCGAGGAAGACGACGCCGACGGCGCCGAGCAGCAGACCGGTCCCGAGCAGGAGCCACTGGGAACGGTGCGCGCGCACGCGGCCGGACATCGCCGCGAAGAACAGGACGGCGGCGAACAGCACCGTGAGGATCGTGTAGTCGTCGCTGCGCTGGTTGTTCGCCAGCGCGGCGGCGAACCGCTCGTCCGCCCGCTCGTCGGCCGCCGTGGCCGCGAGGTCCTCCGGCAGGACGTACGAGGGGAGCTCGAAGGGCGACCCCGGCGCTCCCGCGGCGGCACCACCGGACGCGAGCCAGTCCCGGTGGGCGGTGGCCAGCGGCTCGGGGAACCGGTCGGCGACGAAGCCGGCGAGTGCGGCGTTCCCGGCGCCCTCGGCGGCCACCCACTCGGTCCACAGCCCGACCTGGTTGGTGAGGCGGGCGTTCGCGGTGGCGTCGGCGCGGGCGGCCTCGATCCGGGCCGACGAGGCCTGGCTGAAGGCGATGGACATGGCCCCGCCCCACTTGCTGGCCTCGAACGCCGACCACGCGGTGAGGATGGTCGTCACCGACAGCACCAGGACGGCGAGGAACTCGAGGGCCGCGGACGAGGCCCGGCTCCCGACGTCCTCACCGCCCGGCGGTCCGACCTCCCGCTCCGCGTCGGGGTCCGCCGGGAGGACCTGCGTCGGGGCGCTGTCCTGCGCGTCCGGCGTCACGGTGGGCCTCCCCTCGGGTGCGGGAACCCAGGGTGGGCACGCGGCGGCGGTGCCACGTCGTCCGGACCGGATGACCACCGCCGTCGACGGCCCCGCGGCCCCGGCGGCCGATGCGGGGGACGTGGACACCGGCGCGGAGCTCGTGCCGCTCTACCGGCCGCAGCTGGAGTCGCTGCTCGCCCACGTCGACGCCGTGGTCACGCCGGACGGCTGCGACCGGACGCGCCGGGGACCGACGCCTGGGCGCGGCGGCACGGGATCGACCTCGCGCGGCCGCACGTCGGCATCGAGGAGCACGGCGGGTGCTGCGACCGCGAGGTCGTCGCGAACGTCGACCCCGACGCGGTCTTCGGGCCGGCGCGCGAGCCGCGGTGGCCCGGGCGCCGGCTACGGCCCGGGGTGCACCGGGTCAGTCGCGGCTGCTGGGCGAGCCGCCCTGCACGTAGTCGGCCGGGTCGCTGCCCGGCACCGGGCCGGCGGCCAGCCAGCGGGCGAACCCCTCGGGGTCGCGCCGCTCGAGCTCGTCGAGGGCCTCCTGACGGCGGCGGACGATCGTCTCGCGCGCGGCCGGGTCGAGCCAGCCGGCCAGCGCGGTCGTGGTGCGCAGCCACTCGCGGCCGAGCGCGTCGGTGGGCAGCAGCGAGACCGGCAGGGTCAGCCGGGCGACACCGGCCGTGGCCGTGTGGCCGGGCGCCGCGGCGACCGGCCGCGGCGGCAGGCCCGGCGCCGGCCGGGCGGGCTGGGTGGCGGGCGGCCGCGCGCCGCCCTCATGCGCCCGCTGCGAGCGCACCAGCCAGACCGCCACCCCGGCCAGCCCGCCGACGGCGCCGAGGAGCACGGCGGCCAGCCCACCGGCCAGCGCCGCCGTGCCGGCGAGCACGAGCAGCGCACCGATCGTCCAGGCCCCGGCCTGACCCGCCGCCTCCCAGGGGGAGATCCGCGAGGTGCCGGACGTCTCCCGGGCCACGCCGGCCGCCAGGCAGGCGGCGACGCCGCCGGCGAGCAGGACGGCGACGACCCCCGACCCGCGCAGCACGACACCGCCGGCCAACGCGAGACCGAGAGCGCAGAGGGCGGCGGCGCCGAGGAGGAAGCGGGCGAAGGGACCGCGGGTGAGCAAGGGGGCCTCCTGCGCGAGCAAGACCGGACAGAGGTGATCCACGGTCGCCCGGGCCGCTCCACGACCCCCCGCTCCCGTTCGTCGCAGCGGCACTACCCAGCGCGGGCACCGCATGCACGTCCCGCCGGGTCTTCCCTCGGCGCAGGACGGCGAGCACGCTTTGTCCCGGAAGCCGACGCCGCTTCCGGCGCCGGACCGCCTCGCCCCGAGGAGGTGCGCAGTGGCGACCTCGACCCCGACCACCCACACCGACCGGCCCCCGGCCCCCGTCCCGGCCCCCGGGACCGCGGACCCCCCGGTGCGCGAGGTGGTGGCGGGGGTCGACGGGAGCGAGACGTCGCTGTCCGCCGTGCGCTGGGCCGCCCGGGAGGCGGCCGCCCGAGGCGCGCCGCTGCGCATCGTCCACGCCGCCGACTACCTGGGCGAGCCGCCGGGCCCGGGCGCGCCCCCGCCGGAACTCCCCCGCGCCCGGCGGATCACCGCCACCGCCTACACGGCCGCGCGGCACGCCGCCCCCGGCCTGACCGCCGCCACCGAGGTCGTCCCCGGTGACGCGACCACCGCCCTGCTGCGCGCGGCCGCCGGCGCGCAGCTGCTCGTGCTCGGCATCTCCACGACGGGTGCGGCCGACGAGCTGGTGCTCGCCTCGGTGGCCGCGCGCGTGGCCGCCCGCTCGCCGCAGCCGGTCGCCGTGGTGCCGCGGTCGCGCAGGGAGCCGGGGGCCGACCGCCCCGTGGTCGCCGTCCTCGACGGCGACGACCCGGCCGACGACGACGCCGTGGCCGCCTTCGCCGCCGCCGCCGCGCAGCGGTCGGGCCGCCGCCTGGTGCTGCTGGACACCCGGGGGGACGGCGCCCGCGGCGCGGCCGCGGACCTGCCCGGGGAGCGCGTCGCCCTGCCCGGCGCCCAGCCGGTGGAGGTGCTGGACCGGTCCTGCCCCACGCCGCTGCTGGTCATCGGCGTCGGTCGCGGCGGCCGCTTCCACCGCGGGCTGGACGGCACGCACCGCTGGCTGCTGCGGCACTGCACCTCGCCGATGGCCCTCGTGCCGCCCGCGACCCGCACCCCGGAGACGGCCGCCGGCCAGGCCCGCACCGGCACCTGACCGGCGTCCAGCGGACTCACAGCTGCCCTCCAGCGCCGCGTCAGGCCGTCGGCCGAACCTCGGTGCAGGACGCCGGCCGGACGGCCGCGCGGAGGGAGGACAGCAGAAGTGAGCGAGCTCGGACACCCCGGCCCCACCGGGCAGGACCCGCGGACGACCCCCGGCGGGACGCCCCCGCCGTACGGGGCGCCGGCGCACGCGGGCGCCTGGCCGCCGCCGCAGCACGGCACCCAGGCGCACGGCGGCCAGGCGCACGGCGGCCAGGCGCACGGCGGCCAGGTGTACGACGGCCCGGTGCCGCCGTCGGCCCCCGCCTACGGGGCACCCTCCTATGCCGGCGCCGTCCCGCCCGGCAGCACGGTGCCGCCGCCCGGCGCGACCGGCCCGATGCCGTCCGCCGTGCCCCCGGCGCGGCGGACCGGCCGGCTGCGGATCGGCGTCGCCGGCCTGGTCGCCGGCGCCCTGATCGGCGGCGGGGCCGGCGCGGGCGTGGTCGCGCTGCTCGACCCGTCGGCCACCGGCGGGTCGTCGGCCACGGCCGCGCAGAGCGTCGTCATCAAGGACCCCGAGTCGGCGACGACCGCCACCGCCGCGGCTGCCAAGGCCGCCCCGAGCGTCGTGACGGTCTACGTCACCAGCGGCTCGGGGGCCGGCAGCGGCTCGGGGGTCGTCCTCACCGACGACGGCTACGTGCTGACCAACAACCACGTGGCCACCCTCGAGGGCCAGGCGACGGACCCCGACATCCAGGTGCGCACCGCCGACGGCACGCTCTACGACGCCACGATCGTCGGCACCGACCCCTCCAGCGACCTCGCCGTCCTGAAGCTGGAGGGCGCGAGCGACCTGACGCCGGCCACCTTCGCCGACTCCGACGACGTCCAGGTGGGCGACGTCGCCGTGGCGATCGGGGCGCCGCTGGGCCTGGAGAACACCGTCACCGACGGCATCGTGAGCGCCACGAACCGGGCCGTGCAGACCGGATCCGGCGCCAGCGACGCCACGGTCATCGACGCCATCCAGACCGACGCCGCGATCAACCCGGGCAACTCCGGCGGCGCCCTGGTGAACGCCGCCGGCGAGGTGATCGGGATCAACACGGCGATCGCCTCGGTGGCGACGTCGGACCTGCCCGGTCAGCAGTCGGCGCAGAGCGGCAGCATCGGCGTCGGGTTCGCGATCCCCAGCAACACCGCCGAGCGGATCGCGAAGGAGATCATGGCGAACGGCTCGGCCGACCACGCCGTCCTCGGGGTGAGCGCGCGGACCGCGACCGACGACGCGAACAGCGAGGTCGGCGCCGGCGCCGAGGTGGTCTCGGTGCAGGAGGGCAGCGCGGCCGCGGACGCCGGCCTGCAGGCCGGCGACGTCATCACCGCCGTCGGCGACCGCCCGGTCACCACCTCGACCGAGCTGACCGCCGCCGTGCGCAGCGCCACCCCCGGCGAGGAGGTCACGCTGACCGTCCGCCGCGGGGGTTCCACCGAGAGCGTGCAGGTCACCCTCGGCACGTCGACCAGCTGACCGCTGCGCCGTCCCGACCGACGGCCCCGGCCCCGGCCCCCTCCTGCGGCCGGGGCCGTCCGCGCGCGGGCCCCGGCACGGACCGGCACCGATGCCTAGGCTGGTGCGGGTGCCGGACCCCCGACCGCCCGCACCGCTGGCGGGCTCGCTCGACGACCCCCAGCGGGCCCGGGACCTCACCCGCATGAAGCGGCTGGCGACCGGGTTGTTCCTGCTCGCCGCCGCGGTGTTCCTCGCGTGCGTCCTGATCGGGAGCGACGCCGGCGCCTGGGTCGGCTACGTGCGGGCGACGGCGGAGGCCTCGATGGTCGGCGCCCTGGCCGACTGGTTCGCCGTCACGGCCCTGTTCCGGCACCCGCTGCGGCTGCCGATCCCGCACACCGCGATCATCCCGCGCAAGAAGGACCAGATCGGCGCGAGCCTCGGCACCTTCGTGCAGGAGAACTTCCTCACCCGCGCGGTGATCGAGGACAAGCTGACCACCGTCGACGTCCCCGGCCGGCTCGGCGCGTTCCTCGCCGCCCCCGGGCGGGCCGAGCGGCTGGCCGGCGACGCCGCCACCGCCCTGACCGGGCTCACCGACCTGCTCAAGGACGAGGACCTGCAGCCCGCCGTCGCCGGCCTGGTCGACCGCAAGCTGCACGCCACCCCGGCGGCGCCGATCGTGGCCCGCGCGCTGGAGCTGGTCGTCGACGGCGACCGGCACCAGGAGGTGCTCTCGGTCGCGCTGCGCGGGCTGGCGCGCTTCCTCGACGAGAACCGGGTGGTGTTCCGCGCCCAGCTCGGCGAGTCCTCCCCCGCCTGGGTGCCCGACTGGGTCGACGAGCGGGTGTTCACCCGCGCCTTCAACGGCGTCCAGCAGTTCCTCGAGGAGGTCGGCGCCGACCCGCACCACGAGCTGCGGCGCTCCTACGACCGCCGGCTGCGCGCCTACGTCCACGCGCTGCGCACCGACCCGTCGACCGCCGCCCGGGTGGAGGAGCTCAAGAAGGAGCTGCTCGAGCACCCCGCCGTCCGCCACTGGTCGGGCTCGCTGTGGACCAACGCGAAGAACTCGGTGCTGGCCGCCGCCGCCGACCCCGACTCCGAGCTGCGGTCGCGCGTGACCGGCATGATCCGCGACCTCGCGCGGCTGCTGCAGACCGACCCGACCGTGCGCGAGCTGGTGCAGAAGCACGCGCACACGGTCGCCGGCTACCTCGTGGAACGGTTCGCCGGCGACGTCGCCGACCTGGTGGGGACGACGGTCCAGCGGTGGGACACCGACGAGACCAGCCGGCGGATCGAGCTGCAGGTGGGCCGCGACCTGCAGTGGATCCGGGTCAACGGCACCGTCGTCGGCGGCCTCGCCGGCCTGGTGATCTACACGGTCGCCCAGCTGATCGGCTGAGGCGGAGTGCCACGGCGCGGAAAGCGCGCCCGTGGCACTCCGCTCAGACCAGACGGAAGCCGCTCCACGCGAAGCCGGGCGAGACGACGCAGCTGACCAGCACCTCGTCGTCGACCGGGTCGGTCGACTGCTCGGTGCCGGCCGGGACCCGCACCTGCGGGTTCGCCGCGTCGAGGACGACCGGCCGGTCCCCCACCCGCAGCGTCAGCGCGCCCGGACCGTGCCACAGCCACAGCTCGTCGGCGTCGACCACGTGCGGCGCCGAGCGCTCCCCCGGCACGAGCAGGAAGAGGATCGCGGTCGCCGCAGGTCGGTCGCCGAGGCTCGCCGGTGAGCTCCAGGTGCGGCGGAACCAGCCGCCCTCGGGGTGCGGCCCCAGCCCGAGCGCACGCGCACGGGACGGCGTCACAGCCGGGCTCGGGCCGCCACGTACAGGGCGATGCCGGCGGCCACGCTGACGTTGAGCGACTCGGTGTCGCGGCCGATCGGGATGCGGACGACGACGTCGCAGCGCTCGCGCACCAGCCGCGACAGCCCGGCCCCCTCGGCGCCCACGACGAGCGCGACCGGGTCGGCGAAGCCGTCGTACTCGTGCAGGTCGACCTCCCCGTCGCCGGCCAGGCCCACGGTCATCAGACCGGCGTCCTGGTAGGCGGCCAGCGCGCGCGGCAGGTTGACCGCCCGGGCGACCGGCAGCCGGGCCGCGGCGCCGGCGCTGGTCCGCCAGGCCGACGCGGTCATGCCGACGGCCCGCCGCTGCGGCACGACGACGCCGTGCGCGTCGAAGGCGGCCGCCGAGCGGACCACCGCGCCGAGGTTGCGCGGGTCGGTGACGCCGTCCATCGCCACGATCAGCGGCGGGCGGCCGGAGTAGTGCGCGGCGGCGAGCAGGTCGTCGGGGTGGGCGTAGGTGTACGGCGGGACCTGCAGGCCGATGCCCTGGTGCAGCGCGCCACCCGCCATCCGGTCGAACTCGGCCTTGCCCACCTCCAGCAGGGCGAGCCCGCGGTCGGCGGCCAGCTGCACCGCCTCGGCGATCCGCTCGTCGGTGCGGCCGGCATCGGTGACCACGTACAGCGCCGTCGCGGGGATCTCGGCCCGCAGCGCCTCGACCACCGGGTTGCGGCCCAGCAGCAGCTCCGGCGCCTCCTCGGCGCGCTGCCGCTGGCGGGCGCGCTCGGCCCGCTGCCGCTGCTCGGCGGCGGCCCGGCGCTGCGCCGGGTGGCCGGGGCGCATCTCGGCCGGCGGGGTCGCCCCGCGGCCGGCCAGGGCGCGGCGGCCCTTGCCGCCGGTGCCGCCGGTGGCGCCCTTCTTGCCGCCCGCGGTTCGGGCGCCGCGGCGCTGGCTGTTGCCGGCCATCAGCGGCTCAGCTCCCAGCGCGGCCCCTGCGGGGTGTCCTCCACGGTCACGCCCAGCTCCGCCAGCTGGTCGCGGATGGCGTCAGCGGCGGCGTAGTCCTTGCGGGCGCGGGCGGCCTGGCGCTGCTCGAGGGCCAGGTGCACCAGCCCGTCGGTGACCTCGCCGAGCTTCTCGTCCCCGCCTGCGGCCCACTGCGGGTCGAGCGGGTCCACCCCCAGGACGTCGAGCATCGCCCGCACCGCCCCCAGCGCGGCGGCGGCGCCGGCGTCGTCGTCGTCGGCCAGCGCGGTGTTGCCCGCCCGCACCGCCTCGTGCAGCACGGCGACGGCGGCGGGCGTGCCCAGGTCGTCGTCCATCGCCGCGCGGAACGCCGCCGGCAGCTCCGGCTTGCCGGCGTCCTCGCCGACGCGCTCGACGGCGCGCCGCACGAACGACTCGACCCGCTGGTACCCGGCCGCCGCCTCGGCGAGGGCCTCGTCGGTGAACTCGATCGTCGACCGGTAGTGCGGTGCGGCCAGGTAGTAGCGCAGCTCCACCGGCCGGACCCGCTTGACCACCTCGTCGACCAGCGCGGTGTTGCCCAGCGACTTGCTCATCTTCTCGCCGCCCAGGGTGACCCAGCCGTTGTGCACCCAGTACCGCGCGAAGCCGTCGCCGGCGGCGCGGGACTGCGCCTGCTCGTTCTCGTGGTGCGGGAAGCGCAGGTCCAGCCCGCCGCCGTGGATGTCGAACTCCGGGCCGAGGTAGCGCTCGGCCATCGCCGAGCACTCCAGGTGCCAGCCGGGCCGGCCGCGGCCCCAGGGCGTCGCCCAGGACGCGGTCTCGGGCTCGCCCTCCTTGTGCGCCTTCCACAGCGCGAAGTCGCGGGGGTCGCGCTTGCGCTCGTCGGTGTCGGTGTCGCCCGCCGGCTGCAGGTCGCCGAGCTTCTGCCCGGTCAGCGCGCCGTAGGCGGGGAAGGAGCGGACGTCGAAGTAGACGTCACCGTCGACGGCGTAGGCGTGACCGGCGTCGAGCAGCCGCCGCATGAGCTCGACCATGTCGGGCACGTGGCCGGTCGCCCGCGGCTCGTAGGTGGGCGGCCGCACGCCGAGGACGTCGTAGGCGCGGGTGCACGCCCGCTCGTTCTCGTACGCCCAGGCCCACCACGGCACCCCGTGCTCGGCGGCCTTGGCGAGGATCTTGTCGTCGATGTCGGTGACGTTGCGGACGAGCGTGACGTCCAGGCCGTGGCCGCGCTCCAGCCAGCGGCGCAGCACGTCGAAGACCAGCGCGGCGCGGACATGCCCGATGTGCGGCGGCCCCTGGACGGTGAGCCCGCAGACGTACACGGAGGCCCGTCCCGCACGCAGGGGCGTGAAGTCGCGCACGGCGCGCGCGGCCGTGTCGTACAGGCGGAGGCTCACCGCTCGGAGTCTACGGACCGCTCCGGGACGTCGGCCCTGACCACCAGCGCGGTCGCCACCGCGGCCCGGCCCTCGCCGCGGCCGGTGAGGCCCAGCCCGTCGGTGGTCGTGGCGCTGACGCTGACCGGCGCGCCCAGCGCGGCGGAGAGCACCGCCTCGGCCTCGGCCCGGCGCGGGCCGACCTTCGGGGTGGGCGCGATCAGCTGCACGGCGGCGTTGCCCACCCGCCAGCCGGCGGCGGCGAGGGTCTCGCGGACGTGCTCGAGCACGGCCACCCCGGACGCGCCGGCCCAGCGGGGGTCGTCGGCGCCGAGCAGGCCGCCGATGTCGCCGAGCCCGGCGGCGGAGAGGACGGCGTCGGTGAGCGCGTGCGCCGCGACGTCGCCGTCGGAGTGGCCGGCGCAGCCGTCCACCCCCGGCCACTCCAGGCCGGCGAGCAGGCACGGGCGCCCGGGCTCGACCGGGTGGACGTCGGCCCCCAGCCCCACCCGGGGCAGCTCGGTCACCGCGCCACCTGGAGCTCGGCCAGCGCCAGGTCGTGCGGCACGGTCACCTTCGCCGCCCGCTCGTCGCCGTCGACGGTGGCCACCGGCACCCCCGCCGCGCGGACCACGGCGGCGTCGTCGGTGAGCTCGACGCCCTCGGGCAGCCCGGCGTAGGCGGCGGCCAGCGTCGCGCGGTCGAAGCCCTGCGGCGTCTGCACGCGCCGCAGCGGCGCCCGGGGGACGGCGTCGGTGACCAGGCCGTCGTGGTCGACCACCACGGTGGTGTCCACGACCGGCAGCACGGGGACGACGGCGCGGGCGCCCCCGGCCAGGGCGGCCAGCACCCGGACGACGACGTCGGGCGGGGTCAGCGGCCGGGCGGCGTCGTGCACGAGGACGGCGTCGGCGTCCTCCCCCGCCGCGGCGAGCCCGGCGCGCACCGAGGCGGTGCGGGTGCCGCCGCCCTCGACCAGCCGCACGTCGCCGGGCAGGACGGCGGCGAAGGCCGCGCTCCCGCCCGCGGGGACGGTCACGACGACCTCGTCGACGCCACCGGCGCGCAGCGTGTCGACCGCCCAGCACACCAGCGGCCGGCCGCTGAGCGGGACCAGCGCCTTCGGCCGGTCCGCCCCCAGACGCAGACCGCTCCCGGCCGCTGCGACGATGCCGACAGCGTGCACGGGAGCGGTCTGGAGGTGTGGTGCGAGCTCGAGCTGCGAGCTCAGCTGGCGAGGACCTCGTCGAGGAGCACCTCGGCCTTGTCCTCGTTGGTGCCCTCGGCGAGCGCGAGCTCGCTGACCAGGATCTGGCGGGCCTTGGACAGCATGCGCTTCTCGCCGGCGGACAGGCCGCGGTCCTTGTCGCGACGCCACAGGTCGCGGACGACCTCCGCGACCTTGTTCACGTCACCGGAGGCGAGCTTCTCGAGGTTCGCCTTGTACCGGCGCGACCAGTTCGTCGGCTCCTCGGTGTGCGGGGCGCGCAGCACCTCGAAGACCCGGTTGAGCCCTTCCTGGCCGACGACGTCGCGGACGCCGACGATCTCTGCGTTGTCGGCCGGCACGCGCACGGTCAGGTCGCCCTGGGCGACCTTGAGCACGAGGTAGGCCTTCTCTTCACCCTTGATGACGCGCTTCTCGATCGCCTCGATGAGCGCCGCACCGTGGTGCGGGTAGACGACGGTCTCGCCGACAGTGAAGCCCATGTGTGTGTGACCCCTTTCGCTGTCTCCAGGCTACCACGGAAGACTGACGGGCGAACCCGGCGAACGCCGTAAATCTGCAGGTCAGAAGGCATATCAACTGGTCGGAGGGGGTTGACAAGCGCGTGGCCGGTGTGCGTGGTGGGTCCGACCGGGTCCGCGGCCTGGTGCTCGCGACGCACGCCGGGCCGGCGGTGGCGGTGACCGTCGTCGCCACCCTGCTGGGGGTCGCCGCGGGGGTCGGCGGGGCGCGCGCCGTGCTGCTGTGCGCCGCCGTCCTCGCAGGTCAGGCGTCCATCGGGTGGAGCAACGACTGGCTCGACGCCGACCGCGACCGGGCCGTCGCGCGCCCGGACAAGCCGGTCGTGCAGGGCGCCGTGAGCCCCTCGACGCTGCGCCTCGCGGCGCTCCTGGCGGCCGCCCTGGCCGTCGTCCTCTCCCTGGCGCTGGGCGTCGTGCCGGGACTGCTCCTGCTCCTGCTGGTGGCCAGCGGGTGGGCGTACAACGCCGGCCTCAAGCGCACCGCCGCCTCGGCCGTCCCCTACCTCGTCGGGTTCGGCGCGCTGCCCGCGGGCGTGGTCGCCGCGGGGCCGGGCACCCCCGCCGCCCCGTGGTGGCTGGTGGCCGCCGGTGCCGCGCTGGGCGGGGCGGCGCACGTGGCCAACGTCGCGCCGGACCTCGAGGACGACCTCGCCACCGGCGTCCGGGGGCTGCCGCACCGGATCGGGGCCACCGCCTCCGCGGTCACCGGCGCGGTGCTGCTCGGCGCCGCCACGCTGCTGCTGGTGCTCGGCCCGCCGGGGGCCCCGACGGCGGCGGGCTGGGCCGGGTTGGTCGTGGCCCTGCCCGCCGTCGTCGTCGCCGCCCTCGCCGGGCGGCCGCGGTGGCGCCGGCTGGCGTTCCCCGCGGTGATGCTGCTGACCGTGCTGGACGTCGTCCTGCTGCTGGCCGGGGGCGCAGCGGTCACCTAGGGGGAGCGCTCAGCCGTTCCCGCGGCCGTTGCCGCCGCCGTTGCCGCCGTTGCCGTTGCCGCCGGCGTTGCCGTGCCCGTTCCCGCCGCCGTTGCCGCGGCCGGTGCCGGTCGTCGCGGACTGCGTGGTCTCCGGCTGGGGCGCGGTCTCGGTCGTGGTCACGGTGGCGGCCTCGGGCGTGGTGGGCGCCGCGTACTCGTCCGGCACGCGCTCGCCCTTCCGGTGCGCCCAGTAGCGGACGTCCTCGCCGTTCGCGTAGCCGAGCCGGGCGCCCGAGCTCACCCAGTCGCCGAACGAGTCGTAGCCCTCGGGGCCGAGCTTCCACTGGTCGTAGGTCAGCGCCTCCCCGGCCGGCCCCTCGGCGGGCTCCCCGGTGGCGGCGTCGTCCTCGGATGTCGTGCCCGTGGTGGTGCCGGTGGTGTCGGCGCCGGTGCCGGCCGTCGTGCCGGTGTCCTGGGTGGGTGCGGGCGCGACCGGGGTCGACTCCTCGGCGACCTCGTCCTCGCGGGGGTCCGCGACCTCGACGCCCACGGTCTCGGCGACCGTGGCGAAGCCGTGCTGCAGGGAGTCCGGGAGGACCCCGGCGGTGCCGGCGCCGGTGAAGGCGACCAGGGCGATGCCCGCGCCGGTGGCCGCCTGGGCGACGGCGCCGGCGGAGGCGATCTTGGCGAGCAGGGCGGGGAAGAACATGGCGATGCGTCTCCGGGTGCGGGGCGCCGTCGCGCGCGACGGGCCGGTCTGGTCGGTGAGGAGACCAGAGGCCAGCAGGTCGGCGAGGGCCGCGTTCGGACGTCCCGGCCGGGACGTGCTCGAGCGCACCGCGTCCGCGAAGGCGGCCACCCCGGCCCCGTGCGCGGGGACGGGACGGCCGGCGAGGTAGGCCTCGAAGGCCTCCTCGGCGGCGCGGTCGTCGGCTGCTGTGGTCATCTCACCCTCGTCATCGCCGGACGGGCTCGGAGGGGTGCGCGCCGGCACCCACCCGATCGGAGGAGGTCTCGCGCTCGAGCCGGTCGCGCAGCGTGCGCAGGCCCCGCCGCTGCAGGGCCTTGACCGAGGGGACGGACCTGCCCAGCACCTCGCCGACCTGCTCCACTGTGAGGTCGGCGAGGATCCGCAGCAGGAGCACCGACCGCTGGTCGGCGGGGAGGCCGCCGCACAGCCGCTGGACGGTGTCGGCGCCGATGCGGGTCAGCGCGTCGTCCTCCACGTCGCCGCCGATCGAGGCGGTGAGGTCGCCGGGGTCGTCGACCACCTGCGGTCGGCGGCTGCGCCGCCGCCAGTCGTCGAGCAGCCGGCGGTGGGCGATCGTGAACACCCACGCGCGCAGCCCCGCCTCGTCACCGGAGAACCCGGCCAGGCCGGTGAAGACGCCGATGAACGTCTCGCTGGCCAGGTCGTCGGGCTCCGCGGCGCCGTGCAGCCGCAGGTACCCGGTCACGGCCGGCGCCAGGTCGCGGTAGAGCACCTCGAAGGCCCAGCCGGCGCCCGCCTGGGCGGCGGCGAGCACCTCGTCGAAGACCGGTCCCGTGCGCACGCCACCTCCTCCCGAGCCGCTGTCCTCCTCTCATCGGCGGGCCGACCGCGGAACTGGAGCGCGGCGGCGCGGCGCGGGGTTCCCTGCGGGCGGCCCGCCGAGGTCGCCCGTTACGCTCGGCCCGTTTCGGGAACTCATCCCGTCGTGTCACCGACGTCCGGTGGCCGGCACGTCCCTGGGAGGTCGACGGCTGTGAACCGCGCACTGCGCGCCGCCACGGTGGGTGTCCTGCTCGTCTCGCCGTTGGCGCTCTCCGCGTGCAGCGCCGGTCAGGTGAACCAGACCGCCACGCAGCTGCGCGACAAGGTCGGGCCGACGGCGCGGGCCGGTGAGATCGAGCTGCGCGCCGTCGAGCTGGCCTACCCGCGGGCCGGCAGCTACTCCCCGGGTGACGACGCCGAGCTGCGTATGGCGATCGTCAACGACGGCGACCAGGAGGACACCCTCACCGGCATCAGCGGCCCCAGCTTCTCGCGGGTCCGCATCACCGGCTCGCCGACCGGCACCGGCGCGCCGGCGGCGCCGGCCGCCCCGGGCGGCACCACGTCGACCGGCGCCGGCTCGATCACCATCCCCGCCGACTCCGTCGTCTACCTGGGCCAGAACTCGCAGACCGTCACGCTGGTCGACCTCGGCGAGGAGCTGCTCCCGTCGCAGAGCCTCGAGATCACGTTCACCTTCGCGGAGGCCGGCGAGGTCACCCTCGACGTGCCCGTCGGCGCCCCCGACGAGGAGGTCGAGCGCGGCGAGGCCTTCGACTTCCACCAGGAGGAGAACGAGGGCGAGGAGACCAACACCGAGGTCAGCGGCGGCATCGCCACGCAGCGCGAGGAGGGCGAGGGCGAGGGCTGACGCCCTGCCCCGTCGTTCCCCGGAACTGTCGGTCGCCGCGGTTACCGTCGGCGGGTGCCCCCTGCCGGAGTGAAGTCGCGCCCCGCCCACCGCTGCACCGAGTGCGGCTACGCCTCGGCCAAGTGGGTCGGGCGCTGTCCCGAGTGCCAGGCCTGGGGCACCCTGCAGGAGGTCGGCGCCGCCTCGTCCTCGCCGCTGCGCGCGGTCGGTGCCGGCCCGGTCACCGCGCCCGCGCGGCCGATCGCCAAGGTGCAGCTGGAGGGCGCCCGGGCGCAGCCCACCGGCATCCCGGAGTTCGACCGGGTGCTCGGCGGCGGGCTGGTGCCGGGCGCCGTGCTGCTGGTGGCCGGGGAGCCCGGCGTGGGCAAGTCGACGCTGCTGCTCGAGGTCGCCCAGCGGGTGGCCGCCGCGAACGGCCCGGCCCTGGTGGTCTCGGGTGAGGAGTCCGCGGCGCAGGTGCGGCTGCGCGCCGAGCGGATCGGGGCCCTGCACGAGCGGCTCTACCTCGCCGCCGAGACCGAGCTCTCCGCCGTCCTCGCGCACGTCGAGGAGGTGAACCCGACGCTGCTGGTCCTCGACAGCGTGCAGACGGTGCGGTCCCCGGCCGTGGAGGGCACCGACGGCGGCTCCACCCAGGTGCGCGCGGTGGCCGGCGCGCTCACCGCCGTCGCCAAGGCGCGGGGCATGACGACGATCCTGGTCGGGCACGTCACCAAGGACGGCAACGTCGCCGGGCCGCGCACCCTCGAGCACCTGGTCGACGTCGTCATCTCCTTCGACGGCGAGCGGCACTCCACCCTGCGGCTGATCCGGGCGACCAAGAACCGCTTCGGCCCGGCCGACGAGATCGGCTGCTTCGAGATCGGCGACGCCGGGGTGGTCGGGGTGCCCGACCCGTCGGCCCTGTTCGTCTCGCGGCGGGCCGTGCCGGTACCGGGCAGTTGCGTCACGGTGACGCTCGAGGGCAGCCGGCCGCTGCTGGCCGAGGTGCAGTCGCTGGTGGCCGCCTCCGCCGGGGGCGGCTCCCCGCGCCGCGCGGTGAGCGGGCTGGACTCGCAGCGGGTGGCCATGGTCAACGCCGTGGTCGAGCGCCGCGGCGGGGTCCGCCTCGCCGACGCCGACGTCTTCGCCGCGTCGGTGGGCGGGGTGCGCATCGCCGAGCCCGCCGCCGACCTCGCGCTCGCCCTGGCCATCGCCTCCGCGGCCAAGGACCAGCCGCTCCCGCGGGGCCTGGTCGCCCTGGGCGAGGTCGGCCTCTCCGGCGAGATCCGCCGGGTGGGCGGCACCGGCCGCCGGCTGGCCGAGGCGGCGCGCCAGGGGTACACCGTCGCGCTCGTCCCCGAGGACGCCGGTTCGGCGCCGCCCGGCATGCGGCTGGTGGAGGTCCCCGACCTCGGCGCCGCCTTCGCGCGCCTGTTCGGCGGGTGATCTGCGCGCCGCCGGTGATCCCGAGCCCGACTCCCCGAGCCTCGGCCACGTAGACTCAGCCGCCGCAACGTCTCGACCCGTCAGGAGCGCTCGTGCCCCCCGCTGTGGACCCCGAGGCCGCACTGCGCGAGCTCCTCGGCCGCATCGCCCCCGGCACCGCGCTGCGCGACGGCCTCGAGCGCATCCTCGCCGGCCGCACCGGCGCCCTCATCGTGCTGGGGTACGACCGGGTGGTCGAGTCCCTGTGCACCGGCGGGTTCGCCCTCGACGTCGCCCTGTCGGCCACGCGGCTGCGCGAGCTGGCCAAGATGGACGGCGCGGTCATCGTCTCCTACGACGGCACCCGGATCGTGCGCGCGGGCGTGCACCTCATGCCCGACCCGACCATCCCCACCGAGGAGTCGGGCACCCGGCACCGCACCGCCGAGCGGGTGGCGGTGCAGACCGGCTTCCCGGTGATCTCGGTCAGCCAGTCGATGCACATCATCTCGGTCTACGTCGCCGGGCGCCGCTACACGCTCGAGCACCCGACCACGATCCTGGCGCGCGCCAACCAGGCGCTGGCCGCCCTGGAGCGCTACAAGCTGCGCCTCGACGAGGTGGCCAGCACGCTCTCGGCGCTGGAGATCGAGGACCTGGTCACCGTCCGCGACGCGATGAGCGTCAGCCAGCGGCTGGAGATGGTCCGGCGGATCGCCGACGAGATCGAGGGCTTCGTCGTCGAGCTGGGCACCGACGGCCGGCTGCTGGCCCTCCAGCTCGACGAGATGCTCGCCGGCGTCGAGGAGGACCGCGGCCTGCTGGTCCGCGACTACCTGCCCGGCGGCGGCCGCCGGCCGAAGACGATCGACCAGGTGCTCACCGACCTGCGGTCGCTGTCGGCCACCGAGCTGCTCGACCTCTCCGCGGTGGCCCGCTGCTACGGGCTGCCCACCTCCCCCGACGCGCTGGACTCGCCCGTGAGCCCGCGCGGTTACCGGCTGCTGGCCCGCGTGCCCCGGCTGCCGGGCGGCATCATCGACCGGCTGGTCGACCACTTCGGCGGGCTGCAGAAGCTGCTCGCCGCCACGATCGAGGACCTCCTGGCCGTCGAGGGCGTCGGCGAGGCGCGGGCCCGGGGCATCCGCGAGGGGCTGTCCCGGCTGGCCGAGACCTCGATCCTCGACCGCTACAGCTAGACGGCCTCCCTCCAGGGGCCCGCCACGAGCGTGCGAGTGGCGGGGAGGAGGGAGGTCCTTCCTCCCGTCCTCCTCGGCCCTCGCACGTTCGAGCCTCGGGACGGGGCCGTCAGGACAGCTGCAGGATCGCGTCCGGGCTGACCGCGGTGTCCAGCCGGCCCCGCACCACGTAGCTGCCCGGCGGCGGGGGCACGCGCGGCGCGGCGCATGCCGGCTCGCTGGTCAGCCCGGTCCACACCACCGGGAACGTCACCACCTCGCCCGGGGCGAGGGTGCGCAGGTCGCTGCTCGTCTCCGGGACGCAGTCGTTGCTGCCCCACAGCCGGGCGCCCGCCGCGTCGAGGAGCACGAGCTCCTGCAGCTGCTTGTCCAGCGCCCGCACGCAGGGCACGCCGGAGGTGTTGACGACGGCCAGCTCGAGGGTGGTCTGCGCACCCGCGGGGGCGGTGCCCGGCGTCCGCACCTCGACGGCGATCATCGCGTCGCTGCACGGCCCCCCGGGCGCCGGGACGGGCGCCGCGGGCGGGGGCGCGTCCGCGGGCGCCGCCGTCGCCTCGGGGAGGCGCACGCCGGCCACCGAGGGGACGACGCGCTCCAGGGCGGGCGCGGCGGTCCCCGCCGGCGCGGGCCGGGTCGAGGAGGCGGTCGTGGTCGCGGCGTCGAACCGCCCGGTGGCGAGGGCGTGGCCGACCCAGCCGCTGCCGCCGAGGACCGACACCAGGAGGGTGAGCACGAGCACCCGGCGCCGCCAGTAGACGGCGGCCGGGAGGGGGCCCACCGGGTGCAACACGCGCCGAACGGTAAACGGCGGGGCCCTGCGGAGGTGCTCAGGCACGCCGCTGGGGACGGGAGGGCACACTGGGCCGTCGTGGGCACGCTCAGCGACACCGGCGAGGCGATCGTCGACTGGTACGCCACCGCGGCTCGCGACCTGCCCTGGCGCCGGCCGGGGGTGGACGCGTGGGCGGTGCTGGTCAGCGAGGTGATGCTGCAGCAGACGCCGGTGGCCCGGGTGGAGCCGGTGTGGCGGGACTGGATGGCCCGCTGGCCCACGCCGGAGGCGCTGGCGAAGGCCACGCCGGCCGAGGTGATCCGTGCCTGGGGCAAGCTCGGCTACCCGCGCCGGGCGCTGCGCCTGCGGGAGACCGCGGTGGCGCTCACCGAGCGGCACGGCGGCGCGGTGCCCGCCGACGTAGCCGAGCTGGAGGCGCTGCCGGGCATCGGGACGTACACGGCGCGCGCGGTCGCCTGCTTCGGGCACGGCCGGCCGCAGCCGGTGGTCGACACGAACGTGCGCCGGGTGGTCGCCCGCCTGGTCCACGGCCGCGCCGAGGCCGGCACCGCCCGCGCCGCCGACCTCACCGACGTCGCCGCCCTCGCCCCGGCGGCCCCGGAGCGGGCGGTGCGGTTCTCGGTGGCCGCGATGGAGCTCGGGGCGCTGGTCTGCGTGGCGGGAAACCCGCGCTGCCCCGCCTGCCCGGTGCGGGACCGGTGCGCCTGGCGGCTGGCCGGGTACCCCGCGCACGACGGACCGCCCCGGCGGGTGCAGAAGTTCGCCGGCACCGACCGGCAGGTGCGCGGGCGGCTGCTCGACGTGCTGCGCGCGGCCGCGCACCCGGTGGAACCGGCCGAGCTCGACGCCGCCTGGGACGACGCCGTCCAGCGGTCCCGCTGCCTGGACTCGCTGCTCACCGACGGTCTGGTCGAGCAGACCCCCGACGGCCGCTTCACCCTGCCGCAGAGCTGATCATCGGATTGTTGCCGCAGACACGCGCGGACCCGCCGTCGCGAGCGGCAACAGCCCGATGATCGGCCCGCGGGAACGGCAGAGGCCGCCCCACCCGGGCGGGTGGAGCGGCCTCTGTGCGTCCCCAGGGGGTCACTCGGCCTGGGCGGCCGGTCCCTCCTCGTCGCCGCCCGACAGGGCGACCGGCGGGGTGTCGGGCAGGTCGATCGGCTTGGCCTCGCCGCGGAAGGTGAACTTCGCGTCGGTGCCCTCGCCCTCGACGTCCACCACCACGATCTGGCCGGCGGCCAGCTCGCCGTAGAGGATCTTCTCGCTCAGCGCGTCCTCGATCTCGCGCTGGATCGTCCGGCGCAGCGGCCGGGCGCCCAGCACCGGGTCGAACCCGCGGGCCCCGAGGAGCTTCTTGGCGTTCTCGGTGACCTCGAGCGCCATGTCCTTGTTCGACAGCTGGCTCTCGACCCGGGCGAGCATCAGGTCGACGATCCGGATGATCTCCTTCTCGGTCAGCTGGTGGAACACGACGATGTCGTCGATGCGGTTGAGGAACTCAGGCCGGAAGTGCTGCTTGAGCTCGTCGTGGACGCGCACCTTCATGCGCTCGTAGTTCGACTGGTTGTCGTTCCCGGCCTGGAAGCCGAGGCCGACCGCCTTCGAGATGTCGCGCGTGCCGAGGTTGGTCGTGAGGATCAGGATCGTGTTCTTGAAGTCCACGATGCGGCCCTGACCGTCGGTGAGGCGACCGTCCTCCAGCACCTGCAGGAGCGTGTTGAACACGTCCGCGTGCGCCTTCTCGATCTCGTCGAAGAGCACCACCGAGAACGGCTTGCGCCGCACCTTCTCGGTGAGCTGGCCGCCCTCGTCGTAACCGACGTAACCGGGAGGGGCACCGACGAGCCGGGAAACGGTGAAGCGGTCGTGGAACTCACCCATGTCGATCTGGATGAGCGCGTCGTCCTCACCGAAGAGGAAGTTCGCGAGCGCCTTCGCCAGCTCGGTCTTACCGACACCCGAGGGGCCGGCGAAGATGAACGAACCACCCGGACGGCGCGGGTCCTTGAGGCCGGCGCGCGTGCGGCGGATCGCCTGGCTGACGCTCTTGATGGCCTCTTCCTGGCCGATGATCCGCTTGTGGAGCTCGTCCTCCATGCGGAGCAGACGCGTGGTCTCCTCCTCGGTGAGCTTGAAGACGGGGATGCCGGTCCAGTTGGCCAGCACCTCGGCGATCTGCTCGTCGTCGACCTCGGCGACGACGTCCATGTCGCCGGCCTTCCACGCCTTCTCCCGCTCGGCCTTCTCGGCCAGGAGCTGCTTCTCCTTGTCGCGCAGCGACGCGGCCTTCTCGAAGTCCTGCGCGTCGATCGCCGACTCCTTCTCGCGGCGGATGCCGGCGATCCGGTCGTCGAACTCGCGCAGGTCCGGCGGGGCGGTCATCCGCTTGATCCGCATCCGGGCGCCGGCCTCGTCGATGAGGTCGATCGCCTTGTCGGGCAGGAAGCGGTCGGAGATGTACCGGTCGGCCAGCGTCGCGGCGGCGACCAGGGCGCCGTCGGTGATGCTGATCCGGTGGTGCGCCTCGTAGCGGTCGCGCAGGCCCTTGAGGATCTCGATCGTGTGGGTCAGCGTCGGCTCGCCCACCTGGATCGGCTGGAACCGCCGCTCGAGGGCGGCGTCCTTCTCGAGGTGCTTGCGGTACTCGTCGAGCGTGGTGGCGCCGATGGTCTGCAGCTCACCGCGGGCCAGCATCGGCTTGAGGATGCTGGCGGCGTCGATCGCGCCCTCCGCGGCTCCGGCCCCGACGAGGGTGTGGATCTCGTCGATGAACAGGATGATGTCGCCGCGGGTGCGGATCTCCTTGAGGACCTTCTTCAGCCGCTCCTCGAAGTCACCGCGGTAGCGGGAACCGGCGACGAGCGCGCCGAGGTCGAGGGTGTAGAGCTGCTTGTCCTTCAGCGTCTCGGGCACCTCGCCCTTGACGATGGCCTGGGCCAGGCCCTCGACGACGGCGGTCTTGCCGACGCCGGGCTCGCCGATGAGGACGGGGTTGTTCTTGGTCCGCCGCGACAGGACCTGCATGACCCGCTCGATCTCCTTGGCCCGCCCGATGACCGGGTCGAGCTTGGAGTCGCGCGCGGCCTGGGTCAGGTTGCGGCCGAACTGGTCGAGGACCAGCGAGGTCGACGGCGTGCCCTCGGCCGGGCCGCCGGCCGCGGCCGGCTCCTTGCCCTGGTAGCCCGAGAGCAGCTGGATGACCTGCTGGCGGACGCGGTTGAGGTCGGCGCCGAGCTTCACGAGGACCTGGGCGGCCACGCCCTCGCCCTCGCGGATCAGGCCGAGCAGGATGTGCTCGGTGCCGATGTAGTTGTGGCCGAGCTGCAGCGCCTCGCGCAGCGACAGCTCCAGCACCTTCTTCGCCCGCGGGGTGAAGGGGATGTGCCCGGACGGGGCCTGCTGGCCCTGGCCGATGATCTCCTCCACCTGCTGGCGGACGCCCTCCAGCGAGATGCCGAGGGACTCGAGCGCCTTGGCCGCGACACCTTCGCCCTCGTGGATCAGGCCCAGGAGGATGTGCTCGGTGCCGATGTAGTTGTGGTTGAGCATCCGGGCCTCTTCCTGGGCCAGGACGACGACTCGGCGGGCTCGGTCGGTGAACCGTTCGAACATCTGCTGCTTCTCCTCTGACCGGCTGGTCCGGCTGGTTCCCCCGGGTGTCCGGACGGAACATCCGACTGGAGTCGGCGCGCTGGCGCACCGGTCATTCCACTGTAGTCACGGACCACGCCGTCCCGTCGGCCCGGAGGCGTGGGGGCGGTGGGTGGCTGCCCGGTCCAACCGATGCTGGCGCAGCGGTGTTCCGTCGTGGTTACGCCGTCAGCGGACACGCCGCCCGGACGCGTCGGGTGTCCATCCGTCCCCCTCCGCACCGCCTACCCCCCGGTAACGACACCGGGCCCGGCCCCCTTCTCAGGAGCCGGGCCCGGTGACCGGATGGAACGGCCCCCTCGCAGGGCCCCGGCACGAGCGGAGCGAGTGCTGGGGGGTGAGGGGGTCCTTCTTCAGTGGGCGGCTTCGTAGGCCTCCACGACGCTGGCCGGGATGCGGCCGCGGTCGCTGACCTGGTGCCCGTTCTTGCGGGCCCACTCACGGATGGCACCGGCCTGCTCGCGGTCCATGCGGCCACCACCGGTGGCACGCGACCGCCCCCCGCCCGAGGCGCGACCCGCACGGCCGACCTTGCGCGCCGCCTGGACGTAGCGCGAGAAGACGTCGCGCATCTCCTTGGCGTTCTTCTCGGAGAGGTCGATCTCGTAGTTGGTGCCGTCCAGGGCAAAGCTGACGGTCTCGTCCGCGGAGAGATTGTCGTCGAGGTCGTCGCTCAGGATCACCTGAACCTTGCGGGCCATTCAGTTCCCTCGATTCGTGTGTGCGGACCGGGCGTCATTTCCACCCGGTATCCCCGTGCGGACCCATTTGACCACGACGAGGAGCGGAAACCCAATACCCGGGCGCGCGCTCACACTTTAGGGAAGCAAATGACGGTTTGCGTTCACGACCCGTTCCGGAACCTTCCCCCGGCGCTCAGGAAGAAAGCGGGCGAACGAGCGGGAAAAGGATGGTCTCGCGGATCCCGAGGCCGGTGAGCGTCATCATCAACCGGTCCATCCCCATGCCCATCCCGCCGGTCGGGGGCATGCCGTACTCGAGGGCCTCGAGGAAGTCCTCGTCGAGCACCATCGCCTCCGGGTCACCGGCCGCGGCGAGCACCGCCTGGGCGGTGAACCGCTCCCGCTGCACGACCGGGTCGACCAGTTCGGAGTAGGCGGTCGCCCGCTCCACCCCGGCGATGTAGAGGTCCCACTTCTCGGCCAGTCCGGGCGTGGTGCGGTGCGCCCGGGTCAGCGGCGAGGTGTCGACCGGGTAGTCGACGACGAAGGTCGGCGCCTGCAGGGTGTGCTGGACCAGCGCCTCGAAGATCTCCTCGACCACCTTGCCGGGGACCCACTTCGGGTCGACGCCGACGTCGTGCCGCTCGGCGAGCTCGCGCAGCCGCTCGACCGGCGTCTCGGGGGTGATCTCCTCGCCGACCGCCTCCGACACCGCGGAGTAGAGCGGCACCTGCGGCCACTCCCCCGACAGGTCGATCTCCGTGCCGTCGTGGTGCCGCGCGACGTGGTCGCCGAACAGGGCCTCCGCGCACTCCTGGACCAGCTCGCGGGTGAGCGTGGCCATCACCTGGTAGTCGGCGTAGGCCTGGTAGCACTCGAGCATCGCGAACTCCGGCGAGTGCGAGCTGTCGGCGCCCTCGTTGCGGAAGTTGCGGTTGATCTCGAAGACCCGGTCGAGCCCGCCGACGATGCACCGCTTGAGGAACAGCTCCGGTGCGATGCGCAGGTACAGGTCGAGGTCGAAGGCGTTCATGTGGGTGCGGAACGGCCGCGCCGCCGCGCCGCCGTGCACGGTCTGCAGCATCGGCGTCTCGACCTCGAGGAAGCCGCGGGCGGTGAGGCCGGCTCGCAGGGTCGACATCACGGTCGCGCGCTGGCGCACCGTGCGCCGGGCCTCGTCGCGGACGATGAGGTCGACGTAGCGGCGGCGGACCCGCAGCTCCTCGCTCATCGGCTTGTGCGCCACCGGCAGCGGGCGCAGCGCCTTGGCGGTGAGCTGCCAGCGGTCGGCGAAGACGGAGAGCTCGCCGCGCCGCGACGTCCCGATCTCGCCCTCGACGAAGACGTGGTCGCCGAGGTCGACGTCGGCCTTCCAGGCGGCCAGCGACTGCTCGCCGACCCGGTCGAGCGAGAGCATCACCTGCAGCTCGGCGTCGCCCTCGCGCAGCGTGGCGAAGCACAGCTTGCCGGTGTTGCGGACGAAGATCACCCGGCCCGTGACGCCGGCCCGCTCGCCGGTCATCGTGTCCGGCTCGAGGTCGGGGTGCTTCTCGCGGACCTCGGCGAGCGTGGCCGTGCGCGGCACCGCCACCGGGTAGGGGTCGACCCCCGACTCGCGGAGGCGGTCCAGCTTGGCCCGGCGCACCCGCAGCTGCTCGGGGAGTTCGTCGTCCGGCGGGCCGGGAGGTTCCTCGGTCATCAGGTGGTCAGCCTACGGGGAGGCCGGACGGCGACCTGCCCCCTGATGCCGCTCGAACGCCAGCCGCAGCCCGTGGACCGTCAGGTCGGGTTCGCGCTCGCCGATCGACCGGCAGCTGTCGACCACCAGTGGGGAGAGCCCCCCGGTGGCGACGACGACCGGCGCGGCCCCGAACTGCGCCACGATCTCGGCCGCGATCCGGGCGACCAGCCCGTCGACCAGCCCGGCGAACCCGAGCACGAGGCCCGACTGCAGCGCGGCCACGGTGTTCTTGCCGATGGCCTGCGGCGGCACGGTCAGCTCCACCGACCGCAGCTGCGCCGCCCGGCTGGCCAGCGCGTCGAGGCTGACCTCCACGCCCGGCGCCAGCGCGCCGCCGAGGAACTGCCCGTCGGGGCCGACGGCGTCGACGTTGGTCGAGGTGCCGAAGTCGACGACGACGACCGGCCGGCCGCGGCCGTCGGGCCAGCGGCCGAACAGCTCGTGCGCGGCCAGCGCGGTCACCACGCGGTCGGCGCCCACCTCGCGCGGGTTGTCGACGTGCAGCGGGACGCCGGTGCGCACACCAGGGCCGATGAGCACGACCGGCACCTCGAGGGAGTCGAGCAGCGAGCGCAGCGACGGCAGCAGCGCCGGCACCGTGGAGCACGCGGCGACGCCGGTGATCTCGGCGTCGCGCAGCAGCCCGCGCCAGGTCATGCGCAGCTCGTCGGCGGTCGCCCGGGGGTGGGTGGTGACCCGCCAGCACCCGACCCGCCGCTCGCCGTCGAACGTGGCGAGGACGGTCTGGCTGTTCCCCACGTCGACGCAGAGGAGCACCCCTCAGCCCGCCCGCAGGGCCGGGTCGCGCAGGTCCAGGGCGAGGTCGAGGACGGGCGAGCTGTGCGTCAGCGCCCCCACCGAGAGGTAGTCGACGCCGGTCTCGGCGACCTCGCGGGCGACCGCCAGCGTCAGTCCGCCGGTGGCCTCCAGCTCCGCCCGGCCGCCGACCAGGGCGACCACCTCGCGCAGCACCGCCGGCGGCATGTTGTCGCAGAGCAGGAAGCCGGCGCCGGCCTCGACCGCCTCCACCGCCTGCGCCGGGGTGTCGACCTCCACCTGGACGGCGACGCGGGGGGCCCGCTCCCGCACGGCGGCCACCGCCGCGGCCACCGAGCCGGCCGCGGCCACGTGGTTGTCCTTGACCATGGCCACGTCGTAGAGGCCCATCCGCTTGTTCGTGCCGCCGCCGCAGCGCACGGCGTACTTCTCCAGCGGCCGCAGGCCGGGCGTGGTCTTGCGGGTGTCGAGCACGGTGGCCCCCGTGCCGGCGATCGCGTCGGCCCAGGCGCGGGTGTGCGTGGCGATGCCGCTGGCCCGGCCGGCGATGTTCAGCGCGCTGCGCTCGGCGGCCAGCAGCGCCCGCACCGGCCCGCGGACGGTGAGCAGGACGTCGCCGCGCCGCACCCGGTCGCCGTCGGACGCCGACGCGGTGAGCGTCGCGCCCGGGGCCAGGCGCAGGAACACCCGGGCCGCGACCGGCAGCCCGGCGACGACGCCGTCGGCGCGGGCGACCAGGTCGGCCGTGCCCAGCTGACCGGGCGGGATCGTGGCGGCGCTGGTGACGTCGTAGGAGACGGCGAGGTCGGGCGGGCCGGGCAGCGGGGCGCCGCCGGTGAGGTCCTCGGCGAGGGTGCGCTCGACCAGCTCGGCCACCCAGGCCTCGGACAGCCCGGTGCCGGCCAGGTCGGCCGGGTCGTCGCTCACCAGCTACCCCCCCACCGGGGCGCCGACCGGGCGGCGGGCCAGCCGCAGCCGGCCGTGCTCGTCGAGCCGGACGTCGAGGTGCACCCGCCACTCCTCCTCCGTGCCGGGGTGGTCCTCCCGCCAGTGGCAGCCGCGGGTCTCCTCCCGCGCCGCCGCGGCCGCGGTCAGCGCGCTGGCGACGGTGAGCAGGTCGGTGGCCTCCCAGCTCTCCACGCCCGGCCGCAGCGGTCCGAGACCGGCGGCCAGCGCGGCTAGCGTGTCGACGGCCGCGCCCAGCCCGGCGCCGCTGCGCAGCGCGCCGACGTGCTCCGACATCGTGCCGGTGACCCGGGCGCGGCCGGCCGGGTCGAGCAGCCCGGAGGACGCCGGGGCCTCCTCGCGCGCCGGCTCGGGGGTGGGCAGCTCGCGGGCCAGGGACTCGCCGATGCGGGCGGCGAACACCAGCCCCTCGAGCAGCGAGTTCGACGCCAGCCGGTTGGCGCCGTGCACACCGGTGCAGGCCACCTCGCCGCAGGCGTACAGGCCCGGCACCGTCGTCCGGCCCGACAGGTCGGTGGCCAGCCCGCCGGAGGCGTAGTGCGCGGCCGGCGTGACCGGGACGAGCTCGGTCACCGGGTCGATCCCGGCCTCGCGGCAGCTGGCGACGATGGTCGGGAAGCGCTCGACGAGGTCGGGCACGTGCCGGGCGTCGAGCCAGACGTGCGGCACGCCGTCGCGCAGCTGGACCCGGGTGATCGCCTTGGCGACGACGTCGCGCGGGGCCAGCTCGGCCATCGGGTGGACGTCGTTCATGAACCGCCGGCCGGCCCCGTCGAGCAGCACCGCGCCCTCGCCGCGCAGCGCCTCGCTGACCAGCGGCTGCTGGCCGCGGGCGCCGGGGCCGCGGTAGAGCGCGGTCGGGTGGAACTGCACGAACTCCAGGTCGGTGGCGACCGCGCCGGCGCGCAGGCCCAGCGCGACGCCGTCCCCCGTGGAGACCGAGGGGTTGGTGGTGGCGGCGTAGACCTGGCCCATCCCGCCGGTGGCCAGGACGACGGCGCGGGCGCGGACCGCGCCGACGCCGTCCTCGGTGCCCTCCCCCAGCACGTGCAGGGTGACGCCGGCGGCGCGGCCGTCGTCGTCGCGGAGCAGGTCGAGGACCATCGCGTGCTCGACGAGGGTGATGCCGGGGTCGGCGTGCACGGCGCTGCACAGCGCGCGCATCACCTCGGCGCCGGTGGCGTCGCCGCCGGCGTGCACGATGCGGTTGGCCGAGTGCCCGCCCTCGCGGGTGAGCAGCAGGTGCCCGGCGGGGTCGCGGTCGAACGCGGCGCCCCAGCCGATGAGCTGGCGCAGCCGCTCGGGGCCCTCGTGCACGAGGGCGTCGACCGCGGCGGGCTCGCACAGGCCGACGCCGGCGACGTGGGTGTCGCGGGCGTGCGCCTCGGGGGTGTCGGCGGGGTCCAGGACGGCCGCGATGCCGCCCTGCGCCCAGCGGGTCGACCCGTCGTCGACCAGCACCTTGGTGACGACGGCGACGGAGAGGCCGGCGGCGCGCGCGTGCAGGGCGACGCAGAGCCCGGCCACGCCGGAGCCGACGACGCAGACGTCGGCGGACAGCTCCCACCCGGGGGCGGGGGCGGTGAGCCGCAGCGGCAGCCCGGTCGCAGTGAGGGTCGTCACCGCTGGATCGTGTCGCCCCGCACCTGCCCGAGCACACCCGGGGCGGGCGCGGCGGGGTCGCCGCCGAGCTCGACGATGCGGTTGGCGCCGTCGACGTGCACGACCCTGGGGATGTAGCTCTTCGCCTCGGTCTCGTCCATGACGCCGTAGCTGATCATGATGACCAGGTCGCCGGGGTGGACCAGGTGCGCGGCGGCGCCGTTGATCCCGATGACGCCGCTGCCCCGCTCGCCGGGGATCACGTAGGTCTCCAGGCGGGCGCCGTTGGTGACGTCGACGACGGCCACCTGCTCGCCGGGGAGCAGGTCGGCGGCGTCCATGAGGTCCTCGTCGATGGTGACCGAGCCGACGTAGTGCAGGTCGGCCTGGGTCACCGTCGCGCGGTGGATCTTGGACTTGAGCATCGTGCGCATCATCGGGCGTCTCCCAACGTCACTGCGAGGTTGTCGATCAGCCGGGTGCTGCCGGCGCGGGCGGCGACCAGCAGGCGGGCCGGGCCCGCGGCGGGGGCCGGCCCGAGGTCGGGGTCGGTGAGCTCGAGGTAGTCGAGGACCAGCTGCGGCGCGCCGGCGAGGACCTCGCGGGCGGCGGCGAGGACGGCACCGGCACCGCGCGGGCCGGCGTCGGCCCCGGCGCGCAGGGCGGCGGAGAGGGTGGCGGCGCGGGCCCGCTCCTCCGTCGAGAGGTAGCGGTTGCGGCTGGACAGCGCCATCCCGTCGTCCTCCCGGACGGTGGGCACGCCCACCACCTCGACGCCGAGCGCCAGCTCGCGGGCCATGGCGCGGATCAGCGTGAGCTGCTGGTAGTCCTTCTCGCCGAAGACGGCCACGTCGGGGCGCACGAGCCCGAACAGCTTGGCCACCACGGTGAGCACCCCGGCGAAGTGGCCGGGGCGGACCGCACCTTCGAGCACCGCGCCCAGCGGGCCGGGCTGCACGGTCACGCCGACCGAGCCGGGCGGGTAGACCTCGTCGACGCCGGGGTGGAAGACGACGTCGGCGTCCTCCTCGGCCAGGGCGGCGAGGTCGGCGTCCCAGGTGCGCGGGTAGCGGTCGAAGTCCTCGCCGGGGCCGAACTGGGTCGGGTTGACGAAGACCGAGACGACGACGCTGCCGCCGTACCGCTTCGCGGCGCGCACGAGCGTGCGGTGGCCCTCGTGCAGGGCGCCCATGGTGGGGACGAGCACGACGGGCGCGGGCAGCCGGTCCCGCAGCCGGCGCAGGTCGGCCACCGACTCGGCGACGGCGGGGCCGGTCACGAGGGTGCTCACCTGGAGCTCGAGGTGTCAGGCGGGGTGGTGGGGTGGGCGGAAGGCACCGCGTCGTAGAGCAGGTCGAGCAGCGGCGCGCCCTCGTGCCGCTTGAGCCGGCCGGCGGCCAGCGCCCGCTCGGTGGTGCGCTGCGCCATGGCGACGTAGGCGGCGACCGACGCGGGGGCGCGCTCGTTGAGGGTGTCCAGGTGGTCGGCCACGGTGCCGACGTCGCCGCGGCTGACCGGGCCGGTGAGCCCGCGGTCGCCGCGGCGCAGGCCGTTGTCGAGGGCGGCGGTGAGCAGCGGGGTGAGCACCCGGCCGGGCTCCCCGACGCCGGCCGCGCGCAGTAGGTCGGCGGCCTCGGCGACGAGGGTGACCAGGTGGTTGGCGCCGGTGACCAGGGCGGCGTGGTAGAGCCGCCGGTCCTCCTCGGCGACGTAGAACGGCTCGCCGCCCATCTCGAGGACCAGCGTCTCGGCGACGGCGCGGTGCTCCGGTCGGCTGGTCACCCCGAAGGGGGTGCCGGCCAGCCGCTCGACGTCCTCGGGCGCGCCGGTGAAGGTCATGGCCGGGTGCAGCGCGAGCGGCAGCACCCCCTCCAGCTGCGCCGGGGCGAGGACGGCCAGGCCGTGCGCGCCGGAGGTGTGGAAGGTCAGCTGCCCGCGCCGCCACACGCCGGTCTCGGCCAGGCCGGCGACCAGCCCGGGCAGGGTGTCGTCGGGCACCGCGAGGACCACGAGGTCGCTGGCGGCGACCACCTCGTCGGTGCGCAGCAGGGGGACGCCGGGCAGCAGGCGGGCGGCCCGCTCGGCGGAGGCGGTGGAGAGGCCGGCGGCCGCGACGACGTCGTGGCCTGCGGCTTCGAGCGCGGCGCCGAGGACGGCGCCCACGCGGCCGGCGCCGACGACGCCCACGCGGAGGCGGGCGGGGGCGGTGGCGGCCGGCGCGAGGCCGGCAGCGCGCTGGGTCCTGCGGGCAGCAGGCATCGGTGCACCTTCCGTTCCAGTCCCTCGCGGGTACCGGACTGTCGGGCTGGGGACCACGCCGTCGTGGCCCCTCGGGTGTCGCTGGTGGTGCGGTGTCGCCGGTGGTGCGGTGTCGCTGGTGGTGCGGTGGCGCCGCGCCCCGCTGCAACCGGATGTGTCACGCGGGTGAGGTGCCGATGGCGAGTGTGTGACCGGGTCCGGCCCGGTGCAACGCAGGAGGGGTGTGCGCTCCCTCACTCCCCGGGCGTGCCTACGGTGACCGCCGGCGAGGACCTCACCGAGGAGGACACGTGGCAGCAGCCGACCGCCCGATGGAGGGGCGCACCGCCCTGGTCACCGGCGCGAGCCGGGGCATCGGGCTCGCGATCGCCCGCAGCCTGGTCGACCGCGGCGCGCGGGTCGTGCTCACCGCCCGCAAGCCCGAGGCGCTGGCCGAGGCGGTGGAGGCCCTCGGCGGTCCGGAGGTCGCGGTCGCCGTGCCCGGCCACGCCGCCGACGCCGAGCACCGGGCCGCCGCCGTGCGCACCGCCGTCGAGACGTTCGGCGGCCTCGACATGCTCGTCGGCAACGTCGGGGTCAACCCCGTGTACGGCCCGGTCGTGGACCTCGACCTCGACGCGTTCCGCAAGATCCTCGACACCAACGTCGTCTCCTCGCTCGGGCTGGTGCAGGAGGCCTGGCGGCAGTGGATGGCCGAGCACGGCGGCTCGATCCTCGTCGTCGCGTCGGTGGCCGGGCTGCGGTCGTCGGAGAACATCGCCGCCTACGGCGTCAGCAAGGCCGCGCTGATCAACCTGACCACCCAGCTGGCCGTGGAGCTGGGACCGACGGTGCGGGTGAACGCGGTCGCCCCGGCGGTGGTGAAGACCCGCTTCGCCGGCGCCCTGTTCGAGGGCCGGGAGGACGAGGTCGCCGCGAACTACCCGCTGAGACGGCTGGGCGTCCCCGAGGACGTCGGCGAGGCCGCGGCGTACCTGCTCGGCGACGGCGCCGGCTGGATCACCGGGCAGACACTGGTGATCGACGGCGGCGGCCTGTCGCGCGGGCCGCGCTGACTCATCTCCCGTCGCGGCCGAGCACCCGGGCGAGCACGTCGTCGGGCTCGTCGTCGTCCCGGTAGCGCCGCCGGCGCCGGCCGCCGGGCGCGGGCTGCACGCCGTTGTCGGCGAGGATCTCGGCGAGCCGCTGGTGGCCCGCGGAGTCGCCGTCGTCGGCGACGGGGGCCGGCGCGGGCGCGGGGCCGGGGGCCGGCCGCGGCCGGGGCGACGGCGAGGGCCGCACGATCGGCTCGTAGCTCGTCGCCGGGGCGGCCGGGCGCTCGGTGGTGCGGTCGTCGACCGGCTCGTCGGTGCGCCGACGCCGCGGCGGGACGGGCGGCAGCACGTCGTTCGCGGCCGCCGACCGCTCGTGCGCCACCGGGGCGTCGTCGGGCTCCGCGGAGTGCCGCGACCGGCGCGGCCGCTCGAGGTCGGCCGGCTCCACCAGCGACCGGTCGGCCAGCCACTCCAGCGGGGTGGGCGGCGGAGGCGGCGGCGAGTACGCCGGCGCGGGCCGCGGGGAGGCCGCGGGCGGCGCGGGCGGCGACGCCCCCGGCGAGGGCAGCGGGAACGCCGCGGTGCGCGGCGGCTGCGGCTCCCGCGGACGGCGGTCCGCCACGGCGGCCGGGCGGTCGACGCGGACGTGCTCGGCCTGGCGGGTCTCGGTCAGCTCGTCGAGGCGGACGGCGGGCCAGCCCCCGGTCAGCTCGCGCGGCGGGCGGTCGGCGTCCCACGCGGCGGCTGCCTCGACGGTGCGCGGACCGTCGGCCGCGGCGACCTCGCCGGCCGCGCGGGAGGACTGCGTGCGCAGCATGATCCGCTCGATGAGCATCTCGCCGTTGAGCTGCTCGGCGAGCTCGGCGCGCAGCCGGCCGACGTCGGCCCGCAGCTCGCCGAGCTGGGCCAGGTCCTCGCGCAGCGTCGTGAGGGCGGCGACGTCGGCGCGCAGCGCGGCCAGCTGGGCGACGTCGTCGCGCAGGCCGACGAGGCCGGCCAGCTCCGCCCGCAGCCCCGACAGCGCCGGCAGGTCGGTGCCCAGCCGCGCCACCCGGGCCACCTCGTGCCGCAGCAGGCTCAGCTCGGCCACCTCGGCGCGCAGCGAGGTCAGCTCCGCGGCCATCGACTCCTCGGCCTCGCGGCGCAGCTCGTGCTCGTACTCGCGGGAGGCGGCGGCCGTGCGGTCGAGCTCGTGCTCGTAGCTGCGGCGGATGGCGTCCTCGCGCTCGGCGGCGGCCACGGCCTCGGCCCGGCGGCGGCCGGCGAGGAACGCGGCGACCACGAAGGCCCAGGCCGCGGCGATGACCGCCAGCCGCAGCAGCTGGGGGTTGTCGGTGACGAAGACGACGGCGGTGGCCGCGACGGCGAGGACGAAGCCGGCGACGAGGCCGACGGTGCGCAGGCCCGGCGCCGGCAGCACGCCGCTGCCGGCGGTGCGGCGTCCGCCGCGGGGCGGGGTCCAGGCGTCGTCGTCCCGGTCTCCCCGCATGGTGACAGGGTAACGGCGGACGGTAGTCGGGGACGGGAGGACGACGGGCGTCGCGCGGCGGTTCGGGCACAGTGGCGCGCATGTCGCTGTCGCTGCTGGACTGGCGCCGCCGCGTGGCCGCCCTGTACGCGGCCGCCCGCGCCGCGGCCGATCCCGAGCGGGGCTGGCGGACCTGGCGGGACGGCCGTGACGAGCTGCTGGCCGGCCATCCCGACTCCCCGTTCGAGGCGCCGGCCCGCGCCCGGTTCAGCGGCCTGCCGTTCGCGCCCTACGACCCCGCGCTGCGCTTCGAGCCGCAGCTGCGGCCGGCGCCGCCGCACCGGCTGCGGCTGCCGACCGGGGACGGCGACCTGCCGCTGGACCGGATCGGCCGCGTCGACCTGGCCGACCTCGGGCCGGTCGACGTGTGGTGGCTCGGCGGCTACGGCGGCGGGGTCTTCCTGCCGCTGCGCGACGGCAGCGCGGGCCGGACGACCTACGGCGGCGGCCGCTACCTGCTGGACACCGTCAAGGGCGCCGACCTCGGCGGGGCCGGCGACCGGCTCGTCGTCGACCTGAACTTCGCCTACCACCCGTCGTGCGCCTACGACCCGCGCTGGTCGTGCCCGCTGGCGCCGGAGGGCAACCGCACCGCCGTCCCGGCCGCCGCCGGGGAGCTGCTGCCCCCCGGCGGCTGGTACCGGTGACCCGCCGGAACGGCGGCCCTCCCGCTACTGCTGGGCGAGGGCGCCGTCGGAGCTGAAGACCAGGCCGATCGAGACCTCGCCCTGCTGGATGGCCGCCTTGGTCAGCGGCCCGCCGGCGTCGAACTCCTGGAAGCTGGCGAACTCCAGGCCGTAGGTCTCCTCCAGGCCGGGCTGGCACTGCGGCCGGGTGGGGCACTCACCGGGGCCGCCCAGGACGAGCGACCCGTCGCCGCAGGCCTCGGCCAGCTCGGAGAGCGTGGTGACGCCGAGGCTGTCGGCGAACTCCTGGGTGACGGCGAAGGCGTTCTGGTCGGCGGCCTCGGCCGGCTCGCCGACGACGATGCCGTACCCCTCCGCCAGCGGCGTGAGCGCCTCGAGCGTGGCGTCGACGTCGCCGGAGGCCACCTCGGTGGTGTCGTCGCCCTCGATGAACTCGGTGAGCGTGGCCAGGTACTCGGGGAAGGCCTGGATCTCGCCCCGCTGCAGCGCCGGGAGGTAGAGCTCGCGGTTGCCCACGGTCTGCACGGTGGCCTGGAAGCCGGCGGCGGTGAGCACGTCGGCGTAGATGGTGGCCAGCACCTGCGACTCGGTGAAGTCGGCCGCGCCGACGACGACCGGGCCGCTGCCGCCGCTGACGCCGGAGTCGAGGCCCTGGTCGGCCACGTAGGCGGCCGCGACGTCCTCGACGCCCTGGCGCTCGACGTCGACCGCGGCGTTCATCTGGATCAGGTCGTCGGTGGTGAGCACCGCGGAGACCGCGTTCAGGGTCTCGAGCAGCGCCGGGTTGGCCGCGGCGGCGGCCGCGTTGACGGCCGGGATGACGTTGTCGGCGTTCTGCAGCTGCTGGTCGTCCTCGAGGACGACCAGCTGGTCACCGGGGACCGGGGCGCACGCGTCGCCCGACGCCTCGGCGCCCCCCTCCGAGCCTCCGCCGGTCCCGGAGGAGCCGGACTCGCCGCAGGCCGCCGTGACGAGCACGGAGGCCAGCGCGAGGGGAACGAGGTACCGGGCACGCCGCGTCATGGTCTCGCCGCCTTCTGTGTCCCGGGCGGCCGCAGGTTCGACCGCCACGCGTGTCTGGCGGGAGGTGTCCCGCGCCGATCACCCAACAGAACAGGTCCATCGTGCGCAACCGAGATCCGGGCGCCCGTTGCGCCTTCGTTACCTGCTCACAGGGGAACGTCGGCCGCCGTCGGGTCCGGCGTCCGGGACGCGGTCCGGGGCCGCGCCGCGAACGGCAGCCGCTTCTGCCCCGGGGTCAGCGCCCACGACAGCCCGGCCAGCACCAGCTCGGTCAGGACGGCGAGCACCGCCACCAGGATCGCGCCAGCCAGGACGACGCCGTAGTCCTGCTGGCGGAAGCCCAGCGTGATGATCCGCCCGAGCCCGCCGCCGGCCACGAGCGCGGCCAGGGTCGCGGTGGCCACCACCTGGACGGCCGCGGTGCGCACGCCGGTCATGAGCAGCGGCGCGGCCAGGGGCAGCTCCACCCGCAGGGCCACCTGCCGGCCGCCGAACCCCATCGCGCGGGCCGCCTCGACCACGTCGCGGTCGACGCCGCGGAACCCCACGTAGGTGTTGGTGAGGATCGGCGGGATCGCGAAGACCGCGAGCGCGATGGTGGTGGCCGTCGGGCCGAAGCCGATGGGGGTGACCGCGAAGACGGTCAGCAGCGCGAGGGTCGGCACGGCGCGGGAGACGTTGGACAGGGCCACGGTGAACCCGCCGCCGCGGCCGGTGTGCCCGAGCAGGACGCCCACCGGGATCGCGATCACCATGGCGGCCAGCACCGCCAGCGCGGAGATCCGCAGGTGCTCGACGAGCAGGTCGAGGATGCCGCCCGTCCGGGTCCAGTTGAACGGGTCGTTGAGGTAGACGACGGCGTCGCCGAGCAGGTTCACGCGCGCGCCTTCCGGGCCCAGGGGGTGAGCAGCCGCTCCACGCCGACGAGCAGGAGGTCGGCCAGCAGGGCGAGCAGCACGCAACCGAGCGCGCCGGTCACGATCTCGGCGCGGTAGAAGTTGGCGGCGAACCCACCGGTGATCAGCTGGCCCAGCCCGCCGTGCCCGACGATGACGCCGACCGTCACCAGCGCGACGGTGGAGACGGTGGCCACCCGGATGCCCGCCATGAAGGCCGGCAGGGCCAGCGGCACCTCGACCTGCCAGAACAGCCGCGCCCGGCCGTAGCCCATGCCCCGCGCGGCCTCGCGGACGTCGGCGGGCACCCCCTGCAGCCCGGCCAGGAAGTTGCGCACCAGGATCACCAGCGAGTAGAGGACCAGGCCGATGAGCACGGTGGTGGCGGTCAGGCCGGTGACCGGGGCGACGAAGGCGAACATGGCCAGCGACGGGATGGTGTAGACGATCGTCGACAGGCCCAGCACCGGGCCGGCCAGCCAGCGGCTGCGGCGGGCCAGCACGGCCAGCGGCAGCGCGATGACCGCCCCGAGGACGACCGCGCCGACCGTCAGCCGCACGTGCTCGCCCAGGTACCCCACAATGGACGGCCAGTTGTCGGCCACGTAGGAAGGGCTGAACCACGGGTTCGGGGCGGCGTCCGCCGCCAGCACCGCGCTCAGCACCGGGCGCTCACCTGGAAGGGCACCTCGTGGACGCTACTGCTGCTCCCGCACCGGCCGCGACGGCCGGTGCGGCCCAGGAGATCCGCCTGGAGCGGGTCAGCAAGGTCTACGCCGACGGCACCGTCGGCGTGGCCGAGCTCGACCTGACCTTCGCCGCCGGCGAGCTGTCGGTGCTGGTCGGCCCCTCGGGGTGCGGCAAGACGACGACGATGAAGATGATCAACCGGATCATCGAACCGACGACCGGGCGGATCCTGCTCGGCGGCGAGGACGTCACCGCCGTCGACCCCGACCGGCTGCGCCGGCGGATCGGCTACGTCATCCAGAACGTCGGCCTCTTCCCCCACCAGACGGTGCGCACCAACGTGGCGACCGTCCCCCGCCTGCTCGGCTGGGACCGGGCGCGGACCCGCGCCCGGGTCGACGAGCTGCTGGAGTCGGTGGGCCTGGACCCCGCCGTGCACGGCGACCGCTACCCCGCGCAGCTCTCCGGCGGCCAGCGGCAGCGCGCCGGCGTGGCCCGCGCGCTGGCCGCCGACCCGCCGGTGCTGCTCATGGACGAGCCGTTCTCGGCCGTCGACCCGGTGGTGCGCGAGCGGCTGCAGTCGGAGTTCCTGCGCCTGCAGGCCGACGTCCGCAAGACGATCGTCTTCGTCACCCACGACATCGACGAGGCGGTGCGCCTCGGCGACCGGATCGCGGTGATGAGCCAGGGCGGGCACGTCGAGCAGTTCGCCCCGCCCGCGGAGCTGCTGGGCCGGCCCGCCAGCGAGTTCGTGGCCGACTTCGTCGGGGCCGACCGCGGCCTGAAGCGGCTGGCGGTCACCGGGATCTCGGTGGAGGACCTGGAGCAGCCGCCGGTGGTGCACGCCACGGACGGGCTCGCCGACGCCCGCGGCGCGCTGGAGCGGGCGGGCGCCCGCTGGGCCGTCGTCCTCGACGACGCCGGTCACCTGCTCGGCTGGCTGTCCGCCGAGCGGGCCACCGGGGCGGGCACGGTCGGCGCGGCCGCCCGGCGCATGGAGGCCTGGGTGCCGGCCGACGCGACGCTGAAGACGGCGTTCTCGACGATGCTGCAGCAGGAGGCGGGCTGGGTCGCGGTGCTCGACGGCGACCGGTTCTGCGGCGTGCTCACCCCGACGTCGCTGCACGCCGCCCTGCGCCGCTCGGTCGAGGGGGTCCAGCCGGAGACCGCCGGGGCGGTGTAGGACCCTCTGCACCGAAGGCCTCGGTTCAGGCCCTGACCCCGTCGCCCGGGCCGTCCTCCCCGCCGGGCGGGATCCGGCAGACGGACTCCAGCCACAGCCCGGCGCCGACCAGCGCGGCGGCCAGCACGACGCCGATCACGGCCGCGAGGGTGTCCCCAGCGGCCGACTGCAGCGTGCCCACCTGCCCGGCGACGTGCAGCAGCACCCCCGCCCAGACGCCGACGAAGACGGCGCCGACCCAGGCGCTGGCCTGGGCGAGGACGGCGAGCCGGGCCACCAGCATCGGCTCCACGGGCCGCACCGGCCCGCCGGCGCGGCCGGCCGCCGCGTGCCCCCGCCGCTGCGCCGAGCGCGCCTCGCGCTCGGCGGCGAGCCGGGCCGCCAGCGTGCGGGCGCCGAGGGCCTCGGCCACCGCGAGCACGCCGAGCGGGACGGCGAGCCACCAGTCCAGCGGCGGGAGCTCGCCGTAGAACGTCCGCACCAGCAGCCAGGAGGCGACGGCCAGCCCCACCGCGGCGACGGCGAGGTCGCGCCGCGTCACCGGCCTCACCGCAGGTGCTCCCACGCCACGACCGCCTCGACGTCCTCGGGCGGCAGGGCGGCGACCAGGTCGGCGACCGCCCCGCGGCCCGGCAGGTGCGCGGTGGGCTCGAGGGCCAGCCAGGGCACCAGAACGAAGGCCCGCTCGTGCGCCCGCGGGTGCGGCAGCGTGAGCTCGGGGTCGTCGGAGACCACCGGCACGCCGTCGTCGCCGGTCACGGTGACGACGTCGACGTCGAGGGTGCGGGCGCCCCAGCGGACCTCGCGGGTGCGGCCGGCGGCCTGCTCCAGCTCGTGCGCCCGCGCCAGCCAGCCAGCGGCGTCGCGCGGCCCGCGGACGACGGCGATCGCGTTGAGGTAGGGCGGCTGCTCGACCGGCCCCCACGGCGGCGTCTCGTAGAGCACGGAGCGGGCCACCAGCCCGTCGTCCTTCAGCGCGGCGAGAGCGGCGCGCAGCGTGCCGGCCCGGTCACCCAGGTTGGCGCCCAGCGACAGCACCGCGCGGGTCACGGCCGTTCCCGGCGGATCGCCACCGTGACGTCGTCGAAGGGCACGCCGAGGTCGGCGTCGGGCTTGTGCACGGTGATCTCCACCGCGTCGACCAGCGGGTTCGCCAGGCAGACGTCGGCCAGCCGCTGGGCGAGCGTCTCCAGCAGGTCCACCGGCCCGCCGGTGAGCACGGCGTGCAGCCGCTGGGCCAGCTCGGCGTAGTTGACCGTCTTCTCCAGGTCGTCGCCCGCGGCGGCCGGTGCGGTGTCGAGCTCCAGGGCGGCGTCGACGCGGAAGGTCTGCCCGCGCTCGCGCTCCCAGTCGTAGACGCCGTGGTGGGCGTGGGCGGTGATGCCGGTGACGGTGATCCGGTCGCGCCGGTGGGGGCTAGGCACGGCGGCGCGCCTCCTGCACGGCGGCGACGGTCCGCACGGCGTCGACCGAGGCGGCGGCGTCGTGCACCCGCACCCCCCACGCGCCGGCCTCGGCGGCGAGCACGGTGGTGGCCAGCGTGGCGGCGTCGCGCTGCTCGGCCGGGCGCGGCTCGGCGTCGGCGCCGGCCAGGAGCCGGCCGAGGAAGGTCTTGCGGGAGGCGCCGACGAGCACCGGCAGCCGCAGCGCGACCAGCCGGTCCAGGCCGGCCAGCAGCGCCCAGTTGTGCTCCGCCCGCTTGGCGAAGCCCAGGCCGGGGTCGAGCACCAGCTGGGAGACGGCCACGCCGGAGGCGACGACGTCCTCCACCCGGGCCGTCAGCTCCGCGCAGACCTCGGTGACCACGTCGCCGTAGGTGGCCGCGGCGTACATCTGCCGGCTGTGGCCGCGCCAGTGCATGAGCACCCACGGCACGCCGGCGTCGGCCACCAGCTTGGCCATGCCGGCGTCGGCGAGCCCGCCGCTGACGTCGTTGACCAGCACCGCGCCGGCGCCCAGCGCGGCCTCGGCGACCTCGGCGCGGGTGGTGTCGACGCTGACCCGCACCCCCTCGGCGGCGAGGTCGGCGATCACGGGGAGGATGCGCCGGCACTCCTCGGCGGCGTCGACCCGGTCGGCGCCGGGGCGGGTGGACTCGCCGCCGACGTCGACGTAGTCGGCGCCGGCGGCGTGCATCGCCAGCCCGTGCGCGACGGCGGAGTCGTGGTCGGCGAAGCAGCCGCCGTCGGAGAAGCTGTCGGGGGTGACGTTGAGGACGCCCATCACGACGCAGCGGGCGGGGCGCGGCAGCGGGATGCCGTTGCTCATCGCTCGGCTCCGCGCTCGCTCCGCTCCTCGCTCGCAGAGCCCGCTGCAGTGCTCACTCGCCGTCGCCTTCGCCCTACCGGCCCAGGACGAGGCTCATCGCCTCGCTGCGCGTGGCCGCGTTCTCGCGGAAGATGCCGCGCACGGCCGAGGTGACGGTGCGCGAGCCCGGCTTGCGGATCCCGCGCATCGCCATGCACAGGTGCTCGGCCTCGATGACCACCAGCACGCCCCGCGGCTTGAGGACGTCGGAGAGCGCGTCGGCGATCTGCGAGGTCATCCGCTCCTGAACCTGCGGGCGCCGGGCGTAGACCTCGACCAGCCTGGCCAGCTTCGACAGCCCGGTGACCCGGCCGTCGTCGCCGGGGATGTAGCCGATGTGCGCCACCCCGTGGAACGGCACCAGGTGGTGCTCGCAGGTCGAGTACATCGGGATGTCCTTGACCAGCACCAGCTCGTCGTGGTCCTCGTCGAAGGTGGTGGCGAGGACCTCGCCGGGGTCCTGCCACAGGCCGGCGAAGGTCTCCGCGTAGGCCCGCGCGACCCGCGCCGGGGTGTCCTTCAGCCCGGGCCGGTCGGGGTCCTCCCCCACCGCGAGGAGCAGCTCCCGGACGGCCGCGGCCGCCCGCTCGTGGTCGACGCCCGAGCGGGGTGGCGGCGGCAGCCGCAGGTCCTCCGGCTCGGCCGGGACCTCGCTCACGCGACCTCCTCGCGGGCCCTCGTCGGACGCGTTCGCGCCGCTGCCGCGCTCCTGGGTGAGCTCGCCAGCTCGCTCACCTCTGGACGGGGGCGCCCACGTCACCGACCGGCGCGCCGCCGCTGACGTGGCCGTTGCCGTTCTGCGCCGCCCGCTCGGCCGGGGTGAGCACCGGCGGCTGGTCGGACGGGGTGCGCTTGCCGAAGCCGTTGTACGGGGCCAGCGAGGGGCGCTTCTGCACCGGGGCGCAGATGCGGGCCATGTCCTCCTTGGAGAGGGTCTCCTTCTCCATCAGCTCGAGGACGAGGTTGTCGAGCACCTCCCGGTACTCCACCAGGATCTCCCACGCCTCGTCGTGCGCCGCCTCGATCAGCGCCCGGATCTCGGCGTCGATGTCGGCGGCGACCGCCTCGGAGTAGTCCGGGTGCGAGCTCATGTCGCGGCCGAGGAACGGCTCGGAGTCGTCGCGGCCGTACTTCACCGCGCCGAGCTTGGCGCTCATGCCGTACTGGGTGACCATCGCCCGGGCCATCGCGGTGGCCTTCTCGATGTCGTTGCCCGCGCCCGTGGTGGGCTCGTGGAACACCAGCTCCTCGGCCGCGCGGCCCCCCAGCGCGTAGGCCAGGGTGTCGATCATCTCCGAGCGGGTCTGGGTGTACTTGTCCTCGGTCGGCAGCACGAGCGTGTGCCCGAGCGAGCGCCCGCGCGGCAGGATCGTCACCTTGTGCACGGGGTCGAGGTTGGGCAGCGCGTGCGCCACGAGGGCGTGCCCGCCCTCGTGGTAGGCGGTGACCTTCTTCTCCTTCTCGCTCATCGCCCGGGTCTTGCGCTCGGGGCCGGCGATGACGCGGTCGATCGCCTCCTCCAGCGTCGGGTCGGTGATCACCGAGCCGTTGGTGCGGGCGGTGAGCAGCGCCGCCTCGTTGAGCACGTTGGCCAGGTCGGCGCCGGTGAACCCGGGGGTGCGGCGGGCGACGGTCTCGAGGTCGACGTCGGGCGCGAGCGGCTTGCCCTTCGCGTGCACGGCGAGGATCTGCTTGCGGCCCTCGAGGTCGGGCCGGTCGACGGCGATCTGCCGGTCGAAGCGGCCGGGGCGCAGCAGCGCGGGGTCGAGGATGTCGGGCCGGTTGGTGGCGGCGATCATGATGACGCCGCCCTTGACGTCGAAGCCGTCCATCTCGACGAGCATCTGGTTGAGCGTCTGCTCGCGCTCGTCGTGGCCGCCGCCCATGCCGGCGCCGCGGTGCCGGCCGACGGCGTCGATCTCGTCGACGAAGATGATCGCCGGGGCGTTCTGCTTGGCCTGCTCGAACAGGTCGCGGACCCGGCTGGCGCCGACGCCGACGAACATCTCGACGAAGTCGGACCCGGAGATCGAGAAGAACGGGACGCCGGCCTCGCCGGCCACCGCGCGGGCGAGCAGCGTCTTGCCGGTGCCGGGCGGGCCGAACAGCAGCACGCCCTTGGGGATCTTCGCGCCCACGGCCTGGAACTTGACCGGGTTCTGCAGGAACTCCTTGATCTCCTGGAGCTCCTCGACCGCCTCGTCGGCCCCGGCGACGTCGGCGAACGTCGTCTTCGGGGTGTCCTTGCTGACCACCTTGGCCTTCGACTTGCCGAAGGCCATGACGCCGCGGCCGCCGCCCTGCATGGAGTTGAACAGCCAGAACAGCAGCAGGAGCAGGATGACGAAGGGCAGGAAGCTGACCAGGATGCTGACGAAGACGCTCTCCTGCGTCACGTTCGTCGTAAAGCTGACCCCGTCGCCGTTGCCCTCGCCGGTGCCCGACACCAGGTCGTAGATGTCGTCGGAGGCGCCCAGCGGGTACGAGGCGGTGATCTTCGTGGAGCCCTCGACCGCGTTGCGCAGGTCGAGGTCGAGGGTCTGCTCCTTGTCGTTGATCGTCGCCGACTCGACGTTGCCGTCGGCGAACTGCTCCAGCGCCGTCGAGGTCCGGACCTCCGTGTACGCGCCGTTGCCGCGGAACAGGGACGAGAACGCGACCGCCAGCAGCACGACGAGCACGACCCAGAACCACACGGAGCGGAAGATCTTCTTACGTTCCATACACCGAGACCGGGCGTCCGGTAGGCCCGGCTGCCCGTCGACCCTCCTGATCGTCCGGGGACGCCGCCGGCGACCCGGGCGGGCACCCCGGCGCACGGCTCGCGTCGTCGGGTCCGACGGTACACCGGAGACGCTGGACGATCGCTGCTCGCGAGCCGTGGACGAGCTGAAGATGACCCGGGAGGAGGAGCCCGCGCCGCGCCGCTCAGGAGGCGTAGACCTCCGGGCGCAGCGTCGCGATGTAGGGCAGGTCGCGGTAGCGCTCGGCGTAGTCCAGCCCGTAGCCGATGACGAACTCGTTCGGGATGTCGAAGCCGATGTACTTCACCGGCACGTCGACCTTGACCGCGTCGGGCTTGCGCAGCAGCGCGCAGACCTCCAGCGAGGCCGGCGACCGGCCGCCGAGGTTCTTCAGCAGCCAGGACAGGGTCAGGCCGGAGTCGATGATGTCCTCGAGCACCAGCACGTGCCGGCCGGTGATGTCGCGGTCGAGGTCCTTGAGGATGCGGACGACGCCCGAGGAGCTGGTGGACGAGCCGTAGGACGAGACGGCCATGAACTCCATCTGGGTGGGCAGCCGCAGCGCCCGCGCGAAGTCGCTCATGAACAGGACGGCGCCCTTGAGCACGCCGACCAGGAGGACCTCCTTGCCCGCGTAGTCGGCGGCGACCTGGTCGGCCAGCTCGGTGATCTTGCCCTGGATCTGCTCCTCGCTGAGGAGGACGTGGTCGATGTCGGGGCCGTACCCGTGGTCGTTCCCCAGCGCGGCGGGGGCGGAGGCGGGCTTCGTCACGGACGGTGCTCCTCGGGAGGGTGGGGGCGGGCGCCTCCCCCGGTGCCCGGAGGGCGCAGCACCAGCCTGCCAGACGCCCGGACGGCGCCCGCACCGCCGGGTAGGTCGACCCGGCCCTGCCCGCGCCAGGCCACGAGCAGCGCGTCGACCGCGTGCAGGTGGACCGCCTGCAGGTCGGGCACGCCCGCCGCGCGCAGCCACCCGCGCAGCACCCGCCGGCGCAGCGCGGCCGGCAGCGCGGCCGTCGCCGCGGCGTCGAGCCCGTCGGGCCCGGCCAGCCGGGCCTGCTCGGCCGCGGCGAGCGCGTCGAGGGCGTCGAGGTCCTCGCGCAGCAGCGCGGCGGTGCGGGCCAGCGCCGGCGCCACCCCGCCGCCGAGGACGTCGTCCAGCAGCGGCAGCGCCTCGCCGCGCAGCCGGGCCCGCGTGTAGGCCGGGTCGGCGTTCCACGGGTCGTCCCACACCGGCAGGCCCTGGTCGGCGCAGGCCTGCCGGGTCGTCGTCCGCCGCACGGCGAGCAGCGGCCGCCAGAAGACCCCCGACTCCTCGACCATCCCGGCGATCGACCGCGGGCCCGATCCCCGGCCCAGCCCGAGCAGCACCGTCTCGGCCTGGTCGTCGAGCGTGTGCCCGAGCGCGATCCGGGCGCCGTGCCCGGCCGCCGCGGCCGCCAGCGCCGCGGCGCGCGCCTCCCGCGCGGCGGCCTCGGGCCCGCCGCCGGTGCCGACGGTGACGGTCAGGACGGCGACCGGCTGCAGGCCGAGCTTGCCGAGCAGGTCGGCGGTGGCCTCGGCGCGCTGGGCCGACCCGGCCTGCAGCCCGTGGTCGACGGTCACCGCGCCGGCCGGGACGCCGGCGCGCGGCGCCTCGAACGCCACCGCGGCGGCCAGCGCCAGGGAGTCGGCTCCCCCGCTGCAGGCCACCAGCACCGGCTGCGGCGACCGGGTCAGCCCCTGGCGGACGGCCCGCCGCAGCTCCGCGACGGCCGGGCTGGGCCCGACCACGGGCTCACGCGGTGATGGCGGGGCGGCCGTACACGCGGTCGACCCACTTCTGCGGGGCGGTGAGCTCGTCGATGAGCGGCAGGTTGGCCGGCCCCTCCCACACGCGGTTGAACCCGTCCATGCCGACGAGGTCGACGACCCCGCCGACGAAGGTGCGGCCGTCGGCGTACTGCTTCATCTTCTGCTCCAGCCCGAGCAGGCGGCGCAGCACGCGGTCGAACGGGCCGCGGCCCTTGCGCCGCTGCGCGAACCGCTTGCGCAGCGTCTTCACCGACGGCACGACGTCGGGGCCGACGCCGTCCATGACGTACTCGGCGTGCCCCTCCACCAGGCTCATCACGGCGGTCACGCGGTCCAGGACGGCGCGCTGGGCGGGGTCGCGGACGAGGGCCAGCAGGCCCTCGCTCTCCCCGTCGCCGCCGCGCACGGCGTCGCCGAGGCTCCTCAGCACGTCGGTGAGCCGCTCGCGCAGCACCTCGGGGGTGAGGTCGGTGGCCTCGACGAACTCGGCGATCTGCCCCTCGAGGTGGGACTTGAGCCACGGCACCCCGGTGAACTGCAGCTGGTGGGTGACCTCGTGCAGGCAGACCCAGAGCCGGAAGTCGCCGGGGTCGACGCCCAGCTTGCGCTCGGCGTCGACGATGTTGGGCGCGACCAGCAGCAGCCGGCCGCCGGTGCCGAACACCTCGTACTGGCCGAGCACCCGCGAGGACAGGAAGGCCAGGATGCCGCCGGCCTGCACGCCGGTGGCCCGCGAGCCGATCGCGGTGGCCAGCGGGCCCGGGCGGCTGCCCTGCTTCTCGGCGAGGGCGTCGACCAGCGGGTCGAGCAGCACCTTCATGCCGCTGGTGTTGGCGTCGACCCAGCCGGGCCGGTCGACGACGGCGACCTCGGGCACCGGCCCGTCCGAGGCGGGGCGCAGGCCGGTCAGCCCCTCCACGTGGGCGACGGCGGTGCGGGCGGCCTCGTGCAGCTCGCGGACGACGGCGGCGGCCTCCTCCCGGGTCGTCTCGGGACCGGGGCCGACCAGCTTGCGGGCGGTTCGACCGGCGAGGTCCCAGTCGACCATCGAGGAAGGGCTCGTCATCGCCTCACCGTACGCTCGGCCACCCTCCCGCGGCCCGCGTCGCGCGTGCGAGGCGCGGCGAGGCCTCAGCGACAGCCGCAGGCGGCGAGCGCGGTGGCGATCCGGTCGAGGGCGGCCTCGGCGCTCGGGACGCCGCCGGTGGCGGCGTCGGCCAGGACGGCGAAGGCGAGCAGCCGGCCGTCCCCGGTGACGACCGTCCCCGCCAGGCCGTTGACGCCCTCCAGGGTGCCGGTCTTGGCCCGGACCACGCCGGGCGCGGTGGCGGGGTCGTCGTCGCCCCGGTCGGCGAGCGTGCCGTCGTAGCCGGCCACGGCCAGCCCGGAGAGGATCGGGCCGCCCTCGGCGAGGGTGCCGTCGGCGACGTCGGTGAGCAGGGAGGCCAGCAGGGCCACCGGGACGCGGTCCTCGCGCGACAGCCCGCTGCCGTCGGAGAGCGCGACGCCGCTGACGTCGATGCCGGCGTCCCGCAGCGCGCCCACGACCGCCTCGGCCGAGCCCTCGAAGCTCGCGGGCAGGCCGCGGGCGAGCGCCACCTGCCGGGCCAGCGCCTCGGCCAGCATGTTGTCCGACTGCGACAGCGCCTGCTCGACCAGGCGGGCGACCGGCGCCGAGCGCACGCTGCCGAGGACCTGCGCGTCCTCCGCCGCCTGGCCGAGCGCGATGCTCGCGCCCGTCGCCCCCAGGGCGTCGGCGAGGGCCGCGCCGGCGTCCAGGCCCGGCTGGCCGCTGCGGGCGTCGGACCCCGGGGCGACCCGCGCCCCGTCGACGGCGGTGGCGGTGACCGGCGCGGCGTAGCTGGAGGGAGCGTCGCCGGCCGCCCAGCCGCTCGCCGTCAGCGGGCCGCTGTAGAGGGAGTTGTCGACGACGACGCTGGTCACGGTGGTACCGGCGGGCAGCGCGCCGAGGACCTGCGCGGCGAGGTCGGCCATGGTGGGGGCGCCGGGGTAGCTCTGCGACGGCGCGGTGCGCGAGAGCGTGGGATCGCCCCCGCCGACGAGGACCACCTCCCCCGGCGCGGAGCCGGCCACGACCCGGGTCTCGAGGGTGTCCGACGGGTCGAGCTCGGTGAGCGCGGCGAGGCCGGTGAGCAGCTTGGCGGTGCTGGCCGGCGTGGAGGGGGTGCCGGCGTCCTGGGCGAGCAGGGTGGTGCCGGTGGCCACGTCGACGACCTCCGCGGAGACGCCCGCGCCCAGGGCCGGGTCGGCCAGCAGCGGGGCGAGGGTGCCGGCGAGCGCGGCCGGGTCGGGCGCCGGGGCGTCGGCGGAGAGCTCGGGGAGGACGGGCGCCGGCTCGCCGAGCTCCGGCAGGACGGCGGACGCCGCGGCCTCGGCGACCGGTGAGGTGGGGGTGTCGTCGCGGGCCACGACGAGGACCGTCGCGACGATCGCGGCGACCAGGACGACCACGCCGAGACCCGCCAGCACCAGCCGGCGACGGAACCTCGAGTAGTTCGCCGTGACGATCGTCGAACCGCTCGACGTGATGGTGCCCACCCCCCAGAGGGACCCTGCGTCGTTCCGCCCGGGTCGCCGTGGGACACACTAACGGCCGTGCAGTTCGACGTGACGATCGAAATCCCGAAGGGCCAGCGGAACAAGTACGAGCTGGACCATGCCACCGGACGCATCCGGCTCGACCGGATGCTGTTCACCTCGACCCGCTACCCGGCGGACTACGGCTACATCGAGAACACCCTGGGCATGGACGGCGACCCGCTCGACGCCCTGGTGATCCTCGACGAGCCCACGTTCCCGGGCTGCCTGATCACCTGCCGGGCGATCGGGATGTTCCGGATGACCGACGAGAAGGGCGGGGACGACAAGGTCCTCTGCGTGCCGGCGACCGACCCGCGCATGGCCCACCTCACCGACATCAGCGACGTCCCCGAGTTCGACCGGCTGGAGATCCAGCACTTCTTCGAGACCTACAAGGACCTCGAGCCCGGCAAGTCGGTCGAGGGCGCCGAGTGGGTGGACCGGACCGCTGCCGAGGAGGAGATCCGCAACTCCCTCGAGCGCGCCGAGACGGAGAACTACCACACCTGACCGGCGCTCCCCCGGGCTTCCCGGTCGCGCCGAGCGCACCCACGACGGCGGCACCCACCGGCTCCGCGCCGCGTGGCTGCCGCCGTCGTCGTGCTCGCCGGCAGGCTCAGCCCCGCCGGTCGTGCAGGACGACGGTGACGAAGCCCAGCCGGCCGCGGTAGCCCTCCAACCACTCGCGGCGGTGGGCGTCGGCCAGCCGCAGCGCCTCCTCGCTGTCCGCCCCGTCGGCCTCGTCCACCGCCCACGCCGTGAGCGCGCCGGTCCAGGACCACTCGTAGCGGTCCCACTCGGCGGCGGTGCTGATGTGGCCGAACCCGGGCTCGAAGCCGTGCTCCCGCACGGTGGCCAGCAGCGCCCCGATGCCGGGCAGCTCGTCGGGCTCGGCACCGAGGGCGGCCAGCGCCCGCGCGGTCGGCGGCGACTCCCAGAAGCCCTCGCCGAGCAGCGCGCGACCGCCGGGGACGAGGTGCCGGCGGACGGCGTCGAGCGCCGGGCCCAGGCCGCCGAAGGCGTGCGTGGCGCCGACGCACAGGACGGCGTCGGCCGGGTCGCCCGTCCAGGACGCCGCTTCGCCCTGCTGCCAGGTGACCCGGTCGGCCACCCGGCGCTCGGCGGCCGTGGCCCACGCCTGCGCGAGCGCCGGGGCGGACGTGTCGACGCCGACCCCGGTGGCCGTCGCCGCGCGTTCCAGGGCCGCGCAGAGCCAGTGGCCGAGCCCGCAGCCGAGGTCGAGCACCCGCCCGGCGCCGGGGACCTGCAGCCGGTCGAGCAGCAGGGCGACGTTGCCGTCGTCGAGCGGGGCGGCGATCGGGTGCCAGCGGTGCGCGATCGCGCTGGCCAGGGCTCGGTCCACCGGCGCATCCTGCCAGCCGGCGGCGACGCCCCGGAGCCGGCGCGGCTCACCCCTTCAGGTGAGGCGTCCCTCGATCGGCGTGAGGTCGCGGCCACCGGTGGCCGACCTTCGAGACGTGGACCAGCCCCCGTCGCAGGCGCCCCGCGGACCCGCGTGGCCCCTGCTCGTGACCCTCGGGCTGGTTGCCGCCTTCGCCACGGGCGTGGGCGGGCGCCCCGCCGGCGCGGCCTGGGACCGGGCCTACGACGTGGTGCTCTACAACCTGCCCTACCTCGGGGCGGCCGTCGCGTGCTTCCTGGCGGCCCGCCGGGTCCGCATCGAACGCGTCGCCTGGGCCGGTCTCGGCGTCTCGCTCGCGCTGAGCGCGGTGGGCAACGCGCTGCGCGTGCTGGCCGCCGGCCTGGAGGGCAACGGGCCGTCCTCCGCCCCGGCCGACACGATCGCCCTCGTCGGCTACGTGACCATGTACGTCTGCGTCGTGGGGCTGATCCGGGCGCGCGTGCCCCGCTTCCACCCGAGCATGTGGCTCGACGGGATCATCGGCGCCCTCGGCACCCTGTCGGCCGGCTTCGCCTTCCTGCTCGGCCCCTACGTCACCCGCGACGCCGTCGGGGCGATGGAGCTGGTGGGGCCGACCACGGCGCTGCTCCTGCTCGCGGTCCTCGTCGCCGTCGGCTCGATCCTGGGCGTGCGGCTGGACCGCGTGATCCTGACCGCGGTCGTGGCGCTGTCCTGCCTCTGCGCCGCGGAGTTCGCCCTCTTCGTCCTGAAGGTCCGGGGCAGCTACGTCGACGGTGGGCCGCTGGAACTGGGCTGGCTGGCCGGGGTGGCCGGCGCCACGCTGGCGGCCACGATCGCCCGGCCCCGCCGGGCGCCGGACGACCGCGCCGGTGCCTCCCGCATCGGCTGGCGGCTGCTGGCCGTGCCGCTGGCGTGCACCGTCGGCAGCCTGTTCGTCCTCGGGTGGGGCTGGTCGCACCCGATGCCCGCCGTCGCCGCGTGGCTGGCCATCGGCTGCGTGCTGGCCGGCATCGTGCGGGTCGCGGTGACCTTCCGCGAAGTCCGCGGCTTCCACCAGGTCAAGGAGGAGGCCCGCACCGACGAGCTCACGGGCCTGGCCAACCGCCGCGCGCTGCTGGAGCGGGCGCGGCGCGTCGTCGACCGGGCGGGCCCGAGCCGCCCCGCCGCGCTCCTCCTGCTCGACCTGGACGGGTTCAAGGAGGTCAACGACAGCCTCGGGCACTCCGCCGGCGACGACCTGCTCCGGCAGGTGGGGCCCCGGCTGCAGTCCCACCTGCGGGCCGGCGACTTCCTGGCCCGGCTGGGCGGCGACGAGTTCGCCGTCGTCCTGCCGACCACGGGCCGCGACGAGGCGCGGGCGCTCGCCGAACGGCTGCGCGAGCGCCTCCTCCAGCCGTTCACCGTCGAGGGGATCCGGCTGCACGTCGGGGTGAGCATCGGGGTCTCGACCTGCCCGGAGCCCGCCACCTCGGTGCAGGAGCTGCTGCGCTGCGCCGACGTCGCGATGTACACCGCCAAGACGGCGCGCGAGGGGGTGCACGTCTACGTGCCCGACCCCCACAGCGGCGCGGACGGCGGTGACCGGCTGCGCACCATGGAGGAGCTGCGGGTCGCGCTCACCGACGAGCAGCTGCTGGTCTTCCTCCAGCCGCAGGTGTCGCTGGGCGAGCGCCGGCCGGTCGGGGCCGAGGCCCTGGTCCGCTGGCAGCACCCGACCCGGGGCCTGCTCTCCCCGGGCGACCTGCTGCCCGCGGCCGAGCAGGCGGGCCTGCTCGGCCCCCTCACCGACGTCGTGCTCGAGCTGGCGCTGGCCGCGGCCACCCGCTGGTGGCCGGAGCACCAGGTGCCGGTCTCGGTGAACCTCTCGGCGGCCAACGTGACCGACCTGGACCTGCCGCAGAAGGTCGGCGCCGCGCTGCTCCGGCACGGGCTGCCGGCGGAGGCGCTGACGCTGGAGCTCGTCGAGGACACCCTCATGGCCGACCCGGAGCGCGGGCGGACCGTGCTGGCCGACCTGCGCCGGCTCGGCGTGCGGACGTCGATCGACGACTACGGCACCGGGTACAGCTCGCTGGCCTACCTGCGGCACCTGCCGGCCGACGAGCTGAAGCTGGACCGCAGCCTGACCGCGGACGTCGACCGCGACCCGCGGGCGGCGGCGATCGTCGAGCACACGGTCGCCCTCGCCCACGCGCTCGGGCTGTCGCTCGTGGCCGAGGGCGTGCAGGACGCCGCGACCAGCGGCGTGCTCGCCCGGCTCGGCTGCGACGTGGTCCAGGGGTACGCCATCGCCCGCCCCATGCCGGTCGACGAGTTCCTCGACTGGCTGGTCCGCGCCGACGCGCCCCTGCTCGACCGCGCCTGAGCGCGCCGGATCCCCCTGGCCGGTTCGTCACATCTCGACAGGGCGACACGCCGCGTCGAGCCGTCACCGGTGATCACCGGCTGGGCACGCTGGGGACATGACTGCGTCCTCTCCCGCGCGCGACCTCGACCGGGCGCCCCGGATCCCGGACCTCGACCGCCGGTCGGGCGGCGACGGGCCGGACGGGTGGCGGGACCTGGCGCCCGAGATCGTGCGGCAGCGGCTGGTGATCGAGGGCGCTCCGGCGCGACCGGTCGGGGCGGCGCAGATCCGGCGCTACCTGTCGGCGCTGTCCCGCGAGATCGACATGGTGCAGCTGCTCGAACCGGTGACCCACCGCTCGGACCGCTACGGCTGGGCCGGCTGGATCCACTGGGAGACCTCGGGGGCGCACTTCTACGCCTGGGAGCAGCCGCGGCTGTTCTTCTCGGTCGACATCTACACGTGCAAGGCCTTCGACGTGGACCGGGCGGTCGCGTTCACCCGGGCCTTCCTGCACGCCGCCCCCGTCGTCGCGCGGTCGTTCTGAATGGCGCCGCGCCTGCTCGTCGCGGACTCACCCGCCGAGATCGCCGCCGCGCGGGAGGTCGAGGGGCGGGTGTTCCTCGACGCGTTCGGCAACACCCCGGACGTCATGGAGCGGGAGTACGGCCCCTTTGACGGAAGATCCCGCTTCCTCGCCGTGCTCGACGACCGCAGCGGCCGCGCGCTGGGTGCCGTCCGGCTGATCGTCCCGGACGCCGCGGGCGGGCTGAAGACGCTCACCGACGCGGCCGGCCCCCCGTGGCACCTCTCCGCGCCGGAGACCCTGCGGGCGGCCGGGTTCGCCGGGCGGGTGGTGTGGGACGTCGCCACCCTCGCCGTGGACCCGGACGCCCGCGCCGCCGCGCGGGTGGAGACCACCTTCGCCCTGTGCCACGCCCTCTACCGCTACACCCGTGCCAGCGGCGCCGAGGGCCTGGTCACCATCCTCGACGACAAGGTGCTGCGCGTGCTGCGGGCGATCGGCCTCCCGTGGGCGGCGATGGCCGGCGCCACGTCGCGGTACTACCTCGGCTCCCCGGCCAGCACGCCGTGCGTCGTCGGGGTCGAGGAGTGCGCCCGCACCGTCCGCGCGCGGCGGCCCGACCTGGCCCCCGCCGTGGTCGACGGGACCTTCCGCTCGATCGCCTGCGACCCGGCCGACCTGCTGCCCACCCGCGGGGTGCCGCGGCCGCAGCCGGCGGACGGGAGCCCGCGGCCCCACGAGTCCGCGTCCCGGACCGGCTGGCGACCGCCCGCCTACCGGCGCACCGGGACGCCGGACGGCGCCGCCGCCGACGCCGGCGCCGGGCGACCGCGCTGACCCGACGGGACCGGGTCACCCGGAGGGGTGGCGGGCGGGCGCAGGGGTGATCCGCCCCACGCCGGACGCCCGTAGCGTCGCCGGCATGGGGATCCTGGGGGAAGTCCGTGAGGGCGCGTTCCGGTTGCTGGTCAACCACCTGCTCGCGCTGCCCGTGGTGCCGTACAGCCAGCGCTGGCGGCTGCTGCGCGCGCTCGGCTTCCCGCTGGAGCCCTCGCTGATCAACGCCGGTGTCTGGTTCGGCGGGCGGGACATCACGATCGGCGCCGGCAGCGGCGTCAACATGGGCGTCGTCTTCGACAACATGGCGCCGATCACCGTCGGTCGCGATGTCTCCATCGGGCACGAGGTCATGGTGATCACGAGCACGCACGAGAAGGGGGCGGGCGGACGGGCCGCCGGCCGCCCGGTCGGCAAGCCGGTCACGATCGAGGACGGCGCCTGGATCGGCGCCCGCTCGACCATCCTGCCGGGGGTCACGATCGGCGCCGGGTGCACGATCGCCGCCGGCTCCGTGGTCCGGCGCAACTGCGTGGCGGGCGGCATCTACGCCGGCTCCCCGGCCCGCCTGGTCCGTCGCCCGCAGTCGCGGCAGCGGCCGGACGACGGCGCGGAGCGGGCCCCGGCGGCCTGACGGCACGCCGGCCGGAGGAGGAGAGCCGCCTGTCGGAATCGAACCGACGACCTTCTCATTACGAGTGAGATGCTCTACCGACTGAGCTAAGGCGGCGGACGTGCGCAGCCGAGCTTACGGCACCGCCCGGGCCGGGCCGCGCAGGGGCGCGGTCAGGTCGCCGGGAGCCGCAGCGCGACGGTGAGGGCCTCGAGGGCGACCTGCGGCTTGACGTTCTGCTCCAGCGCCTGGCGGCAGGCGAGGATCGCGTCGATGCGGCGCAGCGCCCCCTCCGGCCCGATGCGGGCGGCGAGCTCCTCGGCGTCGGCGCGGCGGTCGGGGTGGTTGAGCGACGGCGCGGGGTGGGCGGGGTCCGACGACACCGCGGCGACCACCAGCGCGTCCCGGTAGAGGCCGGCGAGGTCGACCAGCGCGCGGTCCAGCGAGTCGCGGCCCAGCCGGGTGGCCCGCGACTTCTGCTTCTTCTCCAGCTCCTTGAGCACGCCGGCGCCGCGGCTGGCGGCGGCGACGCCCGGCCCCCGCGCGCCCACGCCCAGGCTGGCCTTGACCGCCTCGGTCTCGGCGCCGTCGAGGGCCGCGGCCGCCTGCTCGGCCTCCTCCTTGGCCGCGCCGACGAGGTCGTCGGCGGCGTCCAGGCAGGCGGCCAGCGAGACCAGCCGCAGCGGGACGTCGAGCACCGCCTTGCGGGCCAGCCGGGCGGCCTCGTCGCGGGCCAGCCGCCGGGCGCGGCCCACGTGCCCGCCGGCGGCCGCGGCCGACCAGGCGGCCAGCGCGGGGTCCACGCCGTCCCGGCGGACCAGCACGTCGGCGACGGCGTCGACGGGCGGCGTGCGCAGACCGACCACCCGGCACCGCGACCGGATGGTGACGCTCACGTCGTCGGGGTGCAGGCTCGGCGCGCAGAGCAGGAACACCGTCCGCGCCGGCGGCTCCTCGAGCATCTTCAGCACGGTGTTCGAGGCCTGCTCGGTCATCCGGTCGGCGTCCTCGACGAGCACGATCTGCCACCGGCCCTGCGAGGGGGCCCGGCCGGCGATGCGCACGATCTCGCGGACCTCGGCGACGCCGATGGACAGCCCCTCGGGCACGACGCTCTGCACGTCGGCGTGCGTGCCGGCCAGCACCGTGCGGCAGGCGTGGCAGTGCCCGCAGCCGCCGTCGGGGCACTGCAGCGCCGCGGCGAAGGCGCGCGCGGCCACGCTCCGGCCCGAGCCGGGCGGGCCGGTGAACAGCCACGCGTGGGTCATCGCCGCCGGGTCGGCGACCGCCGCCTTCAGCTCCGCGACGACCGCCTGCTGCCCGATGACCTGGGCCCAGACGTCCTGGGCGGTGTCGACGGCGGTCACGGGTGCAGCTGCGGGGTCGAGCCGGTCTGGGCGTGCGGGTGGTGCGCGCCCTCGGGGCGCCCGTCCTCGTCGGCCCGGGCGCGCCGGCGGGGGTCCTCGGGGAGCTTCTGCAGCTCCAGCCCGGAGAGCAGCTCGGCCACCCGCACCCGGATCGCGGCGGCCAGCTCCTCCGGCGACCTCGTCGCGTCGAGCACCGCGTAGCGGTCGGGCTCGGCCTCGGCGAGCGCGCGGAAGGTCTGCCGGACGCGCTGGTGGAAGTCCAGCGACTCCGACTCCAGGCGGTCGGCGGCCGCCCGCCCCCGCGCCCGGGCCAGGCCCACCTCCGGCGGCAGGTCGAGCAGCACCGTGAGGTCGGGGACCAGCCCCTGGGTGGCCCAGCGGGACAGCCCGCGCACGTCCTCGAGCGGGATCGTGCGCCCGGCCCCCTGGTAGGCCAGCGAGCTGTCGACGAACCGGTCGGTGATCACCACCTCGCCGGCGTCGAGCGCGGGCCGCAGCACGTCGTGGACGTGCTGGGCGCGGTCGGCGGCGTACAGCAGCGCCTCCGCGCGCGGCGACAACCCGGCGTGCGCCTTGTCGAGGACGATCGCGCGGATCCCGGAGCCGGAGGGCGTCGCGCCCGGCTCGAACGTGGCCCGGGCGACCAGGCCCTCGGCGGTGAGCCACTCCTGCAGCCGGCGCACCTGGGTGGACTTGCCGGCGCCCTCGCCGCCCTCGAAGGCGATGAGCACGCCGCCCTTGGCCAGCCGGCGGCGGGCGGTGGTGTCGCGGCGCAGCGCGGTGACGACGTCGGCGACGAGCGGGACCGGCCGGCCGTCGTCCATCTGCCGGTAGGCCACCACGCCGACGCCGGCGGCCAGCAGCGCGGCGGCGAACAGCATGATCCGGTCGCCGGTGACGGTGAACTCGACCGGGCCCCAGTCGACGTCGTGCCGGCCGAACAGCCCCACCCCGAACGGCACGACGGCGAGGCTGAGGATCAGCGACGCGCGGACCAGCGACTGCACGAGGGCGAAGGTGCGGCCGCGCACGTTGTCGTCGACCTCGGTGCCGAGCAGCGTGAACCCGGCCAGGTAGGCGAGCCCGGCGAAGAAGCCCATCAGGACCACGAGCAGCAGCGAGATCCAGAGGGTGAACGACCACGACAGCAGCAGCAGGGCCACGCCCGCGCCGACGATCGCGACGCCGAACAGCCGCTCCCGCGACAGGTCGCGGGCCACGCTGGGGCCGATGGCGATGCCCAGGCCGAGGCCGATGAAGACCGCGCCGAAGAGCAGGCCGTACGCCGCCTCGCCACCGCCGAGCGAGGCCGAGTAGGCCTGCGCCGTGGCGATGACGACGCCGGCGGCGGTGAAGGCGCCGGTGATGCCGAAGACCAGGCCGCGGACCAGCGGGGTGTGCCCGGCGAAGGACAGCCCGCTCCTGAGCGAGCCGAGGAAGCTCTCCTGCTCGACCACCGCGCCGGCCGCGCGGCGGCCGCTGATCGACGGCAGGTTCCAGATCACGACCGCCGCCACCAGGAAGGTGAACGCGTTGAGGTAGAGCGCCAGGTCCGTGTCGCTGGCCCACGCCGGCAGCGACAGCGAGTCGGCGGTGCTGGTGAGCAGCGCGAAGACGATCGCCGCGGCCACGGGGGTGAGCCCGTAGGTGGTGACCAGGGACAGCTGGTTGGCCGGTTCCAGCTGGTCCTTGCGCAGCATGTTCGGGACGGCGGCGTCCTTCGCCGGGATCCAGAACAGGCTGATCGCCTCGATCAGGAACTGCGCGACGAACAGCCAGATGAGGTTGTCGACCAGTGGGATCGAGGCGAACAGCGCGAAGCGCACGACGTCGGTGACGACCATGGTCTTGCGCCGGTCGAAGCGGTCGGCGAAGGCGCCGGCCAGCGGGCCGAGCACGATCGCCGGCAGCAGCCGGAACGCGAGCACCGCGCCGAGCGCGAAGTTCTGCAGCGCGAAGCTGTCGACCAGCGACGTCGCGGTGGCGGTGATGGCCAGCAGCCCGAGCCAGTCGCCGAAGCTCGACAGCGCCGTCGACTCCCAGAGCCGGCGGAAGTCGCGCACGCGCAGCACCGCGCGGATCTTGGCGAACAGGCCGAGCGCGTCACCGCCCAGGTCGTCGGCGTCGCGGGCGGTCTGCGCCGCGGCGGGGGGCGCCTCCCCCGCCGCCGGGCCGGGGTCCGTCAGCGGCACCGGGCCGGCCGCGTCCGCGGGCACGGGCGTGCCGCCGGGGGGCAGACCGTCCGCGGGTACGACGGTCCGCTCGTCCGGCTGCGCGTGCTGCCCGTCGTCGGGCGGCTGCGCCGGGAGGGGCGGATCGGACCTGATCGGGGGGCTCCCGGTTTGGGTGTCGGAGTGGGCGGCAGCTGGGCCCTCGGCCGCCTCACGGTACCGGTCCGAGGTGACCGTTCCCGGTACTCCGGGCGTCCGATCGGGAGTCGTCCGCCTCACGCGGCACTAGGGTCTCCGCAGGTGGGCACCTCCCCTCAGCCGGGCGCCGGCGCCTGGGACCCGGCGAGCTACCTCCGCTTCGCCGGCGAGCGGGCCCGCCCGTTCGCCGAGCTGCTGGCGCGGGTGCGGGCCGCGGACCCGCGCGAGGTCGTCGACCTCGGCTGCGGCGAGGGGGCGCTGACCGCGTCCCTCGCCGCCCGCTGGCCGGGGGCGCGGATCACCGGTGTCGACTCCTCCCCCGAGATGCTCGCCGCGGCCGCGCGGCACGCCGTCGAGGGGCGGGTCCGGTTCGTGCTCGGCGACGTCCGGGGCTGGACGCCGGACGGGCCGGTCGACGTCGTGCTCAGCAACGCCGTCCTGCACTGGGTGCCCGGCCACGAGGCGCTGCTGGCGCGCTGGGCCTCGCGGCTGGCGCCCGGTGGGGAGGTGGCGGTGCAGGTGCCGGGGAACTTCGGGGCGCCCACCCACACCCTGCTGGCCGAGCTGTGCGCCGACCCGCGCTGGGCCGACCGGGTGGCCGACGTCGCGCCGCGGCCGGGCGCCGTCGCGGCCCCCGCCGGCTACCTCGACCTGCTCACCGCCGCCGGGCTGGCGGCCGACGTCTGGGAGACGACGTACCTGCACGTGCTGACCGGCGCGGACCCGGTGCTGGGGTGGGTGCGCAGCACCGTGCTGCGACCGGTGCTGGGCCGGCTCGACGGGGACTCGGCGGCCGCGCTCACGGCCGAGTACGCCGCCGCCCTGCGCGCGGCCTACCCGCAGCGGCCGGACGGGACGACCGTGCTCCCCTTCCGCCGGGTGTTCGCGATCGGCCGGCGGCCCGCCTGACCGCTCACCGGGGCGCGAGCCGGTGCGCGGTGGTGCGGTGCGGCAGCTCGAGGACCTCCCGCCCCCGGGTGTCGGGATGGGTGGCCAGCAGCGCGCGCACCCGGCCGAGGAAGGCCTCGCGGGCGGCCGGCTCCATGGTGGCCACGTAGCTGCGGGTGCCGATGCCGCGGACCACCTGCTCGGGCGTCACCGTCTGCACGACGCCGGACCCGTACCCGGTGGCGGAGGCCGGCAGCGCCGCGGCGAACTCGTCCACCACGCCCTGGTCGGCCTCGTGACCGCGCGCCTCGCCGGCCAGCAGCGCACCGAGGGCGGCGACCCACGGCACCCGCTCGTCGCGGGCGTTCCAGACCAGCCCGACGACCCCACCGGGGCGCAGCACCCGGCGCATCTCGCGGGCCGCGGGCACCGGGTCGAACCAGTGCGCGGCCTGGCCGGCGACCACCGCGTCGACGTCGCGGTCGGGCAGCGGCAGCGACTCGGCCGAGCCCACGAGCGGGACGACGCCGGGCAGGCGCGCGGCCAGCTGCGCCAGCATCTCGGGCGACGGGTCGACGGCGACGACCTCGTGCCCGGCGGCGACCAGGCGCTCGGTGAGCAGGCCGGTGCCGGCGCCGAGGTCGAGGACCCGTCGCGGAGCCGCGCCGAGGAGGAAGGCGACCGCGTCGGCCGGGTACCCCGGGCGCAGCGCCGCGTACTCGGCGGCCACCGACCCGAAGCTGCGCCGGCGGCCGTCCCAGCTCGCCGGGTCCAGCGAGCCGGTGCCGGTCATCAGCCGGCGGAGACCGGCGCGGCGGTCGACTTCTTCGTCGTCGCCTTCTTGGCCGTGGTCTTGGCCGTGGCCTTCTTCGCCGTCGTCTTCTTGGCCGTCGCGGTCTTCTTGGCCGCCTTCTTCTTCGTCGCCGGACCCCGGGCGCGCCGGTCGGCCAGCAGCTCCGCGGCGCGGTCGAGGGTGATCGCCTCGACGTCGTCGCCCTTGCGCAGGCTGGCGTTGGTCTCGCCGTCGGTGACGTAGGGGCCGAAGCGGCCCTCGCGGACGGTGATCTGCCCCCCGGTGACCGGGTCGGCGCCGAGCTCCTTCAGCGGCGTGGCCGCGGCCCGCCGCCCGCGCTGCTTCGGCTGGGCGAAGATCGCCAGCGCCTCGTCGAGGGTGGTCGTGAACAGCGCCTCCTCGCTGGGCAGCGACCGCGAGTCGCCGCCCTTCTTGAGGTAGGGGCCGTAGCGGCCGTTGAGCGCCTGGATCTCCTCGCCGTCGGGCGCGGTGCCGACCGTGCGGGGCAGGGTGAGCAGGCGCAGCGCCTCGTCGAGGGTCACCGTCTCCGGCGACATCGACGCGAACAGGCTGGCCGTGCGCGGCGACTCCTTGCTGCCCTCGGGGACCACGGTGGTGACGTAGGGCCCGTAGCGGCCGGCCTTGACCACGACGGGGTGCCCCGACGCGGGGTCGGTGCCCAGCTCGCGGTCGCCGCTGGGAGCGGCCAGCAGCTCGGCCACCTTCTCGGTGGTCAGCTCGTCGGGCGGCAGGTCCTCCGGGATGCTGACCCGGGCGCCCTCCTCGCTGCCCACCTGCAGGTACGGCCCGTAGCGGCCGACGCGGACGACGACGGGCTCCCCGTGCGGGCCGGTGGCGCGCAGCGGGATGGAGTTCACGCCGCGGGCGTCGATCTCCTCCAGCCGCTCGCTGATGACCTGCTTGAGGCCGCCCGAGGCGGCGATGGCGCCGGCGTGGCGGCCCTCGCCGCCGAAGTAGAACTCGGTCAGCCAGTCGACCCGGCCGAGGGTGCCGCTGGCGATCTCGTCGAGCTCGTTCTCCAGCGCGGCGGTGAAGTCGTAGTCGACCAGCTGGGCGAAGTGCTGCTCGAGCAGGTTGACCACCGCGAAGGCCACGAAGGACGGCACCAGCGCGGCGCCCTTCTTCCAGACGTACCCGCGGTCCTGGATCGTCTGCAGGATCGAGACGTAGGTCGACGGCCGGCCGATGCCCAGCTCCTCCAGCCGGGCGGTCAGGCTCGGCTCGGTGTAGCGCGACGGCGGCGTGGTCGTGTGCCCCTTGGGCTCCAGCGCGCGGGTGTCGAGTCGCTGGCCGCGCTCGAGCCTCGGCAGCCGGCGCTCGGCGTCGTCGCTGCCGTGGTCGTCGTCGCCGTTGCCGGCCGGCCCCTCGTCCCGCGACTCGACGTAGGCCCGCAGGAAACCGGGGAAGGTGATGGTGCGGCCGCTGGCGGTGAACTCGACCGCCTCGTCGGTGCTGCTGCGACCGGCCAGCCGGATGCTCACGGTCTGGCCGACCGCGTCGGCCATCTGGGAGGCGATCGTGCGCTGCCAGACGAGCTCGTAGAGCCGGAACTCGTCGCGGGCGAGCTGGCCGGCGAGCTGGCCCGGGGTGCGGAAGTTGTCCCCCGCCGGCCGGATCGCCTCGTGCGCCTCCTGGGCGCCCTTGGCCTTCTTGGCGTAGCGGCGGGCCTCGGCCGGGACGTACGCGTCGCCGTAGAGCTCCCGCGCCTGGGTGCGGGCTGCGTTGATCGCCTCGTTCGACAGGTTGGTCGAGTCGGTCCGCATGTAGGTGATGTGGCCGTTCTCGTACAGCCGCTGGGCGACGCGCATCACCTGCGCCGAGGACCAGCCGAGCTTGCGGCCGGCCTCCATCTGCAGCGTGGAGGTGGTGAACGGCGCGTACGGGCGGCGGCGGTACGGCTTCTCGTCCACCCGGCTGACGGTCACCTGCCGGCCCTCGAGCCGGGCGGCGAGGCCGCGGGCGCCCGCCTCGTCCAGGTGGACCACCTCGCCGGTGGCCCGCCCGGTGGCGGGGTCGAAGTCGCGACCGGTGGCCACGCGGCTGTCGTCGACGCTGACCAGCCGGGCGCGGACGGTCGTGGGCTCCCCCGCGTCGGCACCGGCCCGCTGGTCGGCGACGGCGAAGACGCCCTCCAGGGACCAGTAGTCGGCCGCGTGGAAGTTCATCCGCTCCCGCTCGCGCTCGACGACGATGCGGGTGGCCACCGACTGCACCCGGCCGGCCGAGAGCTTGGGCAGGACCTTCTTCCACAGGACCGGCGAGACCTCGTAGCCGTAGAGCCGGTCGAGGATGCGCCGGGTCTCCTGGGCGTCGACCAGGGCGGTGTCCAGCTCGCGCGGGTTGGCCACGGCACGGGTGATCGCCTCGGGGGTGATCTCGTGGAAGACCATGCGGCGGACCGGGACCCGCGGCTTGAGCGTGTCGACGAGGTGCCAGGCGATGGCCTCGCCCTCGCGGTCCTCGTCGGTGGCGAGGTAGACCTCGCTGGCGTCCTTGACGAGCTGCTTGAGCCGGCTGACCTGCTGCTTGCGGTCGGGGCTGACCACGTAGAGCGGCTCGAAGCCGTTGTCGACGTCGACGCCCAGCCGCGCCCAGGAGGCACCCTTGTGCTCGGCCGGCACGTCGGCGGCGTTGCGCGGCAGGTCGCGGATGTGCCCGACGCTGGCCTCGACGACGTACCCGCTGCCCAGGTAACCCGCGATCTTGCCGGCCTTCGTCGGCGACTCGACGATGACCAGCGGCTTGCCGCCGTTCGCGCCGGATCGCCGCCGCGCGGGCGTGCTCGTCCCGGTGGCGGTCTGGGTGCCGTTCTTCGCGGTCCTGCTGGGCACGGTGCTCCTGTCGGTGGTGCTGCGGTGCGGGCGCCGGACGACCCGACGGTGGCGGACGCGTCGCGGTGCGCCCCTCGGCGGGCCACGGTAGGCCACGCCTCCGACGCGAGCCCGGGTGGCGACCCGCCGTGGGCGCGCCGTCACCCCCAGAAACGCTCGACCCCCCGCGCTGTTCCCATCGGTCGTCCTCTCCCCCACCTTGAGGGCGCGGCTCACGGCTCGCCCGGCGGGGCCGCCACGACCTCCCCGGCCGCCGCCAGGGTGGGGCCGTCGGGGTCGTGGTACTCCCAGTGCAGCGTGACGGCGTCGACCGGCAGCTCGACCGCCCCGAACCCCTCCTCCGTCGGGCTGTCGCCGAACCACCCCGACCAGGACACCGGGTCGAACGGGGAAGCGGCGGCGTAGACCTCGGCGGCCTCGAGCTCCCCGGCGTCGCGCTGCAGGCCGGGGCTGCCCAGCAGGACGAGCGCGTCGGCGGCCAGCCGCCCCGCCTCCCCCGCGGCCTCGTCGACGACGACCGTGCCGTAGCTGTGCGCCAGCACGGTGGTGCGCGGGAGCGGCGCGGCGAGCGCCCGCCGGGCGGCCGCGAGCCCGTCCAGGTCGTCGTCCAGGGCGTCGCCGCCGCGGCGGGCGGCGCCGCGGGTGACGATCGACGGCGGGTCGTGCGGGGTCCGGTAGCCGAGCCAGGCCAGCCCCGCGACGGCCAGCGCCGGCGTCGCGGCCGAGGCACTGGCGAGGACGTCGGCGGTGTCGTCGACGACGCGGGCCAGGTCGCCCTCCGGCGTGGTGAGGATCCCGGGCACGAGCAGCGCCACCGCGTCGGCCGTGTCCAGGTCGCCGACCGCCAGCCCGACCAGGCCCTGCCCGAGGTCGAGCGACCACAGCTGGACCGGCCGCCCCGCCGCCTCCTGGCGCCGGATCTCCGCCGCCACGGCGGTCGTCGTGGCGTCCGGGTCGGCGGCGTCCAGCGCGGCGGCGAGCACCAGCCGGTTGGCGCGGTCGCGGGCCCAGGCCGGCACCCCGTCGAGGGCGCCGACCATCTCCGGCTCCGCGGCGACCGCGGCCCGCTGCTCGGCGGCGGAGAGGGACGACCACCAGGCCGCCACCCGGGTGGGGTCGGTGCCGGCAGGTATCGGGGGCGGGACGACGCACGGGTCGACCCCGGAGAGCAGGCCGGCGAAGTCGACCGGCGGGAAGGCGTCGACGACGCCGACCGGCAGCAGCGCGCGGTCCGCCGCCTGCGCGGCGACCCCCGCGGAGTCCGCCGCCGCGAGCGCCCGGGCGGCCAGCGCCCCGATCCGCTCGGCCGCCTCGGGCGGGCCGGACGCACGCCCGTCCTCGCCGAGCGAGACCCCCTCCGCCGCCGCGGCGGCCAGTGCCGCGGCGGCGTCCGGGCCGGCCGTCCCGGCGGCGGCGAGGAGGACGGCGAAGGCGTCCAGCGAGTCGGCGAGGGCGGCGGAGACCGCGGTGGTGGCGACCGACAGCTCGACGACCGCGTCGGCCGCCGCGCGCGCCGCCGGACCGGACCAGCACTCGGCGGCGGCCAGCGCCCGGCCCACGGCCTCGGTGCGGGCCCGCCACGCGGGCAGGCGCGCGGCCACGACGTCGAGGGTGCCGACCGCGCCGCGCAGCAGCGGCACGTCCCAGCCGGCGACCGCCGTGAGGGAGGGCGGGATCACCGGGCGATCGCGGTCGAGCCGACGCGCCCGGAGACGCGCTCGGAGAGCAGCGCGTCGTAGCGGCGGTACTCCTCGACGGCGCCGGCCAGCGTGCCGGCGAGCGCCTCGGCGCGCTCGGCGAGGATCCGCAGCAGGCCGGCCCAGCCGTGCCCGGCGCCGCCGGCCCACCACCCCGCCGAGCCCCCCAGCGACGTCGACAGCGAGCGGGCGGTCGAGGTGCACAGCACGCCGTCCTCGGCCAGCGCCTGCGCGAGCGCGGCCAGCTCGGCGGCCAGGGCCGCCACGCGGTCGAGCTGGGCGGAGATGAGCGCGGACATTCCTGCCTCCGGCGTCGTGGGCGGTCCGGGGTCGGACCGGAGGCGGCGGACGCTAGGAGCCGGCCCCGCGGGCACGCCCGTCGCCGTCCACAACGGGCGACGACGTCCACAACCGCCACCGGGACCCCCCGGCCGGCGCGGGGCCGGCCGGAGGATCCCGGTGTGCGGAGGGGGGACGACCGATCAGGGCGCGCTGGCCGTCAGCGAGTTCTCCGTGTTCTGGCTCGGCGCACCGCCGACCACCACGGACCGGCGCTTGGAGACGACGACCGCGGCGACGATGACCAGCACCGCCACGAGGGCGATGACCGTGCGGACGGCGGTGTTGGCGTCGTCGCCGACCGAGAGGCCGACCACCGCGGGGGCGATGAGCAGCGCCACCAGGTTCATCACCTTGATCAGCGGGTTGATCGCCGGACCGGCGGTGTCCTTGAACGGGTCGCCGACGGTGTCGCCGATGACCGTGGCCGCGTGCGCCTCGCTGCCCTTCCCGCCGTGGGCGCCGTCCTCCACCATCTTCTTGGCGTTGTCCCACGCCCCGCCGGAGTTGGCGAGGAAGACCGCCATGAGCGTGCCCGCGGCGATCGCGCCGACGAGGTAGGCCGCCAGCGGCCCGAAGCCCAGGCCGAACCCGACCGCGACCGGCGCCATGACGGCGAGCAGGCCGGGCGTGGCCAGCTCGCGCAGGGAGTCCTTGGTGCAGATGTCGACCACGGCGCCGTAGTCGGGCCGCTCGCTGTAGTCCATGATCCCGGGCCGGGTGCGGAACTGCTCCCGGACCTCGAAGACCACCCGCCCGGCCGCTCGCGAGACGGCGTTGACGGCCAGGCCGGAGAACAGGAAGACCACGGCGGCGCCGACCAGCGCACCGACCACGTTCTGCGGGTTCACCAGCGTGAAGGCGTTGCCCAGCGTGGCCCCGGCCTCGTCGAGGGCGTCGAGGACCTGCGCGTTGTAGGACCCGAACAGCGCGGTGGCGGCGAGCACCGCGGTGGCGATCGCGATGCCCTTGGTGATCGCCTTGGTGGTGTTGCCGACGGCGTCGAGGTCGGTGAGCGTGCGGGCGCCGTCCTCGTCGAGGTCGCCGGACATCTCGGCGATGCCCTGCGCGTTGTCGCTCACCGGCCCGAAGGTGTCCATCGAGACGATGACGCCCGCGGTGGTGAGCAGGCCGCAGCCGGCCAGGGCGACGGCGTAGAGGGCGGCGCTGCCGCCGATCAGGAAGGCGACGTAGACCGAGCCGCCGATGAGCAGGGCGGCGTAGACCGCCGACTCCAGGCCCAGCGAGATGCCGGACAGGACGACGGTGGCCGGGCCGGTGAGGGAGCTGCGGGCGACGTCGCGGACCGGCCGGCGGCTGGTCTCGGTGAAGTAGCCGGTGAGCAGCTGGATGGCGACGGCCAGCACGATGCCGGCGAGGACGGCGAGGAAGCCGAGCACCTGCGGGCTGACCGACAGGTCCTGGTCGGCGACGCTGGGCAGCACGGTGAAGGCGGCGACCGCGACGAGGATCAGCGAGACCACCGCGGAGGTGAAGAAGCCGCGGTTGATCGGGGCCAGGCCGCTGTTGTCGTTCTTGCCGGGGTTGCTGGCCAGGATGCCGACCACCGAGGCCACCACGCCGATCGCGGCGACGGTCAGCGGGAACACCATGCCGACGGCGCCGAAGAAGACCTGGCCGAGGATCAGGGCGGCGACCAGGGTCACCGCGTAGGACTCGAACAGGTCGGCCGCCATGCCCGCGCAGTCGCCGACGTTGTCGCCCACGTTGTCGGCGATCGTGGCGGCGTTGCGGGGGTCGTCCTCGGGGATGCCCGCCTCGACCTTGCCCACCAGGTCGGCGCCGACGTCGGCGGCCTTGGTGAAGATGCCGCCGCCGACCCGCATGAACATCGCCAGCAGCGCGCCGCCGAAGCCGAAGCCCTCCAGCACCACCGGCGCCGTCTCGTCGAACAGCAGCAGGGCCAGGGCCGAGCCGAACAGGCCCAGGCCGACGGTGATCATCCCGACGACGCCGCCGGTGCGGTAGGCGATGCGGAAGGCCGGCCGGTAGCCGCCGGTGCGGGCGGCCGCGGCCACCCGCACGTTGCCGCGGGTGGCCAGGGTCATGCCGATGAAGCCGACCGCGGCCGAGAACAGGGCGCCGACCAGGAAGAACAGCGCCCGGCCGGTCCGGGTCCCCCAGCCGCCCTCGGCGACCGGGAGCGCGAGCAGCAGCAGGAAGACGATCACGGCGAACACGCCCAGCGTCCTGAACTGCCGTCGCAGGAAGGCCGCGGCGCCCTCCTGCACCGCCCGGGCGATGTCGCGCATCGTCGTCGTGCCCTGGTCGGCCGCCAGGACGGCGCGGACCAGGTAGGCGGCGAAGCCGAGTGCGGCCAGGGCGACGACGAGGACGACCACCACCAGGGTGACGTCCCCGCCGGACAGTGAGCTGTCGGGCATGTATTCCTCCAAGCGGTCGGCTGCCGGGCCGGCGCACGCGTCGCCCGGCGGAGGTCACGCCCGGGGCGTCGGAGGGCTCCGTCGACCTGTGGACGCCGCGTGAGTGTAAGCGAGATCACAGGTTGTGCAGGAAGCCGCGACTGAGTGTTGATTTGGTCACAATTCGTTCCGGCGCGGCGGTCCGGCGCTTGCCCCCAGGTGTGACAGTGGAGGGGTGACCACGCTCCACCCGGTCCGCTCGGCTCCCCCTCCCGGCGCGGACCAGGTTCTTCCCGGGGCGGACCTGCTGGCGAGCCTCCTGGCCGGCACGTCCGAGGACGAGCAACCCGTCACCCACGTCCACCGGCTGCCGATGCGGCGCAGCCAGTCGCGGCAGTGGCCCGAGTGGGTACCCGCCGAGCTGCGGGCGCGCCTGTCCGAGCGCGGCGTCCCCTCTCCGTGGCGGCACCAGGTGGAGGCGGCCGAGCTGGCGCACGCCGGGCAGCACGTGGTGGTGGCCACCGGCACGGCGTCGGGCAAGTCGCTGGCCTACCAGCTGCCCGCCCTGAGCCGGCTGGCCGAGGACGACCGCGCCTGCGTGCTCTACCTGGCGCCCACCAAGGCGCTGGCCCGCGACCAGCTGACCGCGGTCGCCGCGCTGGCCGACCCCTCCGTGCGCCCGGCGGCCTACGACGGCGACACCCCGGCCGAGGAGCGGGACTGGGTCCGCCGCCACTCGCGGTGGATCATGACCAACCCCGACATGCTCCACCGCGGGATCCTGCCCGCTCACCAGCGGTGGTCGAGCACGCTGCGGCGGCTGGCCTACGTCGTGGTCGACGAGTGCCACGCCTACCGCGGGGTCTTCGGCTCGCACGTCGGGCACGTGCTGCGCCGGCTGCGGCGGGTCTGCCGCCGGTACGGCACCGAGCCGGTGTTCGTGCTGGCCTCGGCGACGGTCGCCGACCCGGCGCAGGCGGCCGGCCGGCTGGTCGGCGCCCCGGTGCGGGCGGTCACCGAGGACGGCTCGCCGCGGCCGGGGGCGACGTTCGCCCTGTGGGAGCCGCCGCTGACCGAGCGCACCGGCGAGCACGGCGCCCCGCTGCGCCGCTCGGCCGCCGCCGACTCGGCCTCCCTGCTCGCCGACCTGGTCGACCAGGGAGCCCGGACGCTGGCGTTCGTCCGGTCGCGGCGCAGCGCGGAGTCCGTCGCCGAGCAGGCCCGCCGCCTGCTGGCCGAGCGCGGGCGGGCCGACCTCGTGCGGCGGGTGGACTCCTACCGGGGCGGCTACCTGCCGGAGGAGCGGCGGGAGCTCGAACGCCTGCTGTCCTCCGGCGAGCTGCTGGGCGTGGCGACCACCAACGCCCTGGAGCTGGGCATCGACATCGCCGGGCTGGACGCGGTGGTGCTGGCCGGCTACCCGGGGACGCTGGCCTCGATGTGGCAGCAGGCCGGGCGGGCCGGGCGCGCCCAGCGGGAGTCGCTGGTGGTGTTCGTGGCGCGCGACGACCCGCTCGACCACTACCTGGCCCACCACCCGCGCGCGGTGTTCGGCCGGCCGATCGAGGCGACGGTCACCGACCCGACCAACCCGTACGTGCTGGGCCCGCAGCTGTGCTGCGCGGCGGCCGAGCTGCCGCTGCGGCCGGAGGACCTGCCGGACTTCGGCGGGGCGGCGGCCGAGGCGCAGCTGGAGCAGCTGGTCGCCGCCGGGCAGCTGCGCCGCCGCCCGGCCGGCTGGTACTGGGCCGGGCGCGGCCGGCCGGACGTCGACATCCGGGGCAGCGGCCTGGAGCCGGTGTCGATCATCGAGGGCGACACCGGGCGCCTGCTCGGCACCGTCGACGGCGACGCCGCCCACTCGACGGTGCACACCGGCGCCCTCTACGTGCACCGCGGCGAGACCTACGTGGTGGACGAGCTCGACGTCGAGGACGCCGTGGCGGTCGTCCACGCCGAGAGCCCCGAGTGGACGACGGTGGCGCGCGACGTGACCGACCTGGCCGTGGTGAGCACCGACCGGACGCGCCGGCTGGGCACCGTCACCGCGCACACCGGGGTCGTGGACGTGACCAACCAGGTGGTCGCCTACCAGCGGCGGCGCCTGGTCACCGAGGAGGTCCTCGCGGAGTTCCCGCTGGACCTGCCGCCGCGGCAGCTGCGCACCCGCGCGGTGTGGTTCACCCTCGACCCCCGGGCGGTGGACCGGGCGCGGGTCGACGAGATCGCGCTGCCCGGCTCGCTGCACGCGGCCGAGCACGCGGCGATCGGCATCCTGCCGCTGCTGGCCACCTGCGACCGCTGGGACCTCGGCGGGCTCTCCACCGCCCTGCACCCGGACACCGGGGCGGCGACGATCTTCGTCTACGACGGCCACCCCGGCGGCGCCGGCTTCGCCGAGCGCGGCTACGCGGTGCTGCGCCGCTGGCTGCAGGCGACCCGGGCCACTGTGGCCACCTGCGAGTGCGAGAGCGGCTGCCCGTCGTGCGTGCAGTCGCCCAAGTGCGGCAACGGCAACGACCCGCTGGACAAGACCGGCGCCGTCCGGGTGCTCGACGTCGTCCTGGACGAGCTGGCCGCCGCCGAGGACGAGGGCGCGGAGGACGACGCGGAGGACGACGCGGACGACGTCGCGGTGGACGCCGCGGGGCCGCAGGAGCCCCGGCCGGCGGAGGACCGCGACGAGCTGGTCTTCTGACCGGCGCCTAGGGCGCGGCGTCCAGCTCCAGGGCCACGGCTCGCACGGGTGCGCCGTCCGCGCCGGCGAACCGCAGGGGCAGCACGCTGAGCAGCGGCTCGCGCACGCGGACGCCGTCCAGGCCGCGGAGGTTCTCGACGATCACGCCGCCGGCGCCGAGCACGTGCAGGTGCGCGGCGAAGCCCTCGGCGGGCTCGCCACCGGGCACGGTCTCGTCCAGGCTGAGCGCGTCGATGCCGATCGTGCGCACGCCGGCGGCGACCACGCGGGCCGCGGCGTCCCCGGTGAGGAACGGGTGGGCGAAGTACGCGTCGGTGCCCCAATGCCGGTCCCAGCCGGTGTGCAGCACGAGGACGCGGCCGGGACCCAGCCGGTCGGCGTGCGGCGCGAGGTCGGCCCACTCGATCCGGCCGCGCGGCCCCTTGCCGCCGACGTCGACGACCACGGCGGGGCCCACGAACAGGTCCAGGGGGAGCTCGTCGATGCGCGCGCCGTCCTCGAGGAAGTGGTACGGCGCGTCCACGTGCGTGCCCGTCTGCGAGCCCATGCGCACGTGCAGGACGTTGTACCCGTCGGCCGCCACGGTGGCCGCGGGGGTGAACCGGGCCACCGGGTCGCCGGGGTAGACCGGGGTGTCGTCGTCGACGACGTGGGAGAGGTCGACGATGCGCCGGACGGGTCCGGTCACGGCGCGGGGGCGAAGGCCCACAGGACCTCGCAGGGTCTGGACGGCGACGGGTTGAGCCAGGTGTGCGGCGTCGCGCCCGGCATGGTGAAGGCGTCGCCGGCGCGCAGGTCCACGACCTCCCCGGGCAGGAGCAGCCGCAGCTCGCCGCTGAGCACGTGGATGAACTCGACCTCGCAGGCGAGCGAGTACAGCTCCTCGCCGCCCCCGCCGCCGGGCTCGACGCGGGAGCGGATCACCTGCAGCTGCCGCTGGTCGCCGGCGGTGAGCAGCACCTCGCGCAGGCCCTGACCGCCGAAGTTGATCGGCGGGGCCTCCTCGGCCCGGACCAGCGAGGTCTGGGGGCTCTCGAACAGCCGGCCGACGGTGATGCCGAGGATGCCGCAGACGGTCACCAGCGTGGCCACCGACGGGGAGACCTCGTCGCGCTCGAGCCGGCTGAGGAAGCCCTTGGTCAGCCCCGCCTGCGCCGCGACGGCGGCCAGGGTCAGCCCCGCCGCCTGACGGGCGGCCCGCAGCCGGGCGCCCACCAGCGCCTCGCCGGGGTCGTGCGGGCGGGGTAGCCGCCGGAGCTCGCCAGCCACTGCGCTCCTCTCGACGTCGGGTGCGGTCAGCATGCCGCATGGCCTTCTCGGAAAACATCCGTTGCCTGACAGGCAACTTTGCCCCTAGCCTCTGCGCGACCGAGTGGCGGAGGCCGCTCCCCTGACGCGGAGGTGCAGATGAGCGGAGCCGAGGTCGCCGGCCTGGCGGCCGAGCAGCGGCGGCCGAGGGCCACGGAGGTCGAGCAGCACGGGATCGACACCATCCCCGACGCGGAGCGGACCTCCCGCCCCTTCGACCTGTTCCGCATCCAGTTCGGCGGCGCCAACACGTTCGCCACGATCATCCTGGGGACGTTCCCGATCCTGCTCGGGCTCTCGCTCGTCCAGGCGGTGGCGGCGACGGTGGTCGGCGTCCTGGTGGGCGCGCTGTTCCTCATGCCGATGGGCCTGTTCGGGCCGCGCACCGGCACGAACAACGCGGTGTCGTCCGGCGCGCACTTCGGCGTGCGGGGTCGCGTGCTCGGCTCGTTCCTGTCGCTGCTGACCGCGCTCGCGTTCTACTCGATCTCCGTCTGGGTCAGCGGGGACGCGCTGGTGGGCGCCTCGACCCGGCTGTTCGGCACCGGCGACTCGGAGCTGTTCCGCGGCGTCATCTACGCCGTCCTGGGCGGCCTGGTGATCGTCGTGGTCGTGTACGGCTACCAGTTCATGCTGCTGGTGAACAAGGTGGTGGTCCTGGCCAACACGGCGCTGATGCTGCTGGCGCTCGTGGCCTACGCCTCGCAGTTCGACCCCGGCTACGACCCCGGCCCCGAGGCGTACGCGCTGGGCAGCTTCTGGCCCACGTTCGTGCTCTCGGCGCTGATCGTCATGGGCAACCCGATCAGCTTCGGCGCCTTTCTCGGCGACTGGTCGCGCTACATCCCGGCGAGCACCCGCCCGTCGCGGCTGCTGGGCGCCACCCTGCTCGCGCAGCTGGCCACCCTCGTGCCGTTCCTCTTCGGCGTCGCCACGGCGACGCTGGTGGCCGGCGAGGTCGACTACGTCTTCGCGCTGATCCAGGTCTCGCCCATCTGGTACGCGCTGCTGCTCATGGTGGTGGCGTTCCTGGGCGGGCTGTCGACCGGGGTCACCTCGCTCTACGGCACCGGCCTGGACTTCTCCTCGGTGTTCCCGCGGCTGAGCCGCGTGCAGGCGTCGCTGGTCATCGGCACGCTCGCGTTCGTCTTCATCCTCGTCGGCCGGCTGGTGTTCGACCTGCTCGCCAGCGTCAACGCGTTCGTCGGCGCGATCGTCATCTGCACCACGCCGTGGATGATCATCATGGCGATCGGCTACTGGGTGCGCCGGGGCTACTACTCCCCGACCGACCTGCAGGTCTTCAACCAGGGCCGGCTGGGCGGGCGCTACTGGTTCAGCGGCGGCACCAACTGGCGCGGCATGGCCGCGTGGATCCCGGCCGCGGTGGTCGGCCTGCTGTTCGCCAACTACCCGCCGCTGATCGAGGGCCCCTTCCGCAACGCGGCCGGCGGGGTGGACATCAGCCTGCCGGTGTCGATCGGCCTGGCCGCGGTGGTCTACGTGGCGCTGCTGTTCGCCTTCCCCGAGCCGCGGTACGTCTTCGGCCCGGCCGGCCCGAGGTGGGTGCCCGCCTCCGACTCCCCGATGCCCGAGGTGGTCGACGACCCGCGGGCGTCGGTGCACCGCACGGGCCGCCGTCGCGACCTCTCGGCGGTGGAGCAGGATCGGTGAGCATGCAGCGCATCTCCCAGGACGGCCGTCTCGGCCAGGTCGACGCCACCGTCGTGCCCCGGTTCGCCGGGCCGCCGACCTTCGCCCGCCTGCCGCGCATCGACGAGGTCTCCGACGTCGACGTCGCCGTCGTCGGGGTGCCGTTCGACTCCGGTGTCAGCTACCGGCCCGGCGCGCGCTTCGGCCCCGCGCACGTGCGCGAGTCCTCGCGGCTGCTGCGCCCGTACAACCCGGCGCAGGACGTCGAGCCGTTCGGCCGCCAGCAGGTGGTGGACGCCGGCGACCTGGCGGTCAACCCTTTCGACATCGGTGAGGCGATCGCCGCGATCGAGGCGGGGGCACGCAGCCTGCTGGAGCGGACCGGCCGGCTGATGACCATCGGCGGGGACCACACCATCGCGCTGCCGCTGCTGCGCGCCCTGCACGCGGTGCACGGCCCGATCGCGGTGGTGCACTTCGACGCCCACCTCGACACCTGGGACACCTACTTCGGCGCCGACTACACGCACGGCACGCCGTTCCGGCGGGCCTCCGAGGAGGGGCTGCTCGACCGGAGCGGCTGCCTGCACGTGGGCATCCGCGGCCCGCTGTACTCGGCGCGCGACCTGGTGGAGGACGCCGAGCTGGGGTTCCAGGTGGTGCACTCCCGCGACGTCGACGACCTCGGCATCCGCGGGGTGGTGGAGCGGGTGCAGGCCCGCGTCGGGGAGCGACCGGTGTACGTCTCGGTCGACATCGACGTGCTCGACCCGGCGTTCGCCCCAGGGACGGGCACGCCCGAGGCGGGCGGGCTCACCAGCCGGGAGCTGCTGGCGGTCCTGCGCAGCTTCGCCGGGTCGAACCTGGTGGGCGCCGACCTGGTCGAGGTGGCCCCCGCCTACGACCACGCCGAGATCACCGGCATCGCCGCCTCGCACGTGGCGTACGAGCTGATCTCGGCGATGGCGGCGGGCCGGTGAACGGGTCTCCCGCCGCGGAGGAGGTGCGCCGGGCCGGCGCCGCCCTCGTCGACGCGTTCGGCCGCAACGACCTCCCCGCGTACTTCGCCTGCTTCGCACCCGACGCCACCTTCCTGTTCCACACCGCCGACCGGCTGCTCACCTCGACCGAGGAGTACCGCCGGCTCTGGCAGCGGTGGGAGGCGGAGGACGGCTTCCGGGTGCTGGACTGCGCCACCACCGACACCCGCGTGCAGGTGCACGGCGACGTCGCCGTGCTGACCCACGCCGTGCGCACCACCGTGTCCACCACGGCGGGCCAGGAGGTGCTGCAGGAGCGGGAGACGATCGTGTTCTCCCGGGCGGCCGACGGCCGCTGGTTGGCGGTGCACGAGCACCTGTCCCCCGCGCCCGCGTCGGCCTGACACCCGGGCGGTCACCCCTCCGCCCCGGCGCCGACCGGTCCCGCGCGGGCCCGGCCCTCGGCGGAGAAGGCGCCGAGGGGCCCGAGCCGGAGGGGGACGGCGACGGTCACCGCGACCACCGCGCCGCTGGCCAGGGCGCAGGAGGTCAGCTCGGCCCCGTTGCGCGCGGCGAGCTCGGCGGCGGCCGCGCAGGCGCCGGGATCGCCGCGCACCGCGGCCGCCGCGGCGGCCAGCGCCGCGAGGTCCGCCGCCGCCCCGGCCCGGTGCCGCGCGGTGACCGCCGCTGCCAGGAGGACCGCGGCCGTGCCCACGGCGGCGAGCACGCCGGCCAGGGCGAGTACCCAGACCGTCGCCGAGCCGCGCTCGCCGTCCCGGCTCACGGCACCCCACCGGGCTCGCGCACCGCGACCGCCGCCGCCGACACCCGGACGCGCACCGGGACCGGCCCCAGCGCCGGCAGGTCGGCGGTGACGGTCACGCGGACCTCGTCCACCGACGTGGCCACGTCGACCGTCGCCCCGTCGGGGGCCGAGCGGGCCGCGATCGCGCCGACCACGGCCGCGGTCTCGCCCCGCGCCGCGGCCCGGGCCGCCTCCCGCGCCGCGTCCACGCACCGCATCTGGGCGCCGACCACGGTGACCGCGGCGACGGCGCCCGCCAGCACCAGCAGCAGCACGGGCAGGACCACCGCCGTCTCGGCCGTGACCATGCCGGCGTCGCCGCGCGGGCGCCGCCGCGCCGTCACGACAGCGTGCCGAGGGCCGACTCGACGAGCTCGCCGAGGGCGTCGACGATCGAGCCGCCGGTGACGACCCGGTAGAGGACGGCGGCGAACGCGCAGGCCGCCACGGTGCCGACCGCGTACTCCGCGGTGCTCATGCCGGCCTCGCCCGAGGCCCGCACGCGGGCCCAGCGGCGGGCCGCCGCCCGGAGCGGCCGGCGGCCGGGGATCGGGGGACGGGGGTTCTGCTGCACGGTTCGCTCCTGGGTTCGGGGCCCGCCGTCCGGGCCGTCGGGTCGACCCTCGCGGCCGGGGCCCTCCGGTCGGCCGCCCCGGCCCGATCTGTGGAGGACCGGAGGCCCTGTGGACGCCGGGCCTCAGCCGAACACCTCGCCGGCGATGCCCAGCACCAGCGGCACGACGCCGAGGCACAGGAAGGCCGGCAGGAAGCACAGCCCCAGCGGTGCGAGGACCCACACCCCGGCCCGCCGCACGTCGGCCTCGATGCGGGTGCGGGCGAGCACGCGGGCGTCGGCCGCCAGCGCGCGCAGCGCGGGCCCGACGGCCGAGCCGGACTCCCCCGCGCGGACCAGCACCCGGGCGAGCGCAGCCAGCTCCTCCGGAGCGCCGGCCCAGGCCGACCGCGGCTCGGCGCCGAGCCGGGTGAGCCCCGCGACCCGGCGCAGCTCCCCGGAGAGCGGCTCGTGCACGGCCGTCGCCACCGCCGCCAGGGCCGCTGCGGTGGGCAGGCCGGCGGAGAGGCAGACGGCGAGCAGGTCGCAGGCGACCGGCAGCTCCTGCTCCAGCGCGGCCCCTCGGTCGCCGTCCGCCGCCGCGCCCGAGCGCAGCGCCCGCTCCCCGAGGGCGCCGACGACCACGGCGGCGAGCAGGCCGAGCACGCCGCCGACGAGCAGTCCGACCGCACCACCGGCCGCGGCCGCCAGCAGTCGGCGCTGCCAGGCGGCCGCCAGCGCCGCCTCGCGGGACGCCGACCGCACCGGCGCGGGCGGCGCCGCCACCCGGCCGCGGCCGCGGGCGCGGGCCGGCGGCCAGGCGAGCAGCGCGGCGGCCAGGGCCAGCAGGGCGGCGCTCCCGCCGGTCACCGGCCCTCCGGCACGGCTCGGCGGGTCGCCCGGGACGCCAGCCGGCGCGACCAGGCGACGCCGGCCACCTCCAGGCCCACGCCGACGACGAGCAGCACCTGGCCGGGCCCCGTCGCGGTGAGCACGCGCCAGGGGTCGGCGCCCACGCCGCTGCCCATGGCGAGGCCCAGCAGCGGCAGGCCGGCGAGCAGGGTCGCGCTGGCCCTCGGCGCGGACAGCGCGGAGCGGAGCTCCAGCCGCCGGCGGTGCCGCGCCCGCAGGTCGTCCTCGACCGCCGCCACGACCTCGGACAGCGCGGCCCCGGTGTCGCGGCTCAGCCGGACGGCCGCGGCGAGCCGGTCCAGCGCCGCCTCCGCCGGCCGGGGCGGGGCGCGGCGCCCCGGCGCGGGGGGCGCCGGGGCACGGACCGCCCGCACCAGCGCGGCCCCCACCCCGTCGTCGCTGCAGGTGCGGGCCGCGGCCGCGGCGGCGACCTCGAGCGGCCGGCCGCTGCGCAGCTCGGCCGCGAGCGCGCCGAGCGCCTGGGTGACCGCCGCCGACGCCGCCTCCCGCCGGGCCGCCTGGCGGCGGCCGAGCTCGGCCCGCGCGGCCAGCGCGGCGCAGGCCCCGGCGAGGCCGGCGACCAGCGGGGTGCTGGCGATCGCGGCCCCCGCGGCCACGGCGGCGCCCACGAGGACCGGCGCCGACCGCGGTCCCGGCCGGAGGCGGGAGGCGGTGGCGCGCGGGCGGGGGCCCAGCCGGGCCCGGCGCAGCGCGCCGGCGTCCGGCCAGGCCAGCAGCGCCGCGGCCAGCGCCAAGAGGGCCGCCGTCACGGCTCGTCGTCGCCGTCGAGCAGCGCCGACAGCCGCTCCGCCGCCGGGCACGGTCCGCCGTCGGCCCGCCAGGCCGGCTCCACGACCACGCCGTCGCCGGTGCGGCGGAGGACGCCGAGCTCGTCGACCCGCCGGCCGACCGCCGACCGCCGCAGGTGCACCACGACCGAGAGCGCGGCCGCGGCCTGGCTGTGCACGGCGGCCCGGTCGAGCCCGGCCGCCACGCCCAGCGCCTCGAGCCGGGCGGGCACCTCGGCCGGGCGGTTGGCGTGCAGCGTGCCGCAGCCCCCGTCGTGGCCGGTGTTGAGGGCGGCGAGCAGGTCGGTCACCTCGGCGCCGCGGACCTCCCCCACGACGAGCCGGTCGGGCCGCATGCGCAGCGCCTGCCGGACCAGGTCCCGCAGCGTGACCAGCCCGGCGCCCTCGACGTTCGGCGGCCGGCTGAGCAGCCGCACGACGTGCGGGTGGGCCGGGGCCAGCTCGGCGGCGTCCTCGCAGAGCACGATGCGCTCCGCGGGGTCGACCACGGCCAGCAGCGCCGACAGCAGGGTGGTCTTCCCGGCGCCGGTGCCGCCGGTGACCAGGAACGCCCGCCGCCGGGCCACCAGCGCCCGCAGCAGCCGCTCGCTCCCGCCGGGGAAGGCGCCGGCCCGCGCGAGGGCCGCGAGGTCGGGCGTGGCCCGGCGCAGCACCCGCAGGGACAGGCAGGTGCCGCTCCCGGAGACCGGTGGCAGGACCGCGTGGAGGCGGGTGCCGTCGGGCAGGCCGACGTCGACCCACGGCGCGGCGTCGTCGAGGCGGCGGCCGGCCGCGGCGGCCAGCCGGACGGCGAGCCGGCGGACGGCGTCGTCGTCGGGGAAGGCCAGCGCGGTGCGCTCGAGCCCGTCGCCGCGGTCCACCCACACCTGGTCGGGGCCGTTGACCAGGACGTCGGTGACGTCGGGCAGGCGCAGCAGGGGCTCCAGCGGCCCGGCGCCGGCCAGCTCGTCGACCGCCTCGCGGACGGCGCGCAGCACGTCGTCGTCGCCGAGCAGCCCGCCGGACTCGGTCCGCACCAGGGCGGCGACGGCCGCGCGGGAGGGCACCCCCGGCTCCGTGGCGAGGCGGGCCCGGACCCGGTCCAGCAGCGGGCCGGTCACGGGGCGGGCTCGCTCGGCCCCGGCACCTCCGCCAGCAGCCGCCGCGCCAGCACGCCCAGCGGCGCCCGCGCCGAGACCAGCGGCGGTTCCCCGCGCTCGCCGCGCGGCACCGCGGCGCGGTCGTGCCCGAGCTCGGCCAGCACCGGCCGGCCGAGCAGGTCGGCCACGTCGTCGCGGGACAGCCCGCCCGGGACGCCGCGGGTCACGACCACGGCCGACGACCAGGGCCGCCCGGGGTCGAGGAGCAGACGGGCCGCGGAGACGGCGCGCAGCCGCGCGGGGACGACGAGGACCGACAGGTCGGCCTCGGCGAGGACGGTCTCGGCCGGCGCGGGCTCGCCGCGGGGCAGGTCGACGACGACGGCGGCCCCGGCGGACCGGCCGGCGAGGGCGACGGCGCTGAGCGCCTCGGCCGGGATGGCGACCGGGTCGGCGCGGGAGGCCGCGAGGACGCGGACGCCGGCGGTCTCCGGCAGCGCGGCGAGCAGGGCGTCGCCGGCGACGCGTCCCCGCAGGCCGGTGAGCTCGGGCCAGCGCAGCCCGTCGGTGCGCTCCGCGCCGAGCAGCAGGTCCAGCCCGCCGCCGGCGGCGTCGGCGTCGACCAGCAGGGAGCCGGGCGCGGCGGCCAGCGCGAGCGCGGTCGCGACGGTGCTTGCACCGGCGCCCCCGCAGCTGCCGCCCACCGCCGCGAGCCAGCCGGACGCGACCGGGGAGCGCACCGCGGAGGCGCACCGCGACAGCAGCCACGCCTCGTCGGCCGGCAGCCGGGCGACGCGCTCGGCGCCCAGCTCCACGGCGGTGGCCCAGTCGGCCGCGGGCAGCTCGCCGCGGGTCACCACGACCAGCCCGGCCCGCCGCGGGAGCGCCCGCACGGCCGGTGCGGGGAGGACGTCCGAGCCGACGAGGACGAGCGGCGCGGTGCGGTGGGCGCGGCGCAGCGCCGGGCCGCCGGTGGCCAGCTCGGCCTCCGCACCGGCCGCGGCCAGCAGCCGGAGCAGGTCGTCGACGAGGTCGCCGTCGGCGCTGACGACGAGCGGGCGGGCGGCCGCGGCGGGCGCGGCGAGGGAGCGGGAGGAGGCACGCACGGGTCCCAGCCCACGGGCGCCGGGGCAACTTCTGCCAGCCGCGGAGGCGAACTGTGGATGACCCGTTCGGGTGTGGACGGCGCGCGACCTGCCCTGCTGTCGGCGGGTCCACTTACCCTCGTGCCTTGTGACCCGCGCTGCGGCGTTCTTCGACCTCGACAAGACGGTCATCGCGAAGTCCAGCACCCTGGCCTTCGGACGACCGTTCTTCCAGGGTGGGCTGATCAACCGACGCACCGTGCTCAAGTCCGCCTACGCGCAGTTCGTCTTCTCCCTGCAGGGCGCCGACGCGCAGCAGATGGAGCGGCTGCGGGCGCAGATCACCGCGATGTGCACCGGCTGGGACGTCGCCACGGTGCACGAGATCGTCGGCGAGACCCTGCACGACATCGTCGACCCGCTGGTCTACGCCGAGGCGGCCGACCTGATCGAGGAGCACAAGGCGGCGGGCCGGGAGATCGTGATCGTCTCCAGCAGCGGCGCCGAGGTGGTCGAGCCGATCGGCGCGCTGCTGGGGGCCGACCGCGTGGTCGCGACCCGCATGGTGACCGTCGAGGGTCGCTACACCGGCGAGATCGACTTCTACGCCTACGGCGAGAACAAGGCCCTCGCCATCCGCGAGCTGGCGGCCGAGGGCGGCTACGACCTCGCCGACTGCTACGCCTACAGCGACTCGATCACCGACCTGCCGATGCTGTCGGTCGTCGGGCACCCGACGGCGGTCAACCCCGACCGCGGGCTGCGCAAGGCTGCCCTCGACCAGGGCTGGCCGGTGCTGGAGTTCAGCCGGCCGGTGTCGATGCGGGCGCGCTTCAGCGTCCCGCCGGCCCCGGTGGTCACCGGGGCCGCGGTCGGCGTCGGCGCGGCCGTGGTCGGGCTGGCCTGGTACGCCCGGCACCGCGCGCTGCGGGCGGCCGCCGCGCTGACCGAGGCCGGGGCGGTACCCGGCCGCTGGCGGCGCCGGGGCGCCTGACCGGCGCCCTCCGGGCGCGGTCAGACCCCCAGCCGCTGCCGCACCGCGTCCACCCGCTCGCGGACGGTGTCCACCACCGTGCGCGCCGTCGAGACCGGCGTGAACGCCCGGGCGGCGGCGGTGAGCGCGGCCTGCTCGTCGGCGGCCAGGGCCAGCTCGGCCGCCGCGGCGTTGGACTCCACCTGCTCCACGCCGGACGCCCCCGGGATGACCACCACGCGGGGCAGGCCGAGCAGCCAGGCCAGCGCGACCTGCGCGGGCGTCGCGTCGTGCGCCGCGGCGACCTCGCGCACGAGGTCGAGCAGCGGCTGCACCCGGCGCAGGTTCTCGGTTCCGAACAGCGGGTTGGCGGCGCGCACGCCGCCCGGCCGGTCGTCGACCCCGTACCGGCCGCCGAGCAGCCCCTGGGCCAGCGGGCTGTAGGCGATGACCAGCCGGTCCTCCCGCTCGGCGAACGGCACCAGGTCGTCGAGGGGCCCGGCGGTGGCGAGGGAGAACTCCACCTGGTTGCTCACCACCGGGCGGCCCAGCGCGGCGTCGGCGGCCCGCCAGCGGGCCAGGGAGTAGTTGGAGACGCCGACGGCGCCGATCCGGCCGGCGTCGAGCAGCTCCCGCATCGCCGGCATCGTCACCGAGTCGCGGACGACCGGGTTGGGCTGGTGCACCTGGTACAGCGGGATCCGCTCCAGCCCGAGCCGGCGGGCGCTGCCGGCCCACCGCTGGCGGACCACCGGCGGGAACGGCGCCACCGGGAAGATCTTGCTGGCGACGACGACCTCCGCGCGCTCGTCGTCCAGGGCCTCGCCGAGGATCCGCTCGCTGCGGCCGAAGCCGTAGATCTCCGCGGTGTCGAACAGGGTGATGCCGAGTTCGCGCGCGCGGCGGACGACGTCCCGGGCGCCGCGCTCGGCGTAGGTGTCGCCGTAGCCCCACTCGCGGGAGCCGAACTGCCACGTGCCCAGCCCGATGCGGCTGACCGGGCCGAGCCCGTCGACGTCGAGGTACTGCACGATCGGCTCCTCTCAGCCGCGCAGGATCGCCTCGGCGATCGCCAGGCCCTCGGCGGCGCCGTGCTCGGTGGCCCGGCAGCAGTGCACGAGCCAGCCGGCCACCCCCTCGGGGCGGCCGGACGAGTAGCCGGCGAGCGCGCGGGCGTACTGCTCGCGGCCGAGCTCGACGAACCCGACCTCGGGCACGGAGACCGCCTTGGGGTCCAGGCCCCGGGTGATCCCGGTCAGCCGCCCGGCCGCGCGGGCGACGACGCCGTCGGCGGAGCCGAACGGGGCCATCGCGGCGAGCTCGCCGTGCACCAGGGCCGCGACCAGCACGGCGGGCAGGGTGGTCTCCACGGTGACGAGGCCGAACAGGCCGGCCAGGCGCGGGCCGGCGTGCGCGGCGGGGCGGCCCAGCGCCGCCCGGTCCACCAGGTCTGCCGCCGCCAGCACGTGCAGCCGGGCCAGCACCTGCCCGGGCGCCTTGGGCCAGGTCTCGGTCATCGACCCGAGACCGGCCGAGACCCGCAGCGACCCCTGCACCACCGGGTCCGCCACGGCGCCGGAGCGCAGGTCGGCCAGCGGCACGTCGACGCCGTCGAGGGCCGCGGACGCGCGGGCCCCGCGCAGCGCCGACTCCGTGCTCACCTCCGCCGACCGGTTGCGCATCAGCCGGTGCGCCAGCAGCCGGTCGATGCCGGTCCGTGCGGAGTCCGCCGCCTCCCGCACCCCGGGCAGCTCCAGCAGGTGGGCCAGCGGGTCGGGCCGGCTCGGGCGGGCAGCGGGACGGGCGGCACCGGGCCGCACGGGGATCGTCACGCAGACGACGGTACGAGGCGGGGGCGCACGGCCCGTGCGCGCCCTCGCCTACGCTCCGGGCACCATGCCTGCTGATCACGGGCCCCGCTCCCTGACCCTGCTGCTCGTCCGCCACGGGCAGAGCGAGTGGAACGCCGCCGGCCGGATGCAGGGGCAGACGGCGCACGTCCCGCTCACCGCGCTGGGCCACGAGCAGGCCGCGGCGGCCGCCCGCGCGCTGGCGGGGCGGCGGCCCGGCGCGCTGGTGTCCAGCGACCTGCACCGGGCCGTGCAGACCGCCGAGCACTGCGCGCGGGCCACGGGGCTGCCGGTGCGCACCACGGCCGCGCTGCGCGAGCAGGGGTACGGGGTGCTCGAGGGCCGCCCCTCGCGCGAGCTGTGGGACGTCGTCGACTGGACCGACCCGCACTGGTCGGCCGAGGGCGGCGAGAGCCTCGCGCAGCTGCACGCGCGGGTCGCCGGCTACCTCGCCGAGCTGACCGCCGCGCCCCCCGCCGAGGTGGTCGCCCTCGTCACCCACGGCGACACCATCCGCGCCGCGCAGGCGGTCGCGGCCGGGCTGGGCCCGGAGGGCATGCCGGCCGTCACCCCGCCCAACGGCAGCGTCACGGAGCTGCGCCTGTGAGCCGGGTGCTGGTGCTGGGTGGCTCCCGGTCGGGCAAGTCGGCGCACGCCGAGGCGCTGCTCGCCGGGGTTCCCGACGTCACCTACCTGGCCACGTCGGCGCGGTCGGACGACGACGCCGAGTGGGCGGCGCGCATCGCCGCCCACCGCGCCCGCCGCCCGGCGGGCTGGACGACGCTGGAGACGACGGCACCGTCGGAGCTGCTGCGCGGCGGCGCCGTGCTGGTCGACAGCGTGACCACGTGGATCGCCGCGCTGATGGACGAGACGGGTGTCTGGACCGCCGAGCCCGGCGCGCTGGAGCGGCTGGCCGGCCGCTGCGACGCGCTGGTCAACGCGTGGGCGATGACGCCGGCGCACGTGGTGGCGGTCAGCGACGAGGTGGGTCTCGGCGTGGTGCCCGAGACCCGGGCCGGCCGGCTGTTCCGGGACACGCTCGGCGCGGTCAACCAGCGGCTGGCGGGCACCGCCGACGAGGTGTGGTTCGTCGTCGCCGGGCTGCCGCAGCGGCTGCGATGAGGTGGACCGGCCCGCTGGAGTCGGCCGCGCTGCTCACGGTCCTCCGGGTGCCCGCGCGGGCGGCGGCGAGCACCCGTGGCGTGCTGCCCTGGGCCCCGCTGGTCGGCCTGGTCCTCGGGGCGCTCGCCACCGGGGTCGGCGTCCTCGGGGCCCGCCTGGTCTCGCCCTTCGCCGGAGCCGTGCTCTGCGTCGCCGCCCTGGCGGCGCTGACCCGCGGCCTGCACCTGGACGGGCTGGCCGACACCGCCGACGGGCTCGGCCCGCTGCGCGGCCGCGAGCGGGCGCTGCAGGTCATGCGCCAGAGCGACATCGGCCCGTTCGGCGTGGTGACCGTGCTGCTCACCGTGCTGCTGCAGGTGGCCTGCCTGGCCGTGCTGCTGCCGCACGAGCCCGTCGCGCCGGTCACGGCCGTGGTCGTCGCGCGGCTGGCGATGGCGCGCACCGGCCTGCCCGGCACGCCGGTGGCCGAGGGGTCCGCGCTCGGCCGGGCGGTGACGGGCACGGTCCCGCCCGGCTGGCTCACCGGGTGCGCGCTGGTGGTGGCGGCGCTCGCCGGTGGCGCGGGGTGGCTCACCGGCGGCCCGGCCGACGCCGCGCGGCTGCTCGCCGCCGCGGTCGCCGGGATGCTCGCCGCCGAGCTGCTGCGCGTCCGGGCGACGGCCCGGCTCGGCGGCGTCACCGGCGACGTCATGGGCGCCATGGGCGAGGTCGCGGCCACGGGCACGCTGCTGGTGGCCGCCGCCGCGCTCGGCTGACCGCCCGGCCTGCCGGCGGCCGCTGCTACGCGCGGGCGGCGGTGGGGACGTCCGCGTCGGAGGCGAGGTCGGCGCACGTCCGGCAGCGCAGCACGCCGACCGTCGGCTCCGACCAGTCCTGGTGGGGCAGCGGGATGACGTCGGTCCCGCAGAGGGCGACGTCGCCGTCGCGGCGGAACAGCCGGGTGACGGCGTGCGCCACCCCGGCCGGCTTCCGGTCGCCCCGCCCGCCCGCGGCGGACGGGGCGCCGACGGCGACGACGCGCTTCGCGCCGGTCATGTACTTGCTTCTCACGGTCACAGCGTGCCCCGAACGGGTGACGGAACGCTATGACTCACGAGAAATCGCGGCGCAGCTCACCGCCTCTTCAGGAAGTTCTCCACCATCCGACCGAGACCTCCGGCGGGCGCTGCGGCCCGCCCCCGTCCCATGCCCCGGCCCATGCCCCGGCCCGTCGTGGCCCGGGAGCGCATGCCCGTGCGCGGCGTGCTCGTCCGTCCCATGCCGACCCGCCCACGCGGCGCGGCGCGGCCGGCGCTGCGTCCCGCGGCACGGCCCCCACGCGCGGCCGTGTTCTCAGCCTTGCCCATCAGTCGTCCGAGGATGCTCATGGCACTGCACTACCCCGGGGCGCCGGGCCGCACCCGTCGACTCGCGTGCCGGTACGCGGCGGACTCAGGCAGGCGCGCCCTGCTGGGCCGGCGTCTCCCCGCCCTCGAGGTCGCCCTCGGTGTCGAGGTAGGCCTGCTGCAGCTCGGCCAGCAGCTGGGGGTCGGGCGCGGCCCACATCCGCCGGTCCACCGCCTCCAGCAACCGCTCGGCGATGCCGTGCAGCGCCCACGGGTTCGCCCGCTCCAGGAACTCCCGGTTCTCCGGGTCGAGCACGTAGGTCTGCGCCAGCTTCTCGTACATCCAGTCGTCCACCACGCCGGTGGTGGCGTCGTAGCCGAACAGGTAGTCGACGGTGGCGGCGAGCTCGAACGCGCCCTTGTAGCCGTGCCGGCGCATCGCGGCCAGCCACTTCGGGTTCACCACCCGCGCGCGGAAGACCCGCGAGGTCTCCTCGGCCAGCGACCGGGTGCGCACCGACTCCGGCCGGGTCGAGTCGCCGATGTAGGCCTTCGGCGCCGAGCCGGTGAGCGCCCGGACCGTGGCCACCATCCCGCCGTGGTACTGGAAGTAGTCGTCGGAGTCGGCGATGTCGTGCTCGCGGGTGTCGACGTTCTTCGCCGCGACCGCGATCCGCCGGTACGCCGCCTCCATGTCCGGCCGTGCCTCGACGCCGTCGAGGTCCCGCCCGTAGGCGTAGCCGCCCCACACCGCGTACACCTCGGCCAGGTCGGCGTCGCCGCGCCAGTTCCGCGAGTCGATCAGCGGCAGGATGCCGGCCCCGTACGCGCCCGGCTTCGAGCCGAACACCCGGGTGGTGGCCCGCCGCCGGTCGCCGTGCCCGGCGAGGTCGGCGTCGACGTGGGCCTTCACGAAGTTGGCCGACGGCGGCTCGTCGAGCCCGGCCACCAGCGTCACCGCGTCGTCCAGCATGGTCACCACGTGCGGGAACGCGTCGCGGAAGAACCCGCTGATCCGCACGGTGACGTCGATCCGCGGCCGGCCGAGCTCGTCGAGCGGGACCGGCTCGAGACCGGTCACCCGCCGCGAGGCGTCGTCCCACACCGGGCGGACGCCGAGCAGCGCCAGCACCTCGGCGACGTCGTCCCCCGACGTGCGCATCGCCGACGTGCCCCACACCGACAGCCCGACCGACGCCGGGTACTCCCCCGTGTCGGCGCGGTACCGCTCGACCAGCGACTCCGCCATCGCCTGCCCGGTCTCCCACGCCAGCCGTGACGGCACCGCCCGCGGGTCGACGGAGTAGAAGTTGCGCCCGGTCGGCAGCACGTTGACCAGCCCGCGCAGCGGCGACCCGGACGGCCCGGCCGGGACGTACCCACCGGCCAGGGCGTGCAGGACGGCGGAGAGCTCCTCGGTCGTGCGCTCCAGCCGCGGCACCACCTCCTCGACGGCGAACCGCAGGACGGCGGCCACGGCCTCGTCAGGCCCGCCCAGCACCTCGGCGACGGCGTCGTCCACCGCGGACGCCGCCCACCCGGCCGACTCCATCCCGGCGACCAGCGCGGACGCCGTCGCCTCGACCGCGTCGGTGTCGGCGCGGGAGGCGTCCTCGGCCAGCCCCAGCGCCTCGCGCAGCCCGGGCAGCGCCACCGAGCCGCCCCAGATCTGCCGGGCCCGCAGCATCGCCAGCACCAGGTCCACCCGGTCGGCGCCGGTCGGCGGCACGCCGAGCACGTGCAGGCCGTCGCGGATCTGCGAGTCCTTGATCTCGCACAGCCACCCGTCGACGTGCAGGATCATCTCGTCGAAGTGGTCGTCCTCCGGCCGCTCGGCCAGCCCCAGGTCGTGGTCGAGCTTCGCCGCCTGGATCAGCGTCCAGATCTGCGCCCGCACCGCCGGCAGCTTCGCCGGGTCCATCGCCGCGACGTTGGCGTGCTCGTCGAGCAGCTGCTCCAGCCGCGCGATGTCGCCGTAGGAGTCGGCGCGGGCCATCGGCGGCACCATGTGGTCGACCAGCGTGGCGTGCGCCCGCCGCTTGGCCTGCGAGCCCTCGCCCGGGTCGTTGACCAGGAACGGGTAGACCAGCGGCAGGTCGCCGATCGCGGCGTCCGGCCCGCACGAGGCCGACATGCCCACGGTCTTGCCAGGCAGCCACTCCATGTTGCCGTGCTTGCCGACGTGCACGACCGCGTGCGCGCCGAACTCCGACCGCAGCCACCAGTACGCGGCCAGGTAGTGGTGCGAGGGCGGCAGGTCGGGGTCGTGGTAGATCGCGATCGGGTTCTCGCCGAAGCCGCGCGGCGGCTGCACCATCACGACGACGTTGCCGGCCCGCAGCGCGGCGAAGACGATGTCGTCGCCGTCCACGAACAGCGAGCCCGGCGGCTCGCCCCAGTGCTGCACCACCGCGTCGCGGAGGTCGGCGGGCAGGGTGTCGAAGTGGGCGCGGTACCGCGCCGCGGGGATGCGCACCGGGTTGCCGCCCAGCTGCTCGGACGTCAGCCAGTCGGCGTCCTGGCCGCCGGCCGCGATCAGCGCGTGCACCAGCGCGTCGCCGTCCAGGTCGGCCACGCCCGGGAGCGCGTCGGGCCCGTCGAACGGGCCGATGTCGTAGCCCTCGCCCTGCATCGCGGCGAGCAGCCGGACCACGGAGGCCGGGGTGTCCAGGCCGACGGCGTTGCCGATCCGCGCGTGCTTGGTGGGGTACGCCGACAGCATCACGACGATCCGCCGCTCGGCCGGCGGGGTGTGCCGCAGCCGGGCGTGCGCCACCGCCGTCCCGGCCACCCGCGCGGCGCGCTCCGGGTCGGCGACGTAGGTGGTCAGGCCGTCGGCGTCGGTCTCCTTGAAGGAGAACGGCACGCTGATCAGCCGGCCGTCGAACTCGGGGATCGCGACCTGGTTGCCGACGTCGAGGGGGGACAGCCCGTCGTCGTCGGCCAGCCACTCCGCCCGCGAGCGGGTCAGGCACAGGCCCTGGACCACCGGCACGTCGAGCGCGGCGAGCTGGCCGACGTCCCAGGCGCCGTCGTCCCCGCCGGCCGAGGCCAGGGCGGGCCGGGCGCCGCCGGCCGCCAGCACGGTGACGACGAGCGCGTCGGCGGTGCGCAGGACGTCGAGCAGCTCGTCGGGGACGCTGCGCAGCGAGCTGACGAACACCGGCAGCGCCTGCCCGCCGGCGTCCTCGACCGCCGAGCACAGCGCCTCGACGAAGCCGGTGTTCCCGGCCAGGTGGTGCGCCCGGTAGTAGAGGACGGCGATCCGCGGGCCGCTGCCGGTCGAGGGCCGCTCGAGCACCCCCCAGTCCGGCGCGACCGCCGGCGGCTCGAACCCCTCGCCGGTGAGCAGCACGGTGTCGGAGAGGAAGCGGTGCAGCTGCACCAGGTTCGCGGGGCCGCCCTGGGCCAGGTAGGCGTGCGCCTCGGTGGCCACCCCCATGGGCACCGTGGACAGCTCCATCAGCTCGGCGTCGGGCAGCTGCTCGCCGCCGAGGACCACCACCGGGACCGGGCCGGCCAGCAGCGGGGCGAGCAGCTCCTCGAAGTGCCGGCGCACGCCGAGCAGCCGGACGACGACCAGCGCGGCGCCCTCGACCAGCGCGGCGATGCCGTCGTCGTCGAGCCGCGCGGGGTTTCCCAGCCGCCAGGCGGCGCCGCTGGCGCGGGCCGAGAGGAGGTCGGTGTCGCTGGTGGAGAGCAGGGTGAACGTCACGGTGCAGGCCTCCTCCGGGGTCCGCGCCCCGGGTCGTCGGGCACGGCAGCCGGAGTGTCTGGCTGCACCCGTCAGGCGGGCTCACAGTGGCGGGACCGCGCCGGGATCGCACCGGCTTCCTCGCGCAACTGCCGTGGGGGACGAACCGTACCGCCCGGCTCGTCGACACCTGCCGAAGGGCCGGGCCCCGAGCGCGTTCGCGCAGCCAGGCAAGCCTTTCCTTGCTGGAAAGCCACGGGAGCCGGTGTCAGGCTGGGGCCCATGACGACCCTGCAGGAGCTCCCCCAGGTCCAGGACTGCGCCGTCCACAGCTGTTCGTACAACGCCGAGTCGGCGTGCCACGCCGGCGCCATCACCATCGGGGGCGACCACGCCCACTGCGGCACCTTCGTGGAGATCTCCTTCCGCGGCGGCCTCGACCGCACCGGCCTCGTCGGCGCCTGCCACCGCTCCGACTGCCGGCACAACGAGCAGCTCGAGTGCACCGCCCCCGGTGTCCGCGTGGGCCCGGCGGCGGACGTCGCCGACTGCCTCACCTACGACGCTCGCTGACCTGACCGGACGGCCCCGCTGCGAGCCCGCCAGCAGCGGGGGCTCCGGCTACGAGGCCAGGTGGTCCGGCACCGCCACCGGCTCCACGGAGAGTTCCCCGGCCGTCCCGGCGCGCAGCGCGCCGTCGGCCACCGCGAGCGCGGCCACCGGGTCGTCGTCGTCGACGAGGACGGCGCACCCGGACCCGGCCACGGCGCGGACGGCGGCGAGCACGGCCCGGCGCTCGGCCGAGCCGAGCCCGTCGGTGAGCCGGTCGACCAGCACGACCGCGGCGTCGCGGGCGCCGGCCAGGGCCGCCAGCCGCTGCGCCAGGTCCCCGGCCGCGGCCAGCCGCCGGACCTGCACGTCGCCGTGACCGCCGGCGCACCGGCCGGTGCTCTCGTCGAGCGCCGCCATCACCTCGCGGCGGGCGCGGTCCGCGCCGAGCAGCACGGTCACCTGGGCGGTGGGCAGCCGCAGCCCCATCGAACCTCCTCGCGGCGGGGAAGGCGAGGCTAACCTCACCCGCCGCCCTCCGCCAGGGCCGCCAGCCGCGGACCGTGCTCGCCCATCCACGCGAGCAACCCGTCGAACACCTCCACCGCCCCGGCCCGGCGGTGCGCGGCGTGGTCGGCCCGCGCCCGGTGGAAGCGCGCGGTGAGCTCCCGCACGACCGCCCGCGGCCGCATGCCGGGGTAGCCGTCGCACAGCAGCCGCAGCCGCCGAGCCTGGTCGGGCACCGGGACGGCGGTCTCGGTGAGGTCGGCGCAGCACCAGGCGGCGTGCGCGAAGTCGAGGATCCGCGGGCCGGGGCGCACCGCGTCGTCCCAGTCGATGATCGCCACGGCCTCCTCCCCGCGGAACACGGTGTTGTGCGGGCCGAGGTCGCCGTGGCACACGACCTGAGCGGGGGCGAGGCCCGGGAAGCCGACCGAGGCGTCGTGGAAGGCGCGGACCAGGGCCGCGGAGCTGATGAGCTGCGCGTCGCTGAGCAGGGCCGGCAGCGCGTGCGGCACGGTGCCCTCGATCCAGGTCACCACCTCGCGACCGCGCTCGTCGAAGCCGAGCGGGCGCGGCGCCCCGGCGAAGCCCGCGTCGGCCAGGTGCCGCAGCACGGCCTGCACCAGCTCGGAGCGGTCGTGCCGGGGACGGCGGACCGTCGTCCCCACGCGGACGACCCCGGCGCCGCGCGCGCCCCCGGACAGCGGCTGCTCGCCGCCCCCGCCGACCGGGACCGTCGCCACCGGCCTACTCCAGCAGGAGACGCTCCACCGCGTCGACCAGGAAGTCCGCGTACTGCTCGAGCGACCAGCCGCGGACCTGCACCAGGTTGACCACCGGCTCGTGCGAGAACAGTCCCCAGAACACCTCCGTCGCCCGGTCGACGTCGAGCCCGTCGCGCAGCCACGGCTCGAAGGCGCCCACCAGCAGCCGGTTGTCCTCGAGCCGGCGGCGTTCGTACTCGCGCCACGCCTCGGCGATCTCCGGGTCGCCGGCGGCCGCGGCGGCGAACACCACCACCACGGGGATGACCATCGGCACGTAGAAGCGGGTCAGGTCCCGCGCGGCTGCCAGCTTGCCCGCGCGGTCCGGGGCCTCCAGCAGCCGCACGAACAGGTCCCGCTGGGCGAGCGGCACCTCCTCGTCGTCGCCGACGACCGCCCGGTCGACGCAGGCGAGCAGCAGCGACGCCTTGCTCCCCTGCCCGAACACCGTCTGCACCGACACCCCGGCCTCCGCGGCGACGTCCTTCATCGTCGTCGCGGCGTAGCCCTTCTCGAGGAAGCACCGTCCCGCCGCGTCGAGCACGGCGGCCCGCGTCCGCTGCGCCTGCTCGGCCCGCAACGGGGAGCGGTAGACCCTCTTGCCCTCGGTCACGGATCCACTCTACTCTTCCACTATTCGTTAGAGCTTCACTACATCCAATGAGGTGACCCCGTGACCGCCACCGCTGCCACCCCCGTGCCGCAGCTCCTGCTCCCGGGCCAGGCCGCCGCCCCGGAGGGCCCGGTCGACGTCGCGCCGATGTACCTGATGCACCGCGCCTTCCGCCGCGACCTCCACGCCTTCGCCGACGTCGTCCCGGTCGTCGAGGTCGGCGACCGCGCCCGGTGGGAGGCGATCCGCCGCCGGTTCGCGTTCTTCGCCACGGTGCTGCACAAGCACCACTCCGGCGAGGACGCCGCCATGTGGCCGCTGCTGGCCGAGAGGGGCGCCGACCGGGCGGTGCTCGACGCGCTGGAGGCGGAGCACGAGGGCATCGACCCGCTGCTGGACTCGGTCGCGGAAGACCTGCAGGCGCTGGCCGACGGCTCCGGCGGCGCGGCCACCCGCGACCGGCTCGCCGGCACCACCGCCCGCCTGCGCGACGGGCTGGGAGCGCACCTGGCCCACGAGGAGCGCGACGGCATGGCGCTGGTGCAGCGGTACCTCACCCAGGAGGACTGGGACCGGCTGGACCGCGAGGTCTTCGCCGAGGACTACACGCCGCGCGAGGTGCCCGCCGTCCTCGGCTGGGTCCTGTCCGGCCTGCCGGTGGAGGCCCAGCGCCGGATGCCCGGGGCGAACCGGCTGCTGCTGGCCTTCGGCCGGCTCATGGCCCGCCGCTTCGAGCGCCGCGAGGCGCGCGCCTTCGGGACGACGCGGTGAGCACCCGCAAGGACCGGGTGCTCCACACCGTGAGCAGGCACGTGGCCCGCTTCCACGTGGCGCTGCACCGGCGCTCCGGCGGCCGGCGGGCCAACACGTTCCGCGGCGGCGACATCCTGATGCTCAGCCACCGCGGGCGCCGGACGGGCCGGGTGCACACCACCCCGGTGGCCTACGTCCGGGACGGCGGGGACTACGTCGTGGCCGCCTCCAACGGCGGGATCGACATCGAGCCGCACTGGTGGCAGAACCTGCAGGCCGACCCGCGCGGCTCGGTCGAGGTGCGCGGGCGTCGGGTCGACGTCGTCGCCCGGGCCGTCGACGAGGCCGACCGGCCGCGGCTGTGGGACGCGCTCAACGAGAACATCCGCACCTACGACGCCTACCAGCGCAGGGTGGGCCGGCGGATCGCGGTGATCCGGCTGACGCCCGTGGCGGCGGACCGGGCCGCCTGACCGGCGGCCGGGACGCCGCGAGGGGCGGTCCGCGGCACGGACCGCCCCTCGCGTCGGACGGGGGTCAGGCGGCGCCGAGCGCGTCGGCGACCCGGTGGTGGACGGCGGCGTCGTCGGCACGGCTCTGCCGCTCGAGGGTGCGCGCCAGCGCGCGGCGGGCCCAGCCGTTGGCCGGCGCCAGCCCCACCAGCCGGCCGAGGGTCTCCTCGGCCCGGTGCAGCTGCGCGGAGGCGAAGTAGGCGCGGGCCAGCAGCTCCAGCGCGGCCTCGTTGCGCGGCTCGGCCTCGACGACGGCGGCGAGGATGCGGGCGGCCTCGGTCGGCTGCCCCATGGCCAGGAAGAGGTCGGCGCGCAGGTACTCGGAGTGCAGGTCCAGCTCGAAGGGCGTGCTCACGACGGGCTCAACGCGCCCCCGCCCCGGCGCCTTCCCGCGCATCCACGCCGCGGGCGCCGGTGGAAGAGCGGGCAGGACCGACCCTCCCGAGGAGAGCGCCATGGCCCTTCCCGTCCGCCGTCCCACCGCCCTCGGCCCCGGTGAGCGGGTGCTCGCCGTCCACCGGGTCGGGGCCGTCGTCGTCGCCGCCGTCCTGCTGGTCTTCGGGCTGCTGGGGTTCGCCGACGGGCTGGCCTACTTCTCCACGGAGGGCGAGCGCGTCCTCGGCCTGTCCTCCAACGGCCTGCTCTCGACCGTCTCGGTGGTCACCGCGGCGGTCCTGGTCGGCGCCGCGGTGCGCGGCCCGCGCGTCGCCTCGACCGTGATGATGGTCGTGGGCGCGCTGTTCCTGGTGTCGGCGCTGGCCAACCTCGCCGTCCTGGAGACCGGCTGGAACCTGCTCGCCTTCCGGCTGAGCAACGTCTTCTTCTCCATCGGCGCCGGGCTGGTGCTGCTGCTGCTCGGCGCGTACGGCCGGGTCAGCGGCAACCTGCCCGCCGACAGCCCGTACGCCCGGCCGCACCCGCCGGAGGGCGCCTGGACCGCCGACGACCAGCCGTCGACGCCGGCGGAGTTCGCCGCCGAGCGTGCGATGCGGGCGGCCGAGATCGCCGTCGTCCAGCACGTCGCGACCGCCGACCAGCGCCGCCGGGTGGCGGCGATGGCGCGGGTGCGCGGCCGCGCCGAGCGGCGGACGGTGTGGATGTCCTTCGACGCGTGAGGCGTCAGCCGGTGTAGTCGGGGACGACGGTCGACGGGTCGCCGTCGGCCGCGGCGGCCAGCAGGGGCACCGCGACCTCCAGGGCGTAGGGCAGGCTCAGCGGGCTGCTGTAGCCCAGGGCGCCGGCGAAGTCGGTCGAGAAGTCACCGAGGTACACGGTGCGGTCCTCGGAGACGACCGCCAGCGCCGAGAACAGCGGGTCCGCCGTCAGCGTGGCGCGGTCGGCGCCCATGGGGACCAGCACGTCCTGGTCGAGCAGGCCCAGCAGCTCGGCCGAGACCTCGCCCTGCTGCTCGGGTGCGGTGAAGCCGAGGTCGAGGAAGAACCGGGTGCGCAGGTCGCTCTCCTCGAGGATGTAGTGACCGGTCTCGAAGAGGAAGTCCAGCGCCAGCGTCTTGCCCGCGAACTCGGGGTGCTCCTCGACCGCCGCGGCGAACCGGCCCTCGACGTCGGCGACGAGGGCCTCCGCCTCGTCCTCGGCGCCGAGCGCGAGCCCGGTCATGCGGGTCTGCTCCTGCCAGGGGGTGCCGCCGGTCGGGTGGTCGGCGGACTCGGCGACCGTCGGCGCGATGTCGGAGAGCAGCTCGTAGGTGCTCTCGTCGATGAACGAGTAGACGCCGAGGATGAGGTCGGGGTCCAGCGCGGCGATCGCCTCCAGGTCGAGCTCCTCGCCGCCGACGGTGGGCAGCGGCTCGTCGGGCAGCAGGTCGACGGCCCAGGGGCGCTGCGTCGCGTCGTAGTCGCCGAGGTTCTCGCGCACGCCGACCGGGGTCACGCCGAGCGCGAGCGCGAAGTCCTGCTCGTTGAAGCCGATCGTGACGACCCGCTCCGGCCGCTCCTCGATCGTGGTCTCACCGAAGGTGTGCCCGATGGTGACCGGGAAGGCGTCGTCGTCGGCGGCGCTCCCGGCCGCACCGCCGGACCCCTCCTCCGATCCCCCGCAGGCCGCGAGCGTCAGGGCGGCGAGGGTGGCGGCGAGGACGGCGGCGGCCGCCCGGCGGGTTCGGGGCACGGGAACTCCTGCTCAGGGGGAGGATCGGTCGAGGAAGGTTAGCCTCACCTCACTCGGACGCGGAAGCGGGGTCACCGGCGGGCGACGTAGCCTCGCTGCCGCCATGTCCAGCCGCCTCCGCGCCGACGCCTGCCCCGGCGCCCTGCAGACCCACGCCGCCGCCGACGGCGCGCTGGCCCGTGTCCGCGTGCCCGGCGGGCTGCTCACCGCCGACCAGCTGCGGGCGCTCGCCGCGGCCGCCCGCGAGCTCGGCGACGGCCGGCTCGAGCTGACCAGCCGGGGCAACGTGCAGCTGCGCGGGCTCGACGCCGGCGACGTCCCGGCCCTGGGTGAGCGGCTCGCCGCGGCCGGCCTGCTGCCCAGCGCGACGCACGAGCGGGTGCGCAACGTGCTGGCCAGCGTCCTCACCGGCCGCAGCGGCGGGCGGCGCGACGTCCGCCCGTGGGTTCCCGCGTTCGACGCCGCGCTGCGGGGCGACCCCGTGCTGGCCGGGCTGCCGGGCCGGTTCCTGGCCACCCTCGACGACGGCCGGGGCGACGTCTCCGGCCTCGGCGGGGACGTCGGCCTGCTGGCCCTCGACGACGGCACGGTGGCGCTGCTGCTCGGCGGCGCCGACAGCGGGCTGCGCGCCGGCCCCGACGACGCGGTCGCGCTGCTGCTCGCGGCCACCCGGGCCTTCCTCCACGAGCGCGCCGCCCAGGGCGGGACCGCCTGGCGCCTGACCGAGCTGGCGGAGGGGCCCGCGCGGGTGGCCGCCCGCCTCCACCGTCATGGCCGGTCCGGTGAGGCCGTCCCCGTGCCGGCGGCTCCGGAGGTCGGCCCCGTGGGGGCGGCGGAGCAGGACGACGGCCGGGTGGCGCTGATCGGCGTCGTCCCGCTGGGCGTGCTCGGCGCCGACCAGGTCGACCTGCTCGCCCGGCTGGCCGCGGAGGTGCAGCTGACGCCGTGGCGCAGCGTGGTCGTCCCCGACCTGGCCGAGGACGCCGTCGACGACGCCGCCGTCGACCTGCACCGCGCCGGCCTCGTCCTCGACGCGGACAGCCCCTGGGCGCGGGTCACCGCGTGCACCGGGCGGCCCGGCTGCGCGAGGGCGCTGGCCGACGTCCGGGCCGACGTGGTCGCCGCCGTCCTCGCCGGCGACCTGCCCGCCGCCGGCGCCCGCCAGCACTGGGCCGGCTGCGCGCGGCGCTGCGGCCGGCCGCGCGGCGACGTGGTGGACGTCGTCGCGACCGGCGACGGCTACCGCGTCGGCTGACCGGGTCGAGCCGCGCCGGCGTCGGTCAGTCGTCCTCCTCCGGGTCGGGGAACCGGGCGCCGGCCTTGACCGACGCGCCCTCCTCGACGCGGGCCGCGCGGCCGACGAGCGTGATGTCGCCGTCGCCGCCGACCGAGGCGTCGCGCCCCACCTCGACGGCGTCGTCGAGCACCGCGCGGGTGACCGTGGCGCCCGACCGGACCCGCACCCCGGGCAGCAGCACCGAGTCCACCACCGTCGCGCCGGCCTCCACGACGACGCCGGGCGAGAGCACCGAGCCGCGCACGTCCCCCGAGACGCGGGTGCCGCCGGAGAGCAGGCTGTTCTCGATCTGCCCGTCGTCGAGCACCCGCGCCGCGCTGTGCCGGCCGCCCCGGGTGTGCACCGGCCAGCGCGGGTCGTCGAGGTCGATCGGCGGCTCGGCGGACAGGAAGTCCTGGTGCGCCTCCCAGTAGGAGGGCACCGTGCCGACGTCGCGCCAGTACCCCTCGAGCGGGTACGCGCGGGCCAGGCCGTCCGCCGTCTGCGCCGGCAGCAGCTGGTGGCCGAGGTCCTGCAGGGCCTCCTCCCCCAGGTCGGCGGCGATCGCCTCGAGGCGGTCGAGCGTGGCGCCGGGGGTGAAGGCGAAGACCTCGTTGGTGGCCGTCGTGGTCGCCGGCTCGTCGGGCTTGTAGGCGTAGTCCACGACGCGGTCGCCCTCGACCCGCACGATCCCGTAGCGGGCGGCGTCGTCGGCCGCGACCTCGGTGGTCACCATCGTCACCTCCGCGCCGGACTGCAGGTGGGCGTCGGCCACCTCGCGGTAGTCGAGCTTGTAGACGGCGTCGGCGCTGACCACGACCAGCGCGTCGGGGTCGAAGGAGCGGATCAGCTCCGCCTGCCGCCACAGCGAGTCCGCCGTCCCCTCGTTCCACCCGCCGCGCTCGTCGCCCTGGCGCGGCGGCAGGGTCATCAGCCCGCCGGTGGTGCGGTCGAGGTCCCACGGCCTGCCGTTGGCCAGGTGGTCGGCCAGCGACGTCGGGTGGTGCTGGATCGACACCCACACGTCGGCGACGGCGGAGTGCTGGCAGTTGCTCAGCGGGAAGTCGATGAGCCGGTACACGCCGGCGAACGGGACCGCCGGCTTGGCCCGGTGCTCGGTGAGCAGCTGGAGCCGGCCGCCGGCACCGCCGGCGAGCACGAGGACGAGGAGACGGGGCAGCGCCATACTCAGCCGCTACCCCGTCGGGGCCGCGACGTAGCCTGCCCAGCGATGTACGAGTACGAGAAGGACGGCGCGGCGATCTACCGGCGCTCGTTCGCGACCATCCGCGCCGAGGCCGACCTCGCCGGGCTCCCGGACGACGTGGCGCGCGTGGCGGTCCGCATGATCCACGCCTGCGGCCAGATCGACCTGGTGGACGACCTCGCCTTCTCCCCCGGCGTCGTCCGCCGCGCCCGCGAGGCGCTCGACGCCGGCGCCCCGGTGCTCTGCGACGCCGAGATGGTCGCCGCCGGCATCACCCGCCGGCGGCTGCCGAAGGACAACGACGTCGTCTGCACGCTCAACGACCCCCGCACACCGGGCCTGGCGGCCGAGCTGGGCACCACCCGGACGGCGGCCGCGCTGGAGCTCTGGCGCGACCGGCTCGGCGGCGCCGTGGTCGCCGTGGGCAACGCGCCGACCGCGCTGTTCCACCTGCTGGAGATGGTCGCGGCCGGGGCGCCGCGGCCGGCCGCCGTCCTGGGCATCCCGGTCGGCTTCGTCGGCGCGGTCGAGTCCAAGGACGCGCTGGCCGCCTCCGACCTCGAGCACCTCGTGGTGCGCGGGCGGCGCGGCGGCTCGGCCATCACCGCGGCGGCCGTGAACGCGATCGCGAGCGACGTCGAGTGACCACCGGAACGGCCATCTCGGTGGCGAGGGGCCGGGCATGACGGGCCGGCTGTACGGGGTGGGACTGGGGCCCGGCGACCCGGAGCTGGTCACCGTCAAGGCCGCCCGGCTGATCGGCGCCGCCGACGTCGTCGCCTTCCACGCCGCCCGGCACGGCCGGTCGGTGGCCCGGGCGCTGGCCGAGCCGTACCTGCGGGAGGGCCAGGTCGAGGAGCTGCTGGTCTACCCGGTGACCACCGAGGGGACCGACCACCCCGGCGGCTACCAGGGCGCGATCGACGAGTTCTACGAGGAGGCGGCGGCGCGGCTGGCCGCCCACCTCGACGCCGGGCGGGACGTCGTCGTCCTCGCCGAGGGCGACCCGTTCTTCTACGGCTCCTACATGCACATGCACAAGCGGCTGGCGCACCGGTACCCGACCGAGGTGGTGCCCGGCGTGACCAGCGTCAGCGGCGCCGCGGCGGTGGTCGGGCGGCCGCTGGTCGAGCGCGACGAGGTGCTCACCGTGCTGCCCGGCACGCTGCCGTCCGACGAGCTCGCCGAGTGGCTGGCCACCACCGACTCCGCCGCGGTGCTCAAGCTGGGCCGCACGTTCGGCGCCGTGCGCGAGGCGTTCGAGGCGGCCGGCGTGCTCGACCGCGCCCTGTACGTCGAGCGCGCCACCACCGACCGGCAGCGGGCGCTCCCGCTGGCCGACGTCGACCCGGCGACCGTCCCGTACTTCTCCCTGGCGCTGCTGCCCAGCCCGCTCACCGGGGCCCTGCCGCAGCCGGAGGAGGCCGCGCCGGGGGCGCACGCCGGCGAGGTCGTCGTCGTGGGGCTCGGCCCCGGGCAGCGGTCGTGGACGACGCCGGAGGTGGCCGACGCGCTCGCCGCCGCCGACGACCTGGTCGGCTACGGCCCCTACCTCGACCGCGTGCCGGCCAACCCGCGGCAGACCCGCCACCCCAGCGACAACCGGGTCGAGGCCGAGCGCGCCGCGCACGCGCTGTCGCTGGCGCGGGCCGGCCGCCGGGTGGCCGTGGTGTCCAGCGGCGACCCGGGCGTCTTCGCCATGGCCGCGGCGGTGCTCGAGGTGGCCGAGCGGCCGGAGTTCGCCGGCGTCCGCGTGCGCGTGCTGCCCGGGCTCACCGCGGCGCAGGCGGTGGCCGCTCGGGTGGGCGCCCCGCTGGGCCACGACTTCGCGGTGATCAGCCTCTCCGACGTCCGCAAGCCGTGGGACGTCGTGCTGGACCGGCTGCGGCACGCGGCCGCGGCCGACCTGGTGCTGGCCCTGTACAACCCCCGCTCGAAGGCCCGCCCGCACCAGCTCGGCGAGGCGCAGAAGGTGCTGCTGGAGAACCGCTCGCCCGACACAGTCGTGGTGGTCGGCCGCGACGTGGGGGGGCCGGAGGAGTCCGTCGTCGTCACCACCCTCGGCGACCTCGACCCCGGCACCGTCGACATGCGCTGCCTGGTGCTGGTCGGCTCCTCGCGCACCCGCCTGAGCCCCTCCGGCCGCGTCTGGACCCCGCGCACGTACTGAGGAGGACCCCTCCGCCCCCACCGCTCGCAGGGCTCGCGGCGGGCCCCTGCCGAGGGGCCGCGGGGGGGGCGCGGCGGGCTCCTGCCCGAGGCGCCACGGGAATGCGGCCGCGTTCCGCCGCCTTGGCGATGTCGTGCCGACCCGCCGACTCCCCCGGCCGGCCGCCTTCTGGTCGGTCGCCGTCCTGCTGGTCCTCATGCTGGCGGCGTCGGGGGTGCCGTCCCCGCTCTACCGCGTGTACCAGGCGGAGTTCGGCTTCAGCTCCGGCGTGCTGACCACGGTCTTCGCCGTCTACTCCTTCGCGCTGCTGCTGTCGCTGCTCGTCGTCGGCGGGCTGTCCGACCACGTCGGCCGCCGACCGGTCGTCGCGGTCGCGTTCGTGCTCGAGGCCGCGGCGATGGTGCTCTTCCTGGCCGCGGACGGCGTCGGCTGGCTGCTGGCCGCCCGGGTGGTGCAGGGGCTGGCCACCGGCGCCCTGACCAGCGCGCTCGGCGCCGCGCTGCTCGACCTGCAGCGCGCCGAGCGGCCGCTGGGGCCGCTGATCAACAGCGCCTCGCCCGGCCTCGGGCTGTCGCTGGGCGCGGTCGGCGCCGGCGTGCTCGTGCAGTTCGTGCCCTCGCCCACCGACTGGGTGTTCGGCGTGCTCACCGCCGTCTTCGTGCTGGCCGCCGCCGGCGTGCTGCTGCTGCCGGAGTCCTCGCCGCGGGTGCCGGGCGCGCTGGCCTCGCTGCGGCCGCGGGTCGAGGTGCCGCAGGTGCACCGCCGCCCGTTCCTGGTGGCGCTGCCGGTCCTGGTGGCCGCCTGGGCGCTCGGCGGCCTCTACGCCTCGCTCGGCCCGTCGCTGGTGGCCGACGTCTTCGGCATCGACAACCACATCGCCGGCAGCCTGCTCATCCTCGCGCTCAACGGCACCGGCGTCGTCGGCTCGCTGGCCATGCGCCCCCGGCCGCCGGAGTCGGCGCTGCTGGTCGGGGCGCTGGTCTTCGCCACCGGCGTCGTCGGCACCGTCGTCGCCGTCCTGGGCGGCTGGGCGGTGCTGCTCTTCGCCGCCGCCGTGGTCACCGGCTTCGGCTTCGGCGGCTCGTTCCTGGGCGCGATCGCGATGATCACCCGCGGCGTCGCCCCGGGGCACCGGGCCGGGCTGCTGGCCAGCACCTTCGTCGTCGGCTACGTGTCGTTCAGCGTCCCGGCGATCGCCGCGGGCGTCGCCGTCGGCGAGCTGGGGCTGGCCCGCACGACCGAGGTGTACGGCGTCGTGGTCGTGGCGCTGGCGCTGGTCGCCGTCACCACGCTGCTGCTGCGGCGGCGGGCCCGGACCGCCCCCGAGCGCACCGCGCCGGAGACCGTGGCCGCGTAGCCGACCGGTCAGGAATCGAGAAGCACGGGCTCCCCCGACACCCCTGGCGTGACCGGCGTGCGGACCACGAGCGCGCCCTCGGCCGCGCGGCCCGTGACGACGACGGACCGGGTCCGCGCCCACGAGCTGCGCCGATCCGGTAGACAACGCAACCGTCGCCCCGAGCCCGCCCGAGACAGGGAGACCCGATGAGCACGGCCACCGGCACCGACCTGCAGGCGCCCCCGCCGCACGTCGCCGACAGCCACGACCTGATCCGCGTGCACGGCGCGCGCGTGAACAACCTCAAGGACGTCAGCGTCGAGATCCCGAAGCGCCGGCTGACGGTGTTCACCGGCGTCTCCGGCTCGGGCAAGAGCTCGCTGGTGTTCGACACGATCGCCGCGGAGTCGCAGCGGCTGATCAACGAGACCTACAGCGCCTTCGTGCAGGGGTTCATGCCCACGCTGTCGCGGCCGGAGGTCGACCTCCTCGAGGGCCTGACGACGGCGATCATCGTCGACCAGGAGCGGATGGGCGCCAACCCCCGCTCCACCGTCGGCACCGCCACCGACGCGAACGCGATGCTGCGCATCCTGTTCAGCCGGCTCGGCACGCCGCACATCGGCCCGCCCACGGCGTTCTCGTTCAACGTCCCGACCCGCAAGGCCAGCGGGGTGCTGAGCACCGAGAAGGCCGGCGGCCGGGTGGAGAAGGCCGTGGTGCGCGACGTGGTCTACCTCGGCGGCATGTGCCCCCGCTGCGAGGGCATGGGGTCGGTCTCCGACTTCGACCTCACGGCGATCTACGACGGGAGCAAGTCGCTGGCGGAGGGCGCGCTGACGGTCCCGGGCTACAGCATGGACGGCTGGTACGGCCGGATCTTCAGCGGCGCCGGCTTCGACATGGACAAGCCGATCGGCAGGTACAGCGAGAAGGAGCTGCACGACCTCCTCTACAAGGAGCCGACCAAGATCAAGGTCGAGGGCATCAACCTGACGTACGAGGGCGTCATCCCGAAGATCCAGAAGTCGATGCTCTCCAAGGACGTCGACGCGATGCAGCCGCACATCCGCGCCTTCGTGGAGCGCGCGATCACCTTCCAGACCTGCCCCGAGTGCGACGGGACGCGGCTCACCCCGGAGGCCCGGTCGTCGACGATCCAGGGCAAGAACATCGCCGACCTCTGCGCCATGCAGATCAGCGACCTCGCCACGTGGGTCCGCGCGCTCGACGAGCCGACCGTCGCCCCGCTGCTGACCGGGCTGCGGCACCTCCTCGACTCGTTCACCGAGATCGGGCTCGGCTACCTGTCGCTCGACCGGCCGGCCGGCACGCTGTCCGGTGGTGAGGCGCAGCGGACCAAGATGATCCGCCACCTCGGGTCGTCGCTCACCGACGTCACCTACGTCTTCGACGAGCCGACGATCGGGCTGCACCCGCACGACATCCAGCGGATGAACGACCTGCTGCTGCAGCTGCGGGACAAGGGCAACACCGTGCTCGTCGTCGAGCACAAGCCGGAGACGATCACCATCGCCGACCACGTCGTCGACCTCGGCCCGGGCGCGGGCACCGGGGGTGGCGAGGTCGTCTTCGAGGGCACCGTCGACGGGCTGCGGGCCAGCGGCACGCTGACCGGCCGGCACCTGGACGACCGGGCGCAGCTCAAGCCGTCGGTGCGCACACCGACCGGAGCGCTGGAGGTGCGCGGCGCCAGCACGCACAACCTGCGGGACGTCGACGTCGACATCCCGCTCGGCGTCCTCGTGGTGCTCACCGGCGTGGCCGGCTCGGGCAAGAGCTCGCTGGTCCAGGGCTCGGTGGCCGGCCGGGACGGCGTCGTGACCGTCGACCAGGGGGCGATCAAGGGGTCCCGGCGGAGCAACCCGGCCACCTACACCGGCCTGCTCGAGCCGATCCGCAAGGCGTTCGCCAAGGCCAACGGCGTGAAGCCGGCGCTCTTCAGCTCGAACTCCGAGGGCGCGTGCCCGACGTGCAACGGCGCCGGCGTCATCTACACCGAGCTCGGGGTCATGGCCACCGTCGAGTCCCCCTGCGAGGAGTGCGAGGGCAAGCGGTTCCAGGCGTCGGTGCTGGAGTACACCTTCGGCGGCCGGAACATCGCCGAGGTCCTCGCCATGTCGGTGACCGAGGCCGAGGAGTTCTTCGGCAGCGGGGAGGCGCGGACGCCGGCCGCGCACGCCGTCCTCGACCGGCTCGCCGACGTCGGGCTCGGCTACCTGTCGATCGGCCAGCCGCTCACCACGCTGTCCGGCGGCGAGCGGCAGCGGCTCAAGCTGGCCACCCGCATGGCCGAGAAGGGCGGCGTCTACGTCCTCGACGAGCCGACCACCGGCCTGCACCTCGCCGACGTCCAGAACCTGCTCGGCCTGCTCGACCGGCTCGTCGGCTCCGGCAAGTCGGTGCTGGTCATCGAGCACCACCAGGCCGTCATGGCGCACGCCGACTGGATCATCGACCTCGGGCCCGGCGCCGGCCACGACGGCGGGCGGATCGTCTTCGAGGGGACGCCGGCCGACCTGGTCGCCGCCCGGTCGACGCTGACCGGCCGGCACCTGGCGGACTACGTCGGGGCCGCCTGACCGCCGGGGACGCTAGCTGTAGGGCTGGGCCTTGAGCAGCCGGGCCAGGTGGGCGGCGTTCTCGGCCAGGGTCGTCGTCGCCTGTGCGACGGGTTCGGGGGTCTCGTCGAGGTCGAGGTAGTCGACGCCCTGCATCGCCTCGCCGTTCCAGTAGGTGACGCCCTGCGCCGGGATGGTGAAGCCGACGTCGGACAGCGCCTGGAAGGCGTCGGCGCTGATGTGGTGCGCGCCGTCCTCGTTGCCGACGACGGCGACGACGGCGACCTTGCCGGTGATCAGCGGGCGGCCGGTGTCGTCGGTCTCGGAGAGCTCCCCGTCCAGCCGCTCGAGCACGCGCTGCGCGACGCTGGTCATGTGGCCGACCCAGGTGGGCGTCGCGAACACCAGGATGTCGGCGGCCAGCAGCTTCTCGCGGACCGCCGGCCACTCGTCGCCGTCGCCCATGTCGACCTGGACCCCGGGCTTGACGTCGTGGTCGAGGACCCGGACCAGCTCGCCCGACACCCCCTGCTCCGCGAGGGCGTCGAGCACCTCCTGGGCGAGCTTCTGGCTGCTGGACGGCTCCGGGGACGGCTTGAGGCTGCACACCAGGGCGAGGGCACGGAGCGACGCGGTCTCGGTCATGACCGCCCACTGCCCAGCTGACCTGGGCGTCCACACATCCGCGCCGGTCAGCGCCCGGCCCGGTCGACGGCGGCGCAGAACGCCCGCGCGTCGGCGAGGGTGCCCTCGAGGGGCGCCAGCACCGACTCCTCGGCCACCTCCCCCACCCGCGCGGTCAGCCGTGCCCGGGCCCGCCGCCGGCGGCGCCGGGCGCCGGCGGCCACGAACGGGCGGGCCAGCAGTGCCAGCAGGACGCCGGCGAGCAGCCCGCCGAGCAGCAGCAGCGTGGGCAGGGGGAAGCCCTGGACCCGGGGCAGCGGCACGACGTCGTCCAGCTGCAGCCACCCCAGGACGGCGAGGACGAGCAGCCACAGCGCGCCGACCAGCGCGACGGCCAGCAGCAGCCACTGCAGCCCGCCCACCGCCCGCTGCCACAGCGGCACCCGGTCGGGGCCGAGGTCGGCGCCGGCGACGGCCCGGTCGAGCCGGTCGGCCAGGCCGCCCTCGGCGCGCTCCGCGGTGCGCCGCACCTCGTCGCGCCACGCCTGCGGCAACCCGTCGGCGGCGGAGGTGCGCGCCTGGCGCAGCGCGGCGGCCAGCGCGGCCTGCTGCACCGCGCCCGGGGCGGGCAGCGACGTGCGGGCCCGCTCGTCGCCCAGGTGCAGCCGGCGCAGCGGGTCGGGGCGCAGCCGCCGGGTCCAGCGCAGCAGGGGCCAGCCGGTGCGCGCGGTGCCCTCCCGCCGCGCCGCGCGCTCGACCGCCGCCTCGACCACCGGGACGCCGGCCGCGTCGGCGAGCGCCCCGGTCAGCCCGTCGGCCGCGACCCGCGCCGGCCGGCGGTCGCCGGGCGGGCAGTGCTGCGCCAGCTCCCCGGCCGCCGCGCGGACGTCGGCGGCCAGCCGCTCGGTGGCCGCCTGCCGCCGGGCCACGCGGCGGGCCAGCTCGGCCCGCAGCACGTCGAGGCCCTCGCCGGTGCGCGCCGACGTCGGCACCACGGGGGTGGCGGAGAGGCCCTCGCCGTCCAGCAGCCGCCGCAGGTCGGCCAGGCAGGCGCGGGCGGACGGCTCGTCGAGCCGGTCGACCTGGTTGAGCACCACGACCAGCACCCCGGCGTGGCCGGCCATCGGGGCCAGGTAGCGGCCGTGCACGGCCGCGTCGGCGTACTTCTGCGGGTCGAGCACCCACACCAGGACGTCGACCAGCTCCACCAGGCGGTCCACCTCGAGCCGGTGCTCCAGCCGCACGCTGTCGTGGTCGGGCAGGTCGAGCAGGACCAGGCCGTCGAGGCCGGGCTCGGGCGGCGTCACCCGGTGCCGCCGCGGCACCTGCAGCCAGTCGAGCAGCCGGTCGGCGTCGTCGTCGGCGCCCCACACCGAGGCGTGCGCGACCCCCGTGGTGGGCCGGCGGACCCCGGGCGTGCTCACCTCCGCGCCGGAGAGCGCGTTGAAGAGGGTGGACTTGCCGCTGCCGGTGGCGCCGGCGAGGGCGACCACCGTGGCGCTGCCGAGGGCCTCGCGGGCGCCGGCCTTGGCCAGCAGCGCCCGGGCGCGGGCGACCTCGGGCACCTCCAGGCGGCCCTCGGCTGCCTCGACGGCCTCCCGCAACGCCGCCAGCCGATCCCCCAGGGAGGTCCTCCTGCTCACGGGCGCTCCTGCCGGGCGGCCGCGAGCGCGGCGGCCGCGGCCCGCAGGCCCTCGGCGCTGCCCGGCGGCGGCGCGGCGGCGTCGACCAGGAGGTCGAAGCGCTGCCGCTCCTCGGTGAGCAACCGGTTCGCGCGGTGCTCGAGGTCCTCGCGGGCGCGGGCGGCGAGCTCCCGCACCGCCGCGTCGCCGAAGACGGCCTCCAGCACCCGCTGCCCCACCGCGGTGGTGCCGCCGGCCACGGCCACCTCGCCGCCGGTCAGCCCGCCGGTCTGCGCGAACACCGCCACCATCACGACGGCGCCGGCGCCGTTGACCCCCCACGACAGCACCCGGGCGCGGGACCGCTTGTCCGCCCCCTGCTCCCGCACCAGGTCCAGCACGGCCCCCTGCCACTCGCGCACCTCGCCCGCGGCGGTGCGGTCGAACCCCGGCGAGGCCCGCTCCAGCTCGTGGGTGCGCTCGCCCAGCAGCTCCGCGCCGCCGGCCGCGCCGCGCCAGGCGGTGACCGTCCGCTCCGCGGCCTCGTCGGCCGCGTCGCGCAGCAGCACCTCCACCCCCGACTCCAGCGCCTGGTGCAGCCGGGTCCCCGGCGCGGGGCGGCCGGTGAGGGCCGCCGTGACCCGGTCGCGCAGCCGGCCCACCTGCCCCTGCAGGCTGCGCATCCACTCCCCGGTGCCGACGAACTCCTGCCACCGGGCCAGCACCTCACCGCGCAGCAGGCTGCCGTTCCCCACGCCGTCGGACACCTCGGTGCACGCCCGGGTGTAGGCCGCCTCGGCGGTGCCGCGGAGCGCGTCGGCGGCGACCGCCTGACCCTCCACCGCGGCGACCACCCCGGCCACCCGCGCGCCGAGGCTGTCCAGCGCCCCGGCCAGCGTCTGCCGCACCACGGCCGCCCGCTCCTCCTGGTCGGCGGCGAGGCCGTGCAGCCACGCCCGCAGCGGGCCGACCTGGTCCTCGGGGAGCCGGCCGTCGGCCAGCGGCCGCTCCTCCACGACGAACAGCCGCGCCCCGCCGAGCCCCGCCCGCTGCAGCATCCCGGCCAGGTCGCCGGCCACCTCGCCGACCGCCTCGGGGGGCACGCGGTCGAGCACCACCGCCAGCGCCGTCCCCCGCTCCTGCGCGGTGCGCAGCACGTCCCACGGCACCGCGTCGGCGTAGCGGGCCGCCGTCGTCACGAACACCCACAGGTCCGCGGCCGCGAGCAGCTGCCCGGCCAGCTCGCGGTTCGACTCGACCACCGAGTCGACGTCGGGGGCGTCGAGCACCGCCAGCCCCGGCGGCAGTCGGTCGCTCACCACCAGGCGCAGCCCGCTGGTCGCCCCGCCGTCCCCGGTGGTGCGGGCCAGGCCGGGCAGCACGCGGTCGCCGGCGAACGCGGCGCGGTCGGCCGGCGCGCAGACCAGCACCGGCGCCCGCGTCGTCGGCCGCAGCACGCCGGCGGTCGTCACCTCCTCGCCCAGCAGGCTGTTCACCAGCGTGGACTTGCCCGCGCCGGTCGAGCCGCCGACCACCGCCAGCAGCGGCGCGTCGAGGTCGCGCAGCCGGGGCAGCAGGTAGTCGTCGACCTGGTCGACGACCGCGCGGGCCGACCGGCGGGCCGCCCCGGCGCCGGGGACCTCGAGGTCCAGCGGCGCGGCGGCCAGCCGGTCGCGGAGTAGCTGCAGGGCGTCGGGCAGCCGCAGCGCCGGGGTGCTCACGGCGGCATACCTGCCCGCGACGGGCCGGGATCACCCGTGGGACAGCGCGGCCGGCACCTCCCCCGGGGTCCGGACGACGACGGCGGCGCCCGCCCGCTCCAGCTCCCCCGGCGGCGCCGGGCCCCAGCCGGCGCCGATGCAGGGCAGCCCGTGCGCGGCCGCGCCGAGCACGTCGTGCGCCCGGTCGCCGACCAGCACCGGCCGCTCGCCGCCGGGGTGGGCGGCGAGCGCCGCGGCGACCACCTGGTCCTTGTGCCGCACGGCGCCGTCGAGCGTCGCCCCGTGCACCGAGGCGAAGAACGGCAGCAACCGCGTGTGCTCCAGCACGCGGACGGCGAACGGCTCCGGCTTGCTGGTGGCGACGGCGAGCGTGGCCCCGGCCGACGCCAGCTCGCCGAGCAGCTCGGGGATCCCGTCGTAGAGGTGGACGTCGAGCAGCGCGCCGGCGGCGTAGTGCGCCCGGTAGGCGGCGACGGCGCGCGGGACGTCGGGCAGCGGCACGCGCAGGACCGTGGCGAAGCCGTCCTGCAGCGGCGGACCGACCATCTGGGTGAGCTGCTCGGCCGTCGGCGCCGGCAGGCCGAGCCGCGCGGCCGCGACGCGGACCGACGCCCAGATGCCGGGGGTCGAGTCCACGAGCGTGCCGTCGAGGTCGAAGAGCACCAGCCGTCCCCTGATCAGGGGGCGCCCGCCCCCTTCCCCCGCGCCGCGCGAGCTGCTTCCATGAACCTTCAACGACCCGGGCACGCCGCTTCCTCCTGGAGGACCGCCGAGATGACCCGCACCTCCCACGCCGCGCCGGCCACCACCACCTCCACGCGGCTGCTGCAGGCCGCGGCGGTGCTGGCCCTGCTCGCGCTCCTCTGGCAGTTCCTCACGGCCGGCCGGCTGATCGGCGGCGAGGACGCCCTGGGGGCGCACGGCGGCGGGGCGATCGCGCTGCACGTGACCACCGCCCTGCTGCTGGCGGCCACCGCGCTGGACTGGCGGCGCTCCCGGGGGCCGGTGTGGCCGGTCGCGCTCGCCGGGCTGGTCTTCCTGGCCACCTTCGCGCAGGCCGGCCTCGGCTCCGCCGGCAACATGGTGGCCCACGTGCCCGGGGCGATGGTGCTGACCGTCGGCACCGTGTGGCTCACCGTCAGGGCGTTCCGCCGGGCCTGACACCGGCGCGGCCCAGCCAGGCCACCGCCTCCTCGACGGTCGCCACCACCGCCACCCCCGGCGGCAGCGGCGGGCGGCGGACCACGACCACCGGGATGCCGAGCTCCCGCGCGGCGGCCAGCTTCGCCTCGGTCAGGTGGCCGCCGGAGTCCTTGGTGACGACGACGTCGACCCCGTGCTCGCGCATCAGGGCCAGCTCGTCCTCGACGCTGAACGGGCCGCGCTCGAGGACCAGGGTGGTGCGCGGGGGCAGCGGCGGCTCCGGCGGGTCGACCGAGCGGACCAGCACCTCCTGGGTCAGGCCGGCGAAGGCGCCCAGGCCGGTGCGGCCGGTCGTCAGGAACACGTGCCGGAAGCCGGCGACCGCCTCGGCCGCCTCCTCCAGCGAGCCCACCTCGCGCCAGTCGTCACCCGGTCGCGGGCGCCAGCCGGGGCGCTGCAGCCGCAGGTACGGCGTGCCGGTGGCGGTGGCCGCGCGCGCCGCGTGCTGGGTGATGGCCGTCGCGAACGGGTGGGTGGCGTCGACCACCGCCCGCACCGGCGAGGCCCGCAGCCACTCCGCCAGCCCCTCGGCGCCGCCGAAGCCGCCGATGCGCACCTCGCCGGGCGGCAGCAGCGGATCGGCGGTGCGGCCGGCCAGCGAGCTGACCACGTCCACCCCGGCCGCCGTCAGCGCCTCCGCGAGCCGGCGGGCCTCCCCCGTGCCGCCGAGAAGGAGCACCCGGTCGCTCATCGCACACCTCCGTGCATGCTCGTGCCGTGGGTCGGGACGGTGGCAGCGGGCTGCGGTACGGGTGGACGACGGGCGCGTGCGCGACCGCCGCCGCCACCGCCGCGTACACCGCGCTGCTCACCGGCGAGTTCCCCGATCCCGTGCAGATCCACCTGCCCCGTGGCAAGCACCCGTCGTTCGCGCTGGCCACGGAGTCGCTGGGCGACGGCGCGGCCACCGCCGGCGTGGTCAAGGACGCCGGCGACGACCCCGACATCACCCACGGGGCCCTCGTCTCGGTCACCGTCACCGCCGGGGAGCCGGGCACCGGGGTCACCTTCCGCGCCGGCCCCGGCGTGGGCACGGTGACCAAGCCCGGGCTGCCCCTGGCCGTGGGCGAGCCGGCGATCAACCCGATGCCGCGGAGGTTCATCGCCGAGCACGTGGCCGCGGTCGCCGCGCGGCACGGCGGCACCGGCGACGTCGTCGTCGAGGTCTCGGTGGAGAACGGCGAGGAGCTGGCCCGCCGCACCTGGAACCCGCGGCTGGGCATCCTCGGCGGGCTGTCGATCCTCGGCACGACCGGCGTCGTCGTCCCGTACTCCTGCTCGTCGTGGATCGACTCGATCCGCCGCGGCATCGACGTCGCGCGGGCGGCCGGGCACACCCACGTCGCCGGCTGCACCGGGTCGACCAGCGAGCGGGTGGTCACCGAGCTGCACGGCCTGCCCGAGGACGCGCTGCTCGACATGGGGGACTTCGCCGGCGCGGTGCTGAAGTACCTGCGCCGCCACCCGGTGCCGCGGCTGACGATCGCCGGCGGCATCGGGAAGCTGGCCAAGCTCGCCGACGGCCACCTCGACCTGCACTCCGGGCGCTCGCAGGTGTCGTTCGAGTCGCTGGCGCGGCGCGTGCAGGAGGCCGGGGGGCCGCCGGAGCTGGTCGCGGGCGTGCGGGGCGCCAACACCGCGCTGGACGCGCTGCAGCAGTGCACCGCCGCCGGGCTGCCGCTGGGCGACCTCGTGGCCGCCGGCGCCCGCGCGACCGCGCTCGGCGTGCTGCGCGGCGCCCCCGTCGAGGTGGACGTCGTGGTGATCGACCGGGCGGGCACGATCGTCGGCCGCGCCTGACCGCAGGGGACTCGTCGGCGCGCCCCTCACGGACCCCACCCCGCTACCGAGGGCGGGTCGTCGAGTAGAGGTGGCTGTCGGGGAACTGGGCCGCGGTGAGCACCGGGCCGACGACCACCACCGCCGTCCGCGTCACGCCGGCGTCCTCCACCCGATCGGCGATGTCGGCGAGCGTGCCGCGCAGCACCAGCTCGTCGTCCCGGCTGGCGCGGGCGACGACGGCGACCGGGCCGTCCTGGCCGTAGTGCGGGACGAGCTCGGGGACCAGCTCCCGCAGCCGCTGCACCGCCAGGTGCAGCACGAGCGTGGCGCCGGTCGCCGCGTAGGCGGCCAGCTGCTCCCCCGGCGGCATCGGCGTGGAGCGCGCCGACGTCCGGGTGAGGACGACGGTCTGCCCCACCCCCGGCACGGTCAGCTCCCGCTTCAGCGCGGCCGCGGCGGCGGCGAACGCCGGCACCCCGGGGACGACGTCGTAGGGCACCCCCGCGGCGTCGAGGCGGCGCATCTGCTCGGCCATCGCGCTGTAGACCGACGGGTCGCCGGAGTGCAGGCGGGCCACGTCCAGCCCGGCCTCGTGCGCCGCCACCAGCTCGGCGGTGATCCGGTCCAGGTCGAGGTCGGCGGTGTCGACCAGCCGGGCCCCGCGCGGGGCGCTGTCGAGCAGCTCCCGCGGCACCAGCGCCCCGGCGTAGAGGCAGACGGGGGCGGTCGCGATGATCCGCGCCGCCCGCACGGTGACCAGGTCGGCCGCCCCCGGCCCCGCCCCGATGAAGAAGACGGTCATGCCTTGACGACCGACCAGATCGTCACCGGCATCGCGGGCTTCCAGCCGGTGAAGGACCCCACCGGCTCGGCGCGCTGCACCTCCACGCGCACCAGGTCGCCGCCGACCCGCGCGTGCCACGAGCCCAGCACGGCCTCGCTCTCGACGGTGACCGCGTTCGCCACCAGCCGGCCGCCCACCGGCAGCGCGTCCCAGCACGCGTCGAGCAGCAGCGGGGTGGTGAGCCCGCCGCCGATGAAGACGGCGTCCGGCGCGGGCAGCCGCGGGAGCACCTCGGGGGCGTGCCCGTGCACCACACGCAGGTAGGGCACGCCGAGCCGGGTGGCGTTGCGCACGATCCGCTCCGCGCGCTCCTGCGCCGCCTCGACCGCGACGGCGCGGCAGGTCGGGTGGGCCCGCATCCACTCGATGCCGATGGACCCCGAGCCGGCGCCGACGTCCCAGAGCAGCTGCCCCGGCACGGCGGCCAGCCGCGCCAGCGTGATCGCCCGCACCTCCGACTTCGTCAGCTGCCCGTCGGACTCGTAGGCGCCGTCCGGCAGCCCGGGGGTGGTGGGCAGCGGCACGGTGCCCCGCTCGGCGCGGCACTCCACCGCCGTCACGACCAGCGCCGGCGCCGGCTGCGACCAGGTGGCCGCCGTGCCGGTGCGCACCTCCTCGTCGGGGCCGCCCAGGCCGCCGAGCACGGTGAGCCGGCTCTGGCCGTAGCCGCGGGCGGAGAGCAGCGCGGCCACCTCGGCCGGGGTGCCGCCGTCGGACCCCAGGACCAGCAGCCGCCGGCCCGGCTGCACGTGCGGGTGCAGCAGCTCGACCGGCCGGCCGACGAGGCTGACCACCTCGGTGTCCTCCACCGCCCAGCCGAGCCGGGCGCAGGCCAGCGACACCGACGACGGCGCCGGCAGCACCCGCACCCTCCCGGGCCCCAGCAGCCGGGTCAGGGTGGTGCCGATCCCCGACAGCATCGGGTCGCCGCTGGCCAGGACGACGACGGCGCGCCCGGCGTGCTGCTCGACCAGGCCGGGCAGGGCCTCGGTCATCGGCGAGGGCCACCGCACCCGCTCGGCGGTCACCGACCCCGGCACCAGGTCGAGCTGGCGGCCGCTGCCCATGAGCACCTCGGCGCGCTCCACCTCGGCGCGGGAGGTCGGCGCCAGGCCCTCCCAGCCGTCCGCGCCGATGCCCACCACCACGACCGGCGGGGACCCCGGAGCGGTTCCCGCGTCGCTCCCGCCCTCCCGGGCGACGGCGGTCCCGCTCGTCCCCGGCTGCGGCGCTCCCTCGACCGGCCTCACGCGGGCAGCTCCCCCTCCGGCCCCGCCGCCTCGGCCAGCAGCCGCTCGCGCAGCTCCTCCGGCAGGCGGTCGACGTAGACGGTGCCGTCGAGGTGGTCCACCTCGTGCTGGAGGCAGCGCGCGGCCATGCCGGTCGCCTCGATCGTCACCGGGCGGCCCTTCACGTCGACGCCGTCCACGCGGGCGCGGAAGGCGCGCGGCAGCTCGGCGTAGGGGCCGGGCACCGACAGGCAGCCCTCCTCGGTGACCTCCTCGGCCGGCTCGTCGCCGACCGGGCCGGGCAGCGAGAGCACGGGGTTGACGACGTAGCCGACGACGTCCTCGCCCTCGGCGTCGGGGCAGTCGATGACGAAGACGCGCGCGTCGACGCCGATCTGGTTGGCGGCCAGCCCCACGCCGTCGGCGGCGTGCATGCTCGCGAACATGTCGAGCACGAGCCGCCGCAGCGCCTCGTCGAACACGGCCACCGGGGCGCACGGCCGGTGCAGGACCGGGTTGCCGCCGTAGGTCACGATCGGCCGGGCGGTGCCGTCGTAACGGCCGGGCAGGCGCATGTCCGCCGATCCTAGGGACGCCGCCGCGGGGAGCGGTCGGCACGATGTGCGCCGTGGGAGATCCGATCGCCGCCGGGCTGGCGCTGGGCGCCGCGGCCGACCTGCTGCTCGCCGACCCCCGGCGGTGGCACCCGGTGGCCGGGTTCGGCCGGCTGGCGCTGGCGCTGGAGCGGCGGGCGTGGCGCGACGACCGGGCGAGCGGGGCCGCGTACGCCGGCGGGCTCGTGGCCGCCTCCGCCGCGCTCGGTCTCGCCCTGGACCGGGCGACCCGCCGCCGCCCGGCAGCGCGTGCCCTGGTGACCGCGGCCGTCACGTGGACCGTGCTCGGCGGCACCTCCCTCGGCCGCGCCGCCGGCGTCCTCGAGCACGCGCTGGCCGCCGGCGACCTGCCCGCCGCCCGCGCCGCCCTGCCCACCCTCGCCGGCCGCGACCCGCGCGACCTCGACGAGCCCGAGCTGGCCCGCGCCACGATCGAGTCGGTCGCCGAGAACACCGCCGACGCCGCGGTCGGCCCGCTGGTCTGGGGTGCGGTCGCGGGGCTGCCCGGGCTGCTGGCCCACCGTGCGGCGAACACCCTCGACGCGATGGTCGGCCACCGCTCCGCCCGGTACGCGCGCTTCGGCTGGGCCGCCGCCCGCACCGACGACGTCCTCGGCTGGCTGCCCGCCCGGCTCACCGCAGCGCTCACCGTCGCCTGCGCCCCGCTGACCGGGGGGTCGGCGGCCGGGGCGCTGCGCACCTGGCTGCGGGACGGCGCCGCGCACCCCAGCCCGAACGCGGGGCGGTGCGAGGCGGCCGCAGCCGGCGCCCTGGGGCTGCGGCTCGGCGGGCGCAACCTCTACGGCGGCCGGGTCGAGCAGCGGCCGGTGCTCGGCTCGGGCCGGGCCCCGGCGGCCGCCGACATCGGCCGCGCCGTGCGGCTGTCGAGGGCGGTCTGGACCTCGGCCGCGGCCGCCGCCGTAGCCGTCCGGTTGCTCGTCCGGCGCGGCACGCGCACTCCGCTGGCGGGGCCGCGCAACGGCACGTAGCGTCCTGTCATCGGAGCGGCCGGCCCTCGGGCCGGCGGACACGCGGAGTGTCGAGCACACGGCCCCCCGGTCCCGTCGGCGTCGCCCGGCGCGCCTCTGAACAGGGAGTATCCCGAGATGGTCTCTCCGGCCACCGTTTCGCACCGCACCGGTCGGCACCCCACCGCCGGCTCTTCCCACGGCCGCCCCGCGTCGGTCCCGGCTCCCCCTCCGCCCACCCCGGTCGCCGCGGCGCCGGGTCGGGCGGCCCGCTTCCGCATCGACCTGCGCACCACCACCTGGTGGTGGGCGCCGGAGATGTACGAGCTGCTCGGCCTGCCCCCGCAGGGGGTCCGCCCCTGCGCCGACGCGCTGCTGCAGTGCCAGCACCGCGACGACCGCGCCCGCACCCTGGCCGCGCTCACCCGCGCCTCCACGGGCTCCCCGTTCGCCCTGGTGACCCGGGTGCAGGCCCGCGACGGCGCGCACCGCCTGGTCACCGTCGTCGGTGAGCCGCACCGGGACCCCGACGGGGGCGTGACCGCGGTCGAGGGGATGTGCGTCGACATCACCCCCACCCGGTCCGGCGGCGACGACGACGCCGTCGCCGCGCTGCAGCTGGAGGTGAGCCAGCTGCGCCAGGCCATGGCCAGCCGGGCCACGATCGAGCAGGCCAAGGGCATCCTCATGCTGCTCACCGGCTGCGGCGAGCAGGTGGCGTTCGACCTGCTGGCGCACATGTCGAGCCACACGCACCGCAAGGTGCGCGAGGTCGCCGCCGCGCTCACCGACTCGGCGGCCGGCCGCGGGCCGCTGCCCGACGACATCCAGGCGATCCTGCGCGACGCCTGCCCACCGGCGCACCGCACCGGGTAGGAGCACCGGCCCGCCGTCGGGAGGGTCGGGGGCCGTCCGCGAGAATGCGCGCGCCGCCTTTCGAGGAGGAGAGCGCCGCGTGTTCTACATCCTGGCCCGGTTCGTCGTCCGGCCGCTGTTCTGGTTGCTGTTCCGGCCGCACGTCACCGGTCGGGAGCACGTGCCCCTGACCGGACCGGTGATCCTGGCCAGCAACCACCTGTCGTTCATCGACAGCATCGCGATCCCGACGGTCGCCCCCCGCAAGGTGCACTACCTGGCCAAGGCCGAGTACTTCACCGGCACGGGGGTGACCGGCTGGTTCTCGCGCACGCTGTTCAGCGCCCTCGGGGCGCTGCCGGTGGAGCGGGAGACCCACCGGGCCGCGCAGGCGGCGCTGGACACCGCGCTGTCGGTGCTGCGGGCGGGCGAGGGCTTCGGCATCTACCCCGAGGGCACCCGCTCCCGCGACGGCCGGCTGGCCCGGGGCAAGACCGGCGTGGCGTGGCTGGCGCTCACCGCCGACTGCCCCGTGGTGCCGGTGGCCGTCGCCGGCACGGAGAAGGTGCAGCCGGTGGGCGCCCGCTGGCCGCGGCCGCGCCGGATCTCGGTGACCTTCGGCGAGCCGCTCACCTTCCCCGAGCAGAAGGGGATGGCCGGCAACGGCCGCGCCCGCCGGGTGGTCACCGACCGCATCATGCACGCCATCGCCGACCTGTCCGGGCAGGAGAAGGCCGGGTGGGGCAGCCCGTCGGAACCGGCGGCGTGACCCGGCGGGGCGGCCGGGCGACGACCGGCGGCGCGCTGCTCGTCGCCGGGACGACGTCGGACGCGGGCAAGTCCGTCGTCACCGCCGGGATCTGCCGCTGGCTGGTGCGCCAGGGCGTCTCGGTGGCGCCGTTCAAGGCGCAGAACATGAGCAACAACTCCATGGTCACCGCGGACGGCGCCGAGATCGGCCGGGCGCAGGTGGTGCAGGCCGCCGCCGCGCGGGTCGCGCCCGAGGCGGCGATGAACCCGGTGCTGCTCAAGCCCGGGGGCGAGAACTCGAGCCAGGTCGTCGTCCTCGGCCGGCCGGTCGCCGACGTCACCGCGCTGTCCTACCGGCCGATGAAGGCGGGGCTGCTGGAGACGGTCCTGGGCTGCCTGGCCGACCTGCGCTCCCGGTTCGACGTCGTCGTCTGCGAGGGCGCCGGCTCCCCCACCGAGATCAACCTGCGCGAGGACGACATCGCCAACATGGGGCTGGCCACGGCCGCGCGGCTGCCGGTCGTGGTGGTCGGCGACATCGACCGCGGCGGGCTGTTCCCCGCGCTCTACGGCACGGTCGCGCTCATGCCCCCGGCCGACCAGCGGCTGGTCGCCGGCTTCCTGGTGAACAAGTTCCGGGGCGACGTCCGGCTGCTGGAGCCGGGGCTGGCGTCGCTGCGCGAGCTCACCGGCCGCCCCACCCTCGGCGTGCTGCCGTGGGCGGCCGGGCTGGACCTCGACGTCGAGGACTCCCTCGGCGTGGGCGCGGCCGCCCAGCCGGCCGGCCCGCCGCGCGGCGAGGAGGTGCTGCGGGTCTCGGTGGCCCGGCTGCCGCGGCTGTCCAACTTCACCGACCTCGACGCGCTGGCCGCCGAGCCGGGCGTGCTGGTCCGCTACGCCACCCGGCCCGAGGAGCTGGCCGACGCCGACCTCGTCGTCCTGCCCGGCACGCGCTCCACCGTCGCCGACCTCGCCTGGCTGCGCGCGTCGGGCCTGGCCGACGCGGTGCTGCGGCAGGCGGCGGCCGGCGCCCCCGTGCTCGGCATCTGCGGCGGCCACCAGATGCTCACCCGGACGATCACCGACGACGTCGAGTCGCGGGCCGGCACGGTGCCGGGCCTGGGCCTGCTGCCCGCCGACGTGCGGTTCGCGCCGGAGAAGACCCTCGGCCGCCCCTCGGGCACGGCCTTCGGCGAGGCGGTGCACGGCTACGAGATCCACCACGGCGTGGTCACCGTCGACGACGCCGCCGAGCCCTTCCTCGACGGGGCCCGCGCCGGCGCGGTGTTCGGCACGACCTGGCACGGCGCGCTGGAGAACGACGGCTTCCGCCGGGCCTTCCTCGCCGAGGTCGCGCGGCTGGCCGGCCGGCGCTTCGTGCCCGCGCCGGACACCGACTTCGCCGCGGTCCGCGAGGCGCGGCTGGACCGGCTCGGCGACCTGGTGGCCGAGCACGCCGACACGGACGCGCTGTGGCGGCTGGTCGAGGACGGCGCCCCCGCCGACCTGCCGCTGCTGCCGCCCGGCGCCGGCCGCTAGACGCTCGCGGTCAGGCCGGCGCGGATGTCGTCGGGCCAGGGGGCCGCGGCGCCGTCCTCGACCCAGACGTAGGTGTTGCGGACGACGCAGCACACCCGCTCGCCCACCCGGACGGTGAACCGCACGGTCACGCTGGTGCGGCTCACCTTCTCGGTCGCGGCGTCGACGGTGACGGTGTCACCCCAGCGGGCCGACGACGACCACTCCAGCGTGCTGGCCTTGACGAACGGCTCGCCCGACGACCGCACGACCTGCGACCAGGGCAGGCGCGTCGACTCCCACCAGGCGTTGGAGGCCTCGTCGGCCCAGGTGAGGTAGTGGCCGTTGAAGACGACCCCCTGCTGGTCGCACTCGACGTAGCGGACGGCGGAGCTCCAGGACGCGGGCACGGTCGCCGACGCTAGCGTCTCCCTGGTGCAGACCGGCCCGGACGTGCTCGCGAGCTACTCCCCTCCGCACCCGAAGGCGCTGGACAAGGAGATCGGGGTGCTCGACGAGCACTGCCGCGCCTTCATCGCGCTGTCCCCCTTCGTCACCCTGGCGACCACCGACGCCGACGGCTGGCCCGAGGTCTCCCCCCGCGGCGGTGACCCCGGGTTCGTGCGCGTGCTCGACGACCGGCGGCTGGTGCTGCCCGACCGGCCCGGCAACAACCGCGTGGAGAGCCTGCGCAACGTGGCGGCGGACCCGCGCCTGGCGCTGATGTTCCTCGTGCCCGGCATCGACGAGTCGCTGCGGGTCTACGGCGCGGGCTCGCTCGTCGCGGCCGAGGACCTGGACCTCGACCTCACCGAGTTCGGCCGGGCGCCGCGCTCGGCGCTGGTCGTCGAGGTCCGCTCGGCGTACTTCCAGTGCGCCAAGGCGGTGATGCGGGCGGGGCTGTGGGACCCGCAGCGGCGGGTCGAGCGGTCGGTGTTCCCCACGTTCAGCCAGGTGCTGCGCGACCACTGCGCCGACGACTCCATGCCCCTGCTCGACACCCCGGCGATGCGGGCGGCGCTGTCCCGGGAGCTGTGAGCGCTGTCGGTGGCGCCGCCTAGGGTGCGCGGCATGGCGACCGACTTCCAGGTGGTGATCGACTGCGCCCGCCCGCACGAGCTGGCCGACTGGTGGGCCGAGGCGCTCGGCTGGCAGGTGGAGCCGCAGGACGAGGCGTTCATCCGCCGCATGGTCGAGGCGGGCCACGCCACCGAGGCCGACACCACCACCCACCGCGGCGCGCTGGTGTGGCGGGAGGGGGCGGCGATCACCTCGCCCGACCCGGGCCGGCCGCGGGTGCTCTTCCAGCTGGTGCCCGAGGCCAAGACGGTCAAGAACCGGGTGCACCTCGACCTGCGGGTGGGCGACGAGCGGCGCGAGGCCGAGATCGCCCGGCTGGTGGCCGCGGGCGCCACCGAGCTGCACCGCGGGTCGCAGGGTCCGCACGCGTGGGCCACGCTCGCCGACCCGGAGGGCAACGAGTTCTGCGTGGCCTGACGACGGCGCTTGACGACGGCGCCTGACGACGGCGCCCGAGGACGGCGCCCGAGGACGGCGCCCCTGCCGGGGTCCCGCGCGGCGCTCAGCTGGCCTTGAGGTCCCGGGCCAGCTTGCGGTAGGCGACGGTCCGCTCGGCCAGGAGGCGTGCGCGTTCCTGCCTGGTCCGGCGTTCGCTGCCGAGGTAGCGGGCGTCCTCCACGAGCTGGAAGGCGGCGAGGACGCTCGCCTTCACCTCGCGGGCACGCGGGGCAGCAGGGCGCACGGGTTCGGCCGAGTTCATGGGAGCCCCCCTCTCCCGGGGAGCCGGTCAACAGCACCCCGTGCCAGTGATGGTGCCCCCGTATCGGCACGTCGAACCCATCTCGGAACCAATTGGTGCCGGAGTGAGAGCTGAGTCTCGTGTGACGACCGGCGGCGGCCGGCGCGGGGTCGAGGAGGCGATCCGTGCACGACATCCGAGGGGACACGCTGTCCCGCCGTGCACGGAGCGCCTTCTCGGCGGGCGCCCGCCCCGCCCTCCGTACGGTGGGCGCATGGCTTCCGCACGGCGCCTGGCCCGGCTCGTCCGCACGGTCGTCGGCCGCGCGCCGGGGCGGCGCCCGCCCCGGTCGGTGGAGCGCGGCCCGGCCCCCGGCGACGAGATCGGCTGGCGGCCGCGCCCGGACGGCGCGCCGGACCCGGGCGAGGTGGTGTGGGCCTGGGTGCCGTTCGACGAGGGCGACGGCCGCGGCAAGGACCGGCCCGTGCTCGTGATCGGCCGGCGGGGGTCCGACCTGCTCGGCCTGCAGCTGAGCAGCCAGGACCACGACCGCGACGCCGCCGACGAGGCCCGCCACGGCCGGTACTGGACCGACATCGGCACCGGCCCCTGGGACCCCCGCGGCCGCCCCAGCGAGGTGCGGCTGGACCGCCTGCTGGTGCTGGAGGTCTCCGGCGTCCGCCGGGAGGGCGCGGCGCTCGACCGCGCCCGCTTCGAGCGGGTCGTCGAGGAGGCGCGGCGCGCCCAGGGCTGGTGACGTCAGAAGGGGACCTGCTGGGCCAGCAGACCGGGCCCGGCGCCCCGGCCGGAGAGCGCCCGGCAGAACTCCACGGCGTCGGCCTCGATCTCCTCGCCGTCGGCACCGGCGGACCACTCCCCGCTCGCCGGGCCGGTCAGCCGCAGCCGGTACGGCCGACCGTGCCGGTCGGCCCACTCGCGCACCACGTCGGCGACGAGGACGCCGTCGTGCGCGGGCGTGAGCTCCGGCTCGCGCCCGGTCGCCCGGGCGACGTCCACCCGGTGCATCCACGTGTCGCGGGTGAGGACGACGTCGACGAGGAAGCCGAAGCGCCAGCGCTCGGTGGCGTCGCCGACGACCTGGTCCTCGGGGAGGGGCAGCCGCCCGAGCACCCGCGACAGCCGGCGCCGGCCGCGGACCGCCCGCGGGATGACGGCCTCGAACCGCGCCAGGACCTCGGCCGGCGACAGGTGGTCGCGCTCGCGCACCTGCAGGCCGGTGAGCGCGTCGATGCCGCCGCCGGCCCGGGCGGTGAGCACGTTCTGCCGCACGGTCTCGCGCAGCGACGCCACCATCTCGGCCATCCCGAGCACGTGCGCGGCCATCTGCCGGACGTCCCAGGCGGGGCACTCGGTCGGCCGCGCCCAGTCGCCGGGCCGGAGCCGGCGCAGCTGCGCGGCGAACCGGCCGTACTCGCCGGCGGCCAGCCGCAGGGCCTCCTCCCGGGCGAGGACGGCGGAGCGGGGGGCGGGGCGGGTGCTCGTGCTCGCGGTCATCGCGGTCCTCCGCGGAGGGGTCAGGAGCGGGGAGAGGGGGCGCCGTGGTGGGCCAGCCACATGGCCACCAGGTCGGGCAGCGTGGAGGTGAACGTGCCGGTCTCGAACGGCTCACCGGGCGCGTTGGCCAGCTGCTGGGTGATGACGCCGGTGATCACCGACGTCCAGGTGCGGAACAGCAGGTCGACGTCGGCGTCGGCGGCGACCACGCCGGCCGCGCGGAGGTCGGCCATCCGCCGCCGGCCCGCGGCCGCGAGCGCGACGGCGGGGGCGTAGGCGCGCTCGCTGGGGACGAAGCCGGGCACCGGCCGCCAGAACATCAGCGGCGCGTAGGCGGGGTGACCGACCGCCCAGCGCACGAACGCCTCGGCGTGCACGTGCACCAGCCGGGCGAGGTGGCCGTCACCGAAACCCGCGACGACGCCGTCGACCTCCTCGAGCAGCAGCCGCCAGCCCCGCTCGAACAGCGCGTCGTAGAGGGCGTGCTTGCCGTCGAAGTAGACGTACAGCGAGGGCGGGCGGATGCCCATGCGGCGGGCGACCTCGCCGAGGGTGAGCCCGGTGACCCCCTGCTCGGCCATGACCTCGGCCGCGACGTCGAGCACCTGCTCGATCGTCTCCTGCCGCCGGCGGTGCCGGCGGTCGAGCGGGGCGGTCCCGGTCACGACCGCGAGTGTTCTCCTAATGGCGTTAGGACGTCAACAGGCCGATAGTTTCTCGCTTCCCCGCCGCGCCCGCGTGCGGCATCGTCGGCGGCCGTGGACGCCACCGAGGTCTTCTGGGCCCTGCACACCGACCTGCCCCGCGAGGGCGTCGGCTCGGACGCGACCACGCGCGAGCTGCTGGCCATGGCACGCCCGCTGCCCGGCGACCGGGCGCTCGACATCGGCTGCGGGCCGGGCCGCTCGAGCCTCGTCCTCGCCGGGGCGGGCCTGCGGGTCACCGCCGTCGACACGCACGAGCCGTTCCTCGAGCGGCTGCGCGCCGCGGCGCAGGGTCTCCCGGTCGGCGTGGAGCGCGCCTCGATGGACGCGCTGCCCCACCCGGACGGCTCCTTCGACCTGCTCTGGTGCGAGGGCGCGGCCTACCTCATGGGCGTCGACGCGGCCCTGCGCGCCTGGCGCCGGCTGCTGGTCCCCGGCGGCGCCCTGGTGCTCACCGAGGTCGGGTGGACGACGTCGACGCCGTCGGCCGCGGCTCGGGAGTTCTGGTCGGCCTACCCGGGGATGCGCGACGAGGCGGCCACCGTCGCCGCGGCCCGGGCCGCCGGCTACGACGTCGTCGCCACCCTGCTGCTGCCGGACTCCGACTGGGAGGACGAGTACTACGGCCCGCTGATGGAGCGGATCGAGGGCTGGCCCGACCCCGACGAGGGGACGGCGGCGGCGCTGGCGGTTGCCCGGGCCGAGATCGACCTGCGGCGCGAGCACCCCGGCGACTACGGCTACACGGGGTACGTGCTGCGCCGGCGGTGAGTCAGTTGGCGCGCTGGCGCAGGTGGTAGACGCCGGTCTGCGCGGTCAACGACTCGAGGTCGTAGCGGTGCACCACCTTCGGACCGCCGTGCAGGTGCACGTGGGTGATCGTGGGCAGCGGCTCGCCGTGCCGCGCCTCGCGGATCTGGACCCGCCCGTCGAGCGGGCCGCCGACGAACAGCAGGACGGCGTCGTCGTCCCCGACCTCGTCGGACACCGGCGCGTGCTCGGACAGCTCGACCCCTCCCCTGCTCGGACCAGGACCCACGAGCGTAGGCGCGCGCGGCGGCCGGGTCACGGGGACGCGGGAGTCCGATCGACCACGTGCCCCGTCCGGGCGGCGCTACCCGGGTCCGCGGGGACGCAGCAGGCGGGCGAGCAGCGGGGCGGAGAAGAGCATCACGAACAGCCGCAGGACCTGGACGGCGAGGACGAAGGTGGCGTCCGCGCCGCTCCCGGTCGCCGTCGCGAGGACGGCGTACAGGCCGCCGGGCGTCGTGGCCAGGTAGCCCTCGAGCAGCCCCACCCCCGTCGCCCGGGACAGCAGCAGCCCCAGCCCGGCGCAGGCGACGACGCTGCCGACGATCAGGGCCACCGCCGGGAGGAGGGCCCGCCCCACCAGCCGCAGGCTCTCCCGCGTGAAGCCCAGGCCCACCTGCAGCCCGATGGCGAGGAAGGCCGCCCACTCCACCGGGGCGGGCACGGTGGCGCCCTGCGCTCCGCCGGTCAGGTCGAGGATCGCGGCGACCGCCATCGGGCCGAGCAGCGAGCCCACCGGGATGCGCGCGAGGCGGCCGAGCACCAGGCCGGCGGCGGCGCTGACGGCCGTGAACAGCAGCCCGGTGGGCCAGCCCGCCCCCGCCTGCGCCGGCGCGGCGCTGCCGCCGGAGGCGCCGTAGACGGTCGTGGCCACCACGGGCATGGCGACCAGGACGATCAGCACGCGGACGTACTGCAGGACGGCGACCACCTGCTCGTCGGCCCCCAGGTCGCGGGCCACCGCGGTGATGCCCGACGCGCCGCCGGCGATCATCGAGAACGCGCCCGTCACGGGGCTGATCCCGCGCTGCAGGCGCAGGAGCTGGCCGGCGACCAGGCTGACCGCCAGCGTGCCGAGGGTGACCAGCGCGACGGGCAGCCAGTGCTCGGCGAGCGCGCCGAGGGTCGAGGGCTGCACGAGGAAGCCGACGGAGACGCCGACGACCGCCTGCGCCGCGGTGTTCACCGGCCGCGGGACCCGCTCGGGGGTGCGACCGAGGAGCGCCCGGGCCAGACCGGCCGCCAGGCCGCCGAAGATCGGGGCGGAGGGCACCTGCGCCAGGTCGAGGAGGAGGCCGGCCCCCGCTCCCGCGACGACGACGGCGGCCCGGTCGAGCAGCCGCCGTCCCCGTCGCCCCACGCCGTCACTCTGCTCCTGCGACCCCGGTCACCCGCCGACGATGCGGCGCAGCTCGGCGACGTGGGCGTCGAAGGCCGCCCGGCCGGTCTTCGTCAGGGCCAGGCTGGTCCGCTGCCGGGAGGCCACGGTGGCCTTGCGGACGGCGACGTAGCCGGCCTCCTCCAGCTGCTTGACGTGCTTGGAGAGCACCGAGTCGCTCACCCCCACGGCGTCGCGCACGGCGGCGAACTCCATGGTCTCGACCGCGGCCAGCAGGCCGCAGATCTGCAGCCGCGGCGGCGGGTGGATGACCGCGTCGAAGCGCGGCGCGACGGCGGTCACAGCCCGGCCCGGAGCTCGGCGGCGTAGGCGCGACCCCACCGGCGGCCGAGCACGGCGACCGCGGTGCCGAGGACGGCGCCGGCGACCACCATCGCCCAGTGCTGGCCGTACCCCTCCGCCAGCACGAACGCCGGCACGAGGACGACCACCACCAGGCCGGCCCAGAGCCACATCACACGTCCGCTCGCGGTGACCCAGACGCCGGTGATCCGCTTGTAGGCCGCGACCAGCGCGCCGAGGGCCGCGCAGAACAGCACGAGCGCGGGGAAGGTCACCCACAACGAGTCGAAGGCGTAGGACGACAGGAACGCGAAGAGCAGCAGGCCCAGGGTGACGTCGTACCACCAGGGCTGGACGACCCGGTCGGCCAGCGCCGCACGGTCGGCGTTGAGGGCGGCCAGCTGGGCCGCCGCGGTGTCGCGGTCGATCTCGTCGTTTTCCATGTCGGAAAGTATGGCGGCTCACTTTCCGAGTCGTCAAGACGCAGTTTTCCGAGTCCACAAGAGACGGGTGCCCTGTCGGCGCGGGGAGCGGTCGTGGTCTGATGACCCCGAACTGCGACGGCAGCGGAGGAAGCCGGTGAGAATCCGGCACGGTCCCGCCACTGTGACGCCGGCTCCGGCCGGCCAGTCAGGAACTCCCGCCGTCGCTTCCTGCCACCTCCGGGCGTGGACACCCGGGGAGAGGACGCGTGGTCCCGTGACCTACCCCTTCGGCGCCGTCGTCGGCATGGACGACATGCGGCTGGCGCTCCTGCTCAACGCCGTCTCCCCCGCCGTCGGCGGGGTGCTCGTGCGCGGCGAGAAGGGGACGGCGAAGTCGACGACGGTGCGCGCCCTGGCCGCCGTCCTCCCGCCGGTCGACGTCGTCGCCGGGTGCCGGTTCGCCTGCGATCCCGCCGCCCCGGACCCGTCCTGCCCCGACGGCCCGCACGACGCCGGCGCCCCGGGGCTCACCCGGCGGGCGCGGCTGGTGGAGCTGCCGGTCGGGGCCTCGGAGGACCGCGTCGTCGGCTCGCTCGACCTGGAGCGGGCGCTGACCGAGGGCGTGAAGGCCTTCGAGCCGGGCCTGCTCGCGGCGGCGCACCGCGGCGTCCTCTACGTCGACGAGGTCAACCTGCTGCACGACCACCTGGTCGACCTGCTGCTCGACGCCGCCGCCATGGGCACCGCGTACGTCGAGCGCGAGGGCGTCTCGGTGCGGCACGCCGCCCGGTTCCTGCTGGTCGGGACGATGAACCCGGAGGAGGGCGAGCTGCGCCCGCAGCTGCTCGACCGGTTCGGGCTCACCGTCGAGGTGGCCGCGCCGCGCGACGCCGACGTGCGCGCCGAGGTGGTGCGCCGGCGGTTCGCCCACGACGCCGACCCGGCCGGGTTCGCCGCGGCGTGGGCGGCCGAGGAGGTGGCGCTGGCCGAGCGGATCGCCGGCGCCCGCGCCCGCCTGCCGCGCGTCGTCCTCTCCGACGACGTGCTGCGCCAGGTGACCGCGGTGTGCGCGGCCTTCGACGTCGACGGGCTGCGCGCCGACCTGGTCACCGCGCGCGCCGCGATCGCGCACGCCGCGTGGAGCGGCCGCGACGAGGTGACCGAGGAGGACGTGCGGGTCGCCGCCCGGCTGGCGCTGCCCCACCGCCGCCGGCGCGCCCCGTTCGACGCGCCCGGGCTCGACGAGGACACCCTCGACCAGGCGCTGGAGGACAGCCGCCCCGACGACCCCGGGCCGCCGGACGACGGCCCCGACGACGACGGCGGCGGCACCCCTCCCCCTGACCACCGGAATGGCCATCCTGGTGGTCACGGCCCGGACGGTCAGGGCCCGGACGAGGCGGACCCGCAGGACCACCGAGGTGACCGTTCCGGTGGGGGTGCGGCGCCGGAGCGGGGGGCGGTGGCGCCGGACGAGCCGTTCCGCGCCCGCCGGCTCGAGGTGCCCGGCATCGGTGCGGGCGCGGCCGGGCGGCGGTCGCGGGCGCGGTCGGAGCGGGGGCGGGTCGTCGGCTCGACCCGCCCGGCCGGCACCGTGACGAGGCTGCACCTGGCCGACACCGTGCGCGCGGCGGCGCCGCACCAGGTCGCCCGCGGCCGCACCGGCCCGGGGCTGCGGATCGCCCGCGAGGACCTCCGGCAGGCGACGCTGGAGGGCCGCGAGGGCAACCTCGTGCTCTTCGTCGTCGACGCCAGCGGCTCGATGGGCTCCCGCTCGCGCATGGCCGCGGTGAAGGGCGCCGTCCTCTCGCTGCTGCTCGACGCCTACCAGCGGCGGGACAAGGTCGGGCTGGTCACCTTCCGCGGGTCCGCCGCCGAGCTCGCGCTGCCGCCCACCTGGTCGGTGGAGGCGGCGGCCGCCCGGCTCGCCGAGCTGCCGACCGGGGGGCGGACGCCGCTGGCCGCCGGGCTGCTGCGCGCGCACGACACCCTGCGCGTCGAGCGGGTGCGCGACCCGCAGCGCCGGCCGCTGCTCGTCGTCGTCACCGACGGCCGGGCCACCGGCGCCCGCGGCGGCGACCACCTCGGCCAGGCGCACGCCGCGGCCGGGCTGCTGGCCGCGGAGGGGACGGCCGCCGTCGTCGTCGACTGCGAGTCCGGCCCGGTGCGGCTCGGGCTGGCCGGCGCGCTCGGCGCGGCGCTGGGCGCGCCGACCCTGCGGCTGGAGGAGCTGGCCGCCGACGCGCTGGCGGCCACGGTGCGCAGCGCTCGGGAGGCGGCCTGAGATGCCGAAGGGGCAGGTCGCCGTCGTCCCCGAGGACGGGCTGACGACGAGGCAGCGGCGCAACCGGCCGATCCTCGCCGTGCACACCGGCGAGATGAAGGGCAAGTCCACCGCCGCCTTCGGCATGGCCATGCGGGCGTGGAACCAGGGCTGGCCGATCGCGGTCTACCAGTTCGTCAAGAGCGCCAAGTGGCGGGTCGGCGAGGAGAACGCGCTCACCGCGCTGGGACGGTTGCACGAGCAGACCGGCGAGGGCGGGCCGGTGGTCTGGCACAAGATGGGCAGCGGCTGGAGCTGGTCGCGCCGCCAGGGCACCGAGGTCGACCACGCGGCCGACGCCGCGGAGGGCTGGGCGCAGATCAAGCGCGACCTCGCCGCGGAGACCCACCGCTTCTACGTGCTCGACGAGTTCACCTATCCGCTGAAGTGGGGCTGGGTGGACGTCGACGACGTCGTCACGACCCTGGTGCACCGGCCGGGCAACCAGCACGTCGTCGTCACCGGCCGCGACGCGCACCCGAAGCTGGTCGAGGCCGCCGACCTCGTGGTGGAGATGACCAAGGTCAAGCACCCGATGGACGCCGGCCAGAAGGGCCAGCGGGGGATCGAGTGGTGACGACGACGCCTCCGTCGGCGACATCGGCGGTGTCGCACGCCTCCGGCGCCCGTGCCGTGCGAGAGCGCCGGTCTCGCCGCGGGGGGACGCCGTGGTGACCCTCCCCCGCATCGTGCTCGCCGCGCCGTCGTCCGGGGCCGGCAAGACGTCGATCGCGACCGGGCTGGTCGCCGCGTTCACCGCACGGGGGCTCGCGGTGAGCCCGCACAAGGTCGGCCCCGACTACATCGACCCGGGCTACGCGGGCCTGGCCGCCGGCCGGCCGGGCCGCAACCTCGACCCGTGGCTGGTCGGCGAGGAGCGGATCGCCCCGCTGTTCCTGCACGGCGCGCGGGGGGCCGACGTCGCCGTCGTCGAGGGCGTGATGGGCCTGTTCGACGGCGCCTCGCACCCGTCGGTCGAGCCCGGGTTCGCCTCCACCGCGCACGTGGCCCGGCTGCTGCGCGCGCCGGTGGTGCTGGTGGTGGACGCCGCCTCGCAGGCCCGCAGCGTCGCCGCGCTGGTGCACGGGTTCGCCACCTTCGAGCCCGGCCTGCGGATCGGCGGCGTCGTCCTCAACCGGGTCGGCAGCGACCGGCACGAGCAGATCCTGGGCGACGCGCTGGAGGCCGCCGGCGTGCCGGTGCTCGGCGCGCTGCGCCGGCTGCCGGAGCTCACCACGCCGTCGCGGCACCTGGGCCTGGTGCCCGCGGCCGAGCGCAGCGCCGAGGCGGTCGCCACCGTGCGGGCGCTCGGCCAGGTGGTCGCGAGCTCGGTGGACCTCGACGCCGTCCTGCGGCTGGCCCGCTCGGCACCGGGCCTCGACGCCCCGCCCTGGGACCCGGCCGCCGAGGTGGCGCCGGTCGCGGGCCGCCCGCGGATCGCCGTGGCCGGCGGGGCCGCGTTCACCTTCGGCTACGCCGAGCACGCCGAGCTGCTGGCGGCCGCCGGCGCCGAGGTGGTCACGGTGGACCCCCTCGTCGACGAGGCGCTGCCCGAGGGCACCGCCGGCCTGGTGGTCGGCGGCGGGTTCCCCGAGGTCCACGCCGCGCAGCTCTCGGCGAACACCCGGCTGCGCGCCGACGTCGCGGCGCTGGCCGCGGGCGGCGGGCCGATCGCGGCCGAGTGCGCCGGGCTGCTCTACCTCGCCCGCAGCCTCGACGGCGTCCCGATGTGCGGGGTGCTGCCCACCGAGGCGGTGATGACCCCGCGGCTGGCGCTCGGCTACCGCGCCGCGGTAGCCCCCGTCGACTCCGTCCTCGCGCCGAGGGGCACGCGGGTGCGCGGCCACGAGTTCCACCGGACCTCCTGCACGCCCCCCGCCGGGACGCACCCCGCGTGGCAGTGGTCGGCGACCGCCCGCGACGGCTTCGTCACCACGAGCGTGCACGCCTCCTACCTGCACCTGCACTGGGCCGGTTCCCCGGGGTTGGCCTCCCGGTTCGTGGCCGCGGCCGCGCGGCGTCCCGAGAGGGTTGCTCATGCACATCGCTGAGGGATTCCTGCCGCCCGCGCACGCCGTGGGGTGGACCGTCGCGGCCGCCCCGTTCGTGATCCACGGGGCGCGCGCCGTGGTCAGGGAGGTGCGCGAGCACCCCGAGTCCACGCTGCTGCTCGGGGCGGCCGGCGCGTTCACCTTCGTGCTGAGCGCGATCAAGCTGCCCTCGGTCACCGGCAGCTCCAGCCACCCGACCGGCACCGGCGCCGGCGCGGTGCTGTTCCGGCCGCCGGTGATGGCGCTGCTCGGCACCGTGGTGCTGCTGTTCCAGGCCCTGCTGCTCGCGCACGGCGGCGTCACCACCCTCGGCGCCAACGCGTTCGCCTTCGCCGTGGTGGGTCCGTGGGCCGGCTACGGCGCCTACCGGCTGTCGCGCTCGCTGGGCGGCGGGCTGCTGCCGGCGGTCTTCGTCGCCCTCGCGCTGGCCGACCTGGCCACGTACGTCACGACGTCGTTCCAGCTCGCGCTCGCCTTCCCCGACGCGAGCACCGGCCTCGCCGGGGCGCTGGTCAAGTTCCTCGGCGTCTTCGCGGTCACGCAGATCCCGCTGGCCATCGGCGAGGGCCTCCTGGGGGTGCTGCTGTTCCGCGTGCTCACCACCAACGCCCGGCCGGAGCTCGAGCGGCTCGGCCTGCTGGAGCCCGTCCCCACCGGAGGTGCCGCGTGACCCGCCGCGCGCTCGTCAACACCGTGCTGGTCGTCGCGGTGGTGGCCCTGTTCGCCCTCCCCGTGCTCCTCGACGGCGGCACGTCCGAGTACGGCGGCACCGACGCCGCCGTCACCGAGGAGCTCGAGGCCGACGGGTACACGCCGTGGTTCGAGTCGGTCTTCAGCCCGGCCGGCGAGGTGGAGTCGGGGCTGTTCGCCCTGCAGGCGGCGGTCGGCGGCCTGGTGCTCGGCTACGTGCTCGGCCGGCTGCGCGGCCGCCGGCTGGCGGCGCGGGCCTCCGCCGCCGGGACCGAGGAGCGGGCCGGGCCGTGACCGGCCTCGCCGTCGACGACGCGGCCTGGGCGAGCGCCTGGCGCCGCCGCTCCCCCACCGACAAGCTCCTGCTCTGCGCCGGGCTGGTCGTCTGCGCGCTCGTGCTGCCGGTCTGGCCGGGCAGCGTGCTGGTGGGGCTCACCGCCGTCGTCCTGGCCCTGGGTCCGGCGCGGGTGCCCGCGCGGACCTTCGGCCGCGCGGTCCGCTGGCCGCTGGCGTTCGTCGCGGTCGGCGCGCTGACCGCCGTGGTGCAGGTGGACGGCGACGGCTTCGGCTGGGCGCCCGACGCCGCGGCGCGGGCCGGATCGCTGGTCGGGCACTCGCTCGCCGGCGGCGCCGCCGTGCTCCTGCTCGCCACCACCACGCCGGTGTCCGACCTGCTGCCCGCGCTGCGCCGGCTGCGGGTGCCCGCGGCGGTGGTCGAGGTCGCCGGGGTCACCTACCGGCTGCTGTTCGTGCTCTTGGCGAGCCTGTGCACGATCCGCGAGGCCCAGACGGCGCGCATGGGCTACTCGTCGCCGCGCCGGTCGTACCGGTCGTCGGGCGCGCTGGCCGCGGCGGTGCTCACCCGCTCCTGGGACCGGGCGCGCCGCATGCAGGAGGGGCTGGCCGGCCGCGGGCTGGAGACCGGCCTGCGGGTGCTGCCCGAGGCGCTGCCCTCGTCGAGGGCCTTCCTCGCCTGCTCGGCGGTCGGGCTGGGCGCGATCACCGCCGCGTCGGTGGTGCTCGCATGAGCCACCGGGCGCTGGCCGCGCACGACCTGGTCGCCGGGTACGAGCGCGGCCGCGAGGTGCTCCACGGCGCCTCGCTGACCGTCCCGGCGGGCCGGCGGCTCGCCGTCCTGGGCGCCAACGGCTCGGGCAAGACGACGCTGCTGCGCTGCCTGTCCGGCGCGCTGAAGCCGGTCTCGGGCGCGGTCACCGTGGACGACGTCCCCCTCGAGCACTCCCGCCGCGGGCTGCGGGCGCACCGGCAGGAGGTGCAGCTGGTCCTGCAGGACCCCGACGACCAGCTGTTCAGCGCCTCCGTGGCGCAGGACGTCTCGTTCGGGCCGCTCAACCTGGGCCTGCCCGAGGACGAGGTGCGCCGGCGCGTCGCCGAGGCCCTCGAGAGGCTCGCCGTCGACGCCCTCGCCGGCCGGCCGACCCACCAGCTCTCCTACGGCGAGCGCAAGCGCGTGGCCATCGCCGGGGCGGTGGCGATGCGCCCGTGCGTGCTGCTGCTCGACGAGCCCACCGCCGGGCTCGACCCGTCGGCCGTCGCCGAGGCGCTGGCCGCGCTCACCCGGCTGCAGGCCGCCGGCTCCACGGTGGTCATGAGCACCCACGACGTCGACCTGGCGCTGCGCTGGGCCGACGAGGTCGCCGTCGTCGTCGACCGCCGGGTGGTGCAGGGCGATCCCGCGGAGCTGCTCGGCGACGACGCCCTGCTGGCCCGCGCCCGCCTGGACCGCCCGTGGGCGCTGACGGTCGGCGCGCGGCTGCGCGCGCTCGGCCTGCTGCCCGACGGGGCGCTCCCCCGCGACGCCGCCTCGCTGCTGGCCGCGCTGCCGCGGCGGCCGGAGGTCCCCGCGTGATCACCGTCGGGATCGGGGCCACGTCGGGGGTCGGCGCGGCGGAGGTGCTCGCCGCGGTGGACGCGGTGCTGCCCCCCGGCGCGACCGACGTCCGGCTCGCCACGCTGGGCCGGCGCGCCCTCGAGCCGGGCATCGCCGGAGCCGCCGCGGCACGGGGTTGGCCGCTGCTCGGCCACGGCGCCGACGAGCTGGCCGCGGTGGCGGTGCCGAGCCCCTCCTCGTTCGTCGCGGACGCCGTGGGCACCGGTTCGGTGGCCGAGGCGGCGGCCCTGCTGGGCGGCGGCGCGCTCGTCGTCGGCAAGACGGTGGTCGGCCGGGTCACCGTGGCGGTGGCGGCGTGAACCTCGACTTCCACGGCGACGACGAGCTGGCGCCGGGGCTGGTCGACCTGGCGGTGAACGTCCGCGCGGGGACGCCGCCCGGCTGGCTGCGGGCGGTGCTGCGCGGGGCGCTGGACGACGTCGCCGCCTACCCCGACGCCCGGCCGGCCCGCGAGGCGGTGGCCGCGGCGCACGGGCGGCCGGTGGACGAGGTGCTGCTCACCGCCGGCGCCGCGGAGGCGTTCGTGCTGCTGGCCCGGGCGGTGGCCCCGCGGCGCGCGGTCGTGGTCCACCCGTCGTTCACCGAGCCGGAGGCGGCGCTGCGCGCGGCCGGGCACCCGGTCGAGCGGCTCCTGCTCGAGCCGCCCGCCTACCGGCTGCGCGCGGTCCCCGAGGACGCCGACCTGGTCGTCGTCGGCAACCCGACCAACCCCACGTCGGTGCTGCACGCGCACGAGGAGCTGGCCGCGCTGGCCCGGCCGGGGCGGGTGCTGCTGGTCGACGAGGCCTTCGCCGACACCGTCCCCGGCGAGCCCGGGTCGCTGGCCGCCCGGCGCGACCTGCCCGGGCTGCTCGTGGTGCGCAGCCTGACCAAGACGTGGGGGCTGGCCGGCCTGCGGGTGGGGTACGCGCTCGGCCCGGCCGACCTCGTCGCCGCGCTGGCCGAGCAGCAGCCGCACTGGCCGGTGTCGACGCCGGCGCTGGCCGCGCTGGTCGCCTGCCTCACCCCCGCCGCCCGGGCCGAGGCCGAGGCCGCGGCGCACGAGCTGGAGAGCGCCCGCAAGGCGCTGCTCGCCGTCCTGCCCGAGGGCGTCGAGGTCGTGGGCGATCCGCGCTCGTCGTTCGTGCTGCTGCGCGTGCCCGACGGCGCGCGGGTGCGCGCGGACCTGCGCTCGGCCGGCTTCGCGGTGCGCCGCGGCGACACCTTCCCGGGCCTGTCCGCCGACCACCTGCGGGTCGCCGTGCGCGATCCCGGGACCTCCCGCGCGTTCGCCGAGGCGCTCGCTGGGATCCTTGACCGGCCCCCCACTCCCGAGGAGCACCGCTGAGCACCCTGCTGGACACCACGATCGCCGCCGTCCGCCCCCGCGACGCCGCGGCCGAGCGGGCTGCGCGGGAGCGCCTGGACCGGATGACCAAGCCGCCGGGGTCGCTCGGCGTGCTGGAGGACGTCGCCGCGCAGCTGGCCGGCATCGCGGGCGCCTGCCCCGCCCCGCTGCCGGCCCCGGCGGCGGTGGCCGTCTTCGCCGGCGACCACGGGGTGCACGCCCAGGGCGTCACGCACTGGCCGCAGGAGGTGACCGCGCAGATGGTCGCCAACTTCGCGGCCGGCGGCGCGGTGGTCAACGCCTTCGCCGCGCAGCTCGGCGCCGACGTGGTCGTGGTCGACGTGGGGGTGGCCGGTCCGCTCGACCCGGCGCCCGGGTTGCTCGACCGCAAGGTGCGCCCCGGCACCGCCGATCTCGCGGTGGGGCCGGCCATGACCGTCGCCGAGGCACGGCGGGCGGTGGAGGTCGGGATCGAGGTGGCCACGACGCTGGCCGCCGACCACGGCTGCCTGGTCACCGGCGACATGGGGATCACCAACACGACCGCGTCGGCCGCGCTGGTCTGCGCGTTCACCGGCGCCTCCCCCGCCGAGGCCACCGGCCGGGGCACCGGCGTCGACGACCCGACGCTGGCGCGCAAGGTGGACGTCGTCGGCCGAGCGGTGGCTCGGGTGACCGACCGGTCCGACGCGCTCGCGGTGCTCGCCGAGGTGGGCGGGCTGGAGCACGCGGCCCTCGCCGGGTTCGTGCTGGGCGCGGCGGCGGCCCGGACGCCGGTGCTCCTGGACGGCGTCATCGCCGGCTCGGCGGCGCTGGTCGCGGCCGCCCTGTGCCCGGACGCGCTGCAGCACGTCCTCGCCGGGCACACCTCCGCCGAGCCGGGCCACGGGATCGCGCTGCGGGCGCTCGGCCTGCGCCCGCTGCTCGGCCTCGACCTGCGGCTGGGCGAGGGCACCGGCGCGCTGCTGGCGCTGCCGCTGGCCCAGAGCGCGGCCCGCGCGCTGCGCGACGTGGCCACCTTCGACGCGGCCGGCGTCACCGAGAAGGCGTGATGGCGGCCAGCTCCGTCGACCCCGCCTCGGGGGTCGTCTACCCCGTCGGCCTGCGGCTGCTGGACCGCCGCGTCGTCGTCGTCGGCGGCGGCCAGGTGGCGCACCGGCGGGTGGCCGGGCTGCTCGAGGCCCGGGCGCGGGTCACGGTGGTCTCGCCCGAGGTCACCCCGGCGCTGGAGGCGCTGGTCGAGCCGGGCGTGCTCACCTGGGTGCGGCGGCGCTACGAGCCGGGCGACCTCGACGGCGCCTGGTACGCGGTCGCGGCCACCGACGACCCCGCGGTCAACGCCGCGGTGGCCGCCGAGGCCGAGGCGGCGCGGATCTTCTGCGCCCGGGCCGACGACCGGTCGGCCTCGTCGGTGTGGACGCCCGCGGTCGGGCGGCAGGGCGACCTCGTGGTGGGCGTGCACGGCGGCGGCGACCCGCAGCGGGCGGTGGGCGTCCGCGACGCCGTCCTGGCCGGGCTCACCGACGGGTCGATCGCCGACCGCGCCGGCCGCTCGGGGCCGGCGGGAGGCCCCGGCTCGGTGGTGCTGGTGGGCGGTGGCCCGGGCGACCCGCGGCTGATCACCGTGCGCGGCCAGCAGGCGGTCGCCCAGGCCGACGTCGTGCTGGCCGACCACCTGGCGCCGCAGTCGCTGCTCGCCTCGCTGCCCCCGGAGGTCGAGGTCATCGACGCCTCGAAGCTGCCGCGGGGGCGGTCGATGGCGCAGGAGCAGATCAACGAGCTGCTGGTCACGCGCGCCAAGGCCGGCAAGCGCGTCGTCCGGCTCAAGGGCGGCGACCCGTTCGTGTTCGGCCGCGGCATGGAGGAGGTCGAGGCCTGCCTCGCCGCGGGCGTCCCGGTCGAGGTGGTGCCGGGCGTCACCAGCGCCATCGGCGTCCCCGGGCTGGCCGGCATCCCCGTCACCCACCGCGGGCTCACGCACGAGTTCGTCGTCGTCTCCGGCCACGTGCCGCCGGGGCACCCGCAGTCGCTGGTCGACTGGGCGGCGCTGGGGCGGCTGCGCGGCACCCTCGTCGTCCTCATGGGCGTCGACACCGCACCGGCCATCGCCGCGGCGCTGGTGCGGCACGGCCGCGCGCCGGGGACGCCGGTCGCGGTCGTCTCCGACGGCTCCACGCCCACCCAGCGCGTCGTCCGCACGACCCTCGACGGCCTGGCGCGGACGATGGCCGACGAGGGCATCCGGCCGCCCGCCGTGTGGGTGGTCGGCGACGTCGTCGCCCTCCCCGGCGGCTCGCGGCCGGTCGCCGACGACGCCGGCGAGGCGGACTGACCTCACCCTCCGCGACGGCTCCGCTGCACACCGTACCGACACCTGGGCGCGACCTGTACATCCGCCGGACGCGCGGGTGAGGCTGCCCCGTATCGGAACCGGGAGGGACCCGGCGGTCGACGTCGCCCGACGGGTCCCAGGCGGAGGGGGCAGGATGCCGGAACGCGGGACGCGCACGACGAGGAGGACGGCGCCGCGCGCCGTCGCCGTGGGAGCGGGCGGGCTGCTGCTCGCCGCGCTGCTGCCGGCGGCGAGCGCGGCGGCGGGCGGCGGGAACAGCTGCGAGCACCGGACGAACAACACCTACGAGAAGCTCCTCGACTGCGTGACGGTCGAGGGCGTCCAGGAGCACCTGGCCGCGCTGCAGAAGATCGCCGACAACAGCACGGACGAGCACTACCCGGACTCGCGCGCCGCCGGCACCGACGGCTACGCCGACAGCGTCGAGTACGTCGCCGACCTGCTGCGCGGCGCGGGCTACCGGGTCACGCTCGACCCCGTCGAGTTCCCCTTCGCGTTCCCCGTCGTCATCCGACAGCTCACCCCGCAGGAGACGGAGCACGAGGGCGCACCGTTCGCGGGCGGCGTCCCGGGCGCCGTCGAGGGCCCGGTCGTCCCGGTCGACATCAACCTGGAGGGCGAGCGCGCCTCGACCAGCGGATGCGAGGCCGGCGACTTCGCGGGACTGCCCTTCGGCGGGCCGTCGGACATCGCGCTGCTCCAGCGCGGCACCTGCGCGTTCGGCGTGAAGGTGCAGAACGCCCAGGACGCCGGCGCCGAGGCCGTCGTGATCTTCAACCAGGGCAACCCCAGCGAGACCGAGGACCGGTCAGCCCTGCTGACGAACGGCGACGCCACCAACGGCGGGACCGTCCAGGTCCGGGTCCCCGTGGTGGGCGCCAGCTTCGCGACCGGCGAGGCACTGGCCCAGGCCGGCTCGACGGCGTCCATCGAGGTCCTCGCGGACGAGACCCGCACCGACCACAACGTGATCGCCGAGCTGCCGGGCCGGAACCCGGACAACGTGGTCATGGCCGGCGCCCACCTCGACAGCGTGACCGAGGGACCGGGCATCAACGACGACGGCTCGGGCACCGCCGCGCTCCTGGAGACGGCGCTGCTCATGGCCAAGTCGAAGCCGGAGAACACGCTGCGCTTCGGCTTCTGGGCCGCCGAGGAGCTCGGGCTGATCGGCTCCACGGACTACGTCACCGGCCTGTCGGAGGCCGAGCTGCGGCGCATCGCGCTGTACCTGAACTTCGACATGGTCGGCTCGCCGAACCACGTGCAGACCGTCTACGACGCCGACGAGTCCACGTTCACCGCCCCGGTCCCGATCCCGCCGGGCTCCACGGCGATCGAGGACCTGCTGGAGTCGTGGTACACGTCCGTCGACGAGCCGTACGACGACAGCGAGTTCAACGGCCGCAGCGACTACCAGGCGTTCATCGAGGCCGAGATCCCGTCGGGTGGCCTGTTCACCGGCGCGGAAGGGGTCAAGACCGCGGAGCAGGCGGAGATCTGGGGCGGCACGCCCGGCGAGTGGTTCGACCCGTGCTATCACGCGGCCTGCGACACGTACGGGAACGTCGACCTGCACGCCCTCGGCGTGAACAGCGACCTGATCGCCTACGCGATGCTCACCTACGCCCACTCGACCGAGTCGGTGAACGGGGTGCCCGGCAGGGCCGTGCCGGGCGACCCGGCCCCGCTGCCGGCGCCGGCCGGTCCGCGCGGCACGTTCACGACCCCCCCGGAGTAGGCCGGGCAGACGCCCCTCGGGACGCGCAGTCCCGAGGGGCGTCAACCCGTCGCTCAGATCTGTGGAAACCTGCTTCGACCTGGGAATTCAGGTCGTCACCCCGCCCTGACGGCGATACGCTTCGAACACTTGTCCGATGCTGCCGAGGGGGTGTTCGTGGACGAGATGAGCGCGGCGCTCGACGCGCTGGCCGACGACGATCTGCACGGTCGCGGGCCCGCGCTGCTCGACGACACCCGACAGCTGCTGGCCGTCCGGAACCGGCTGGACGCCGAGATCGCGCGGCGGGTGCGGACCGCGGAGAACCAGCAGGCCTTCGCGCACGACGGCGCGCGAACCGCGCAGTCGTGGCTGCGCGGGCACTGCCTGCTGTCGAAGGCCGCGGCGTCGCAGGTGGTGCGCAACGGCCGCGCACTCGAGCTGCTGCCGGCCGTGGCCGCCGGGCACGCGGCCGGGCGGCTGACCGCCGATCAGGTGGCGGTGATCGGGCAGATCGCCGCGCCCCGGCACCTGCGGCTGATCGCCGAGCAGGACGGTGACATGGTCGGCATCGCCCGGGAGCTGGCGAACTTCGCGGTCGGCCACAAGCACGCCGAGCTCGACGACCTCGTGCACGCCTTCCTCGAGCGGCTCGACGCCGACGGTCCGGAGCCCGACCCCACCGGGCAGCGGTCGCTGACGTTGAGCAAGCGCGCCGACGGCCGCTTGTTCTTCCGCGGCGAGCTCGACGCGGTCGGCGGGGAGAGGTTCCAGGCCGCCATCGAGTCGATCGCCCAGGCCCACCGGTCTGCCGGCGACGAGCGCTCCGTCGGCCAGCGGCAGGCCGACGCGCTGGTGCAGCTGGCCGACATCCACCTGTCCTGCGGCACCCCGCCGCTGCTGCTCGACCCGGCCACCGGCCCGGCTTCGGCGCAGCTCGGCTGCGGCGGCGTCCTGTCCGCCGCCCGCGCCCGCTGGGCCGCCCGCGACGCCGACCTCACCCGCATCGTCCTCGGCCCCGACGGCGAACCCCTCGACCTCGGCCACGGCCCCGCTGCAGGGGCCCGCGCCGAGCGTGCGAGGCGTGGGGGGCAGCGGGGTCCTTCCATTCGCCGGCTGCGACGCCCCGCACCAGTGGTGCTAGGTCCACCACCTCCTCCACCGGGCGCTCGGCGGGGAGACGTCACTGGAGAACAGCGGGCTGCTCCGCGAACGGCACCACACCCAGGTCCACCACGGCTTCCGCGTCGAACGCGACACCGCCGGCCGCTGGCACACCTACCGCCCGACGGCACCGAGATCCACGTGATCCGACCACCGGCCGACGACCCCGCACTCGCCCGCGCCGGCTGAGCAGCACGAGCAGCACTTGTACTACAGATGTAGCACTCCTACTATTTCCTGCAATTCCGGAGCCGTGAGGAGTGCCCGATGGATCCCGTGCGCACCGAGTCCCCCGTCCCCGCAGCACCTGCCAAGCCCGATCCCGAGGCCGCCGTCTCGGTGCGCGGCCTGCGCATGCGCTACGGCGACCGCGACGTCCTGGCCGGGGTCGACTTCGACGTGCACCCCGGCGAGGTGGTCTGCCTGCTCGGCCCGAACGGCGCCGGCAAGACGACCACGATCGAGATCCTCGAGGGCTTCCGCCTGCGGTCGGCGGGCGCGGTGGGCGTCCTCGGCCAGGACCCGGCGCACGGCGACGACGCCTGGCGCTCGCGGGTCGGGATCGTGCTCCAGTCCTGGCGCGACCACGCCCGGTGGAGCCCGCGGCGGTTGCTGGCCTACCTGGCCGGCTACTTCGAGCCCTACGCCGGCCCCGGCCACCCTGGGCCGTACGAGGTCGACTGGCTGCTGGAGACGGTTGGGCTGAGCGCCGACGCCGACCGCAAGATCGTCACGCTGTCCGGTGGCCAGCGGCGGCGGCTCGACGTCGCCGTCGGCATCATCGGCCGGCCGGAGCTGCTCTTCCTCGACGAGCCGACGGCGGGCTTCGACCCGCAGGCCCGGCGCGACTTCCACGACCTGGTGCACCGGCTCTCCGACCTGGAGGGCACCAGCATCCTGCTCACCACGCACGACCTGGCCGAGGCCGAGCGGCTGGCCGACCGGATCCTCATCCTGGCCGGCGGGCGGATCGTCGCCGACGGCAGCGCCGACGCGCTCACCCGCCAGGTCGCCGGCCGGGCGGAGGTGCGCTGGGCCTGCGGCGGCGAGCGCTTCGTGCACGCGACCGAGGACCCGACGCCGTTCGTCCGGCGGCTGTTCGAGCAGCACGGCGACGACGTCACCGACCTGGAGGTCCGCCGGGCCAGCCTGGAGGACACCTACCTGGCGCTCGTGCAGCGCCACGAGTCCGGTGACCGCAGCGCGGTCGAGCTGACGGAGGTCGTGCGATGAACGCCACCCGGCACGCCATCGGCCTGGGCATCCGCCGCGGCTGGACGGAGTTCGTGCTCAGCATCCGCAGCCCGCAGGACCAGGGCTTCTACCTGTTCACCGCGCTGGCCACGCTGCTCTACCTCTGGATCAACCGCGACGACGAGGTCGAGGGCACCGGCCTGCTGATGCCGACGGTCGCGCTGCCCAGCATCCTGGGCGCGCTGCTCGCCTTCGGCGTCATCATCGGGCCGGCGTACGCGCTGGCCATGGAGCGGGAGGACGGCACGCTGCTGCGGCACAAGGCCATCCCGCACGGCATGCAGGGCTACGTCTCGGGCCAGCTCGTCTACCACTCGCTGGGCGTCGTGCCCCAGTGGCTCGTCATCCTGGTACCCAGCTTCCTGCTCTTCGACGACGTGATGCAGCGCGGCGCCGCCGGCTGGCTCATGGTCGCCGTCGTCCTCCTGCTGGGGCTGCTCGCGACGCTGCCGCTCGGCATGATCCTGGGCTCCGTGGTGCCCAGCGTGCAGAAGGTGGGCACCTGGGGGATGCTCCCGGTCATCGTGCTGACCGCCATCTCAGGCATCTTCTTCCCCATCCAGGTCATGTGGGGCTGGGTGCAGGCGGTCGCCCAGGTCTTCCCCGTCTACTGGATCGGGCACGCCATGCGGTGGGCGTTCCTGCCCGCGGAGGCGAGCGCGGCCGAGCTGGGTGGCACGTGGCGGCCCACGACCGCGGTGCTCGTGCTCGTCGCCTGGGCCGTCGTCGGCCTGCTCGTCACGCCGCGCGTGCTCCGGCGCATGGCCCGCCGGCAGTCCGGCTCGACGGTCGAGGCCGCCCGCGACGCCGCGCTGCAGTGGGTCCGGTGACAGCGGGCGAGCGCAGCGGCGACGCCGTCTACAACCGGATCGCGCTGCTGCGCGCCGAGCGGGGGGTGACCCGGCGGGAGCTGGCCGACGCCCTCGGCGTCCACTACCAGACCGTGGGCTACCTGGAACGCGGCGAGTACAACCCCAGCCTGCACCTGGCGCTGCGGATCGCGGAGTTCTTCGGCCTGCCGGTCGAGGTGATCTTCTCGACCACGCCGTTCCCGCGGATCAGCGACGCGGCGGGCACCGAGACGGCGTGACGTCAGACGAGGGTCGCGATCCCGACCCCGGCTCCCTGGGTCCCTCAGATGTTGGCGCCGTCCGCCGGCGGGCCGTCGGGCAGCGGTGCGGCGAACCCGCTGCCGCTCGGCGCGGGCGCGTCCATCCCCACCGTGTACGCCGTCATCGACAGCGAGCCGTAGGCGTAGCCGTCGACGAGCACCTCGGCCGGCGTGTGCGTCGCCCCGGCCACCCCGGCGATGTACAGCAGAGGGAGGAAGTGGTCCGGCGTCGGGACGGCGAGGTCGTAGTCGCGGTGCCCGTCGAGCCGACCCACCTCGGTCGGGTCGGTGAGCATGTACTCCTTCGCCGACGAGTCGAACCGCTGCGCCCAGTCGAAGCCCGCGTCGGGCAGCGCGCGGCTCACGCCGCCGAGGTTGTGCACCACGTTGCCGCTGCCCAGCACCAGTACGCCGTCCTCCCGCAGCGGGGCCAGCGCGGCGCCGAGCTGCAGGTGGTAGTCGGCCGACTTGAGCGCGTTGATCGACAGCTGGACGACGGGGATGTCGGCGTCGGGGAAGGCGTGCATCAGCACCGACCAGGTGCCGTGGTCGATGCCCCAGCTGTCCAGGTCGGCCCCCACCCAGGTCGGGTGGACGATGTCGGCGACCTCCTCGTACAGCGACGGCAGGCCGGGCGGCTCGTAGCGGACGTCGAAGAGCTCCTGCGGGAAGCCGAAGAAGTCGTGGATCGTCCGCGGCCGCGGCATCGCCGTCACCGCGGTGGCGTGCACGTACCAGTGCGCCGAGATGACCAGGATCGCGCGCGGGCGCGGGACGCTCTGCCCGAACGCGCGCCAGGCCTCGGTGTAGCGGTTCTTCTCCAACGCGTTCATCGGGTTGCCGTGGCCGAAGAACGCGGCAGGCATGACGGTCATCGTCGCCCTCTCCCCCTCGTCCCCCGTGCGTGCCCGGTCCCGTCGGATCATCGCCCTCCGCGGCGCGGAACGCGAGACCGCGGAAACGGAACCGGCCGATTCCGGCCCTGCCCGGCGCCGGTGGCCCCCGGTCAGCCCGCGTTGCTGACCGGGGGCACCCGGCGCAGGAGCGGGGACAGCCACCGGGCGCCGGGCCCGGCCGACGCCGCGACGTCGCCGGGGTTGGACAGCGCGCACCGCCCCAGCGACAGGCAGCCGCAGCCGATGCAGGAGTCCAGCCCGTCCCGCAGCTGCACCAGCGCCGCGATCTGCTCGTCCAGCCGGTCCCGCCAGCCGCGGGAGAGCCGGGCCCAGTCCGCGGCCGTCGGCGGGCGGTCGCCGGGCAGCGTCGCCAGCGCGTCGCGGATCTCGCCCAGCGACAGCCCGACGTTCTGCGCCGCCCGCACGAACGCCAGCCGGCGCAGCACGCTGCGGGCGTAGCGCCGGGCGCCGCCGGCCGTGCGGGTCGCGGAGATCAGGCCCTGGTCCTCGTAGTAGCGCAGCGCCGACGCGGCCACCCCGGACCGCGCCGCCACCTGGCCGATCGTGAGCTGCTCCACCGCGCCCCCTTGACCTCAAGTTGACTTGAGATCAGACGGTACTCCCATGACCCCCACAGCAGTAGTCACCGGAGCCTCCCGCGGACTCGGCCGCGCCCTGGCCGGCGCGCTGGCCGAGCGCGGCTGGCGGCTGGTCGTCGACGGCCGCGACGCCGGCCGCCTGGCCGCGGCCGTCGCCGTCCTCCCGCACCCCGAACGGGTGACCGCCCTCCCCGGCGACGTCACCGACCCGGCGCACCGCGCCGAGCTGGTGCGCGCCGCCGGGGACCGCATCGACCTGCTCGTCAACAACGCCAGCGAGCTCGGACCCAGCCCGCTCCCGCCGCTGGCCCGCCTGCGGATCGAGGACCTGCAGGCGGTGCTCGCCGTCAACGCGCTGGCCCCGCTGGCGCTGGTCCAGCTGGCGCTGCCCGCCCTCGAACGCGCCGGCGGCCGCGTGCTCGACATCAGCTCCGACGCCGCCGTCGAGGCCTACCCGGGCTGGGGCGGCTACGGGGCCAGCAAGGCCGCGCTGGACCGGCTCACGGCCGTGCTGGCCGTCGAGCACCCCGCGCTGCGCGTGCACGCGGTCGACCCGGGCGACATGAACACCGCGATGCACCAGGCCGCCTTCCCCGGCGAGGACATCAGCGACCGGCCCGACCCGGAGTCCGTCGTCCCGGCGCTGCTGCGCCTCGTCGAGGAGGACCTCCCCAGCGGCCGCTACCGCGCGGCCGAGCTGCTGCCGGCGGCGGTGACCCGGTGAGCGTCGCCTTCGCCCTCCCGCGCGAGGCCGAGGCCACCGCGCCGCCCGAGTGGTCGGGCACCCCGCGCGACGGCGTCCGCCTGATGACCGTGCGCCCGGAGGGGATCACCCACGGCGTCTTCCGCGACCTCCCCGACCTGCTCGAGCCCGGCGACCTGGTCGTGGTGAACACCTCGGCCACGCTCCCGGCCCGGCTCTCGGCGGTCCGCGCGGACGGCGTCGCCGTGCCCCTGCACGTCGCCGGCACGCTGGACGACGGCGACTGGGTGGTCGAGGTGCGCCGGGCCGACAACGGCGGGCCCGACCTGCGCGTCGAGCCGGGCACCGTCCTCGACCTGCCCGGCGGCGTCCGGCTGCACCTGCTCGACGGCCACCCCGACCGCACCCGGCCGTCGCGGCTGTGGCGGGCGCGGGCCGAGCCGGCCGTCGCGCCGCGGCCGCTGCTGGAGCGGTACGGCACCGCGATCCGCTACGGCTACCTGGCCGGCACCTACCCGCTGGAGGCCTACCAGACCGTCTACGCCACCGAGCCCGGCAGCGCGGAGATGGCCAGCGCCGGGCGGCCGTTCAGCGAAGCCGTGCTGGTGCGGCTGATGGCCCGCGGCGTGCCGGTCGTCCCGCTGGTGCTGCACGCCGGCGTCTCCAGCCCCGAGCTCCACGAGCCGCCGGCGCCCGAGCGGTTCGCCGTCCCCGAGGTCACCGCCCGGCTGGTCACCGGCACCCGGCGCGCCGGCCACCGGGTCGTCGCCGTCGGCACGACGGTGACCCGCGCGCTCGAGACCGCCACCGACGACGACGGCGTGACCCGGCCGGCCAGCGGCTGGACCGACCTGGTCCTCGGCCCCGACCTCCCCGCCCGCGCGGTGACCGGCCTGGTCACCGGCCTGCACGCCCCCGAGGCCAGCCACCTGCGGCTGCTCGAGGCGGTCGCCGGGCCGCGGCTGGTCGCGGCCGCCTACCGGGCCGCCGTCGCGGGTGGCTACCTCTGGCACGAGTTCGGCGACTCCATGCTCTTCCTCCCCTGAGCGGAGGAGATCTGCCGGCGGTGCGCCGACGGGTCCGCCGCGTCCGCCATGCTGGCGGGGATGAGCGCGAACGAGGGCATCGTCCAGGAGCGGCTGCGGCAGCTGGCCGAGGCCAACGACCTCCCGGTCCCGCGGCTGGTCGTCGACCAGCCGCGGGCGCAGGAGCGCCCGCCGGCGGTGCGCGAGCGCGACGGCGAGCGGACGGTGATCGTGCCGCCGTCGCTGCTCTCGGCCGAGCCGGCCCGGCAGCTGTGGCACCTGGCGGCCTGCCTCGGTCGCTGGATCTCCCCGGTGCCCAGGCAGCGGCAGCGGCTCGGCGGCATCGTCCTGGCCGCGACGCTCGTGGTCTACGTCGTCCTGCTGCTGCTCCTGGCCGCCACCGCGCAGTGGATCTGGATCACCGTGATCCTGGCCTACCCGATCGGGGCCTGGACCCTCCGCTGGGAGCGGCAGGCCATGGACGACGCCGGGCGACAGGTGCTGGCCGCGGCCGGGCACCCGCCGGCGGAGGTGGCCCGGGCCGCGTTCGGCGACGAGCCGGACCCGCCGTTCCTCAAGCGGATCCTCTCCGGCGAGCCGGCGCCCAGCCGGCGGATCGCCGCGGCGGAGGCCGACGCCCGCTGACCGGTCACATCCGCTCGGCGGCGTCCTCCAGCAGGATCCGCCGCTCGGCCGGCGGGCGGCGCGGGCAGGACGTGCACATCGGCTCGTGCGGCACCCGGTACAGCAGGCAGCACGACACCCGCCGGGCGAACCGGACGCCGGCGACGTCGACGTAGCGCGGCACCGGCAGCGGCGGCCCGACCGCCGCGGCCAGCGGCCCGGCCAGCGCGGTCGCGGCGGCGACGTCCCCGACCGCGCGGCCCAGGGCGAGCAGCCGGTTGGCGATCGAGTCGGTGGCGATCGCCCACAGCGGCCGCTCCCGCACCCCGCCGGCCTCGGCCACCGCCGCCACCGCGGCCGCCAGCGCGCCGCGGAGCTCCCCCGCCGGGTCGGCGGCCGGCGCGGTCGCGACCGCCGCGACCGGCAGCCCGCCGGGCAGCAGGTGCAGCGTCGTGCCCTCGAGCCGGCCGGAAAGCGGCCGGCCGGTGAGCAGCCCGGCCAGCGGCGGGGTGAGCAGCACCGCCGACGCCGAGTACCACCACACCGTCGCGAGCAGCCGCCTGTCGGCGGTCCCCTGCGTCCGCGCCCGGCGCGCCAGCAGCCGCACCGTCCACGCGGGATCGGCCAGCCGGGTCGCCGGCACCGCCTCCGCGCCCGGCGGCGCGACCAGCCCCAGCGCGGCCGCACCGGGCAGCCGGGCGGCGACGTCGGTCTGCGGCGGGCTCACGCCGCCCATCCTCGCGGCACCGGCGGTGGCACCGGCAGGACGGCGGGCGGCCCCGCGCAATACGGTGTGTCCGAGGTCATGTCGAGGGAGGAAGCATGAGCGAGACGGGCGAGGTGGCGACCCGGCGGTTCCCGCCGTCGGAGGAGCTGGCCGCGCAGGCCAACGTGGGCCCGCAGGTCTACGAGGAGGCGTCCCGCGACCGGCTGGCGTTCTGGGAGCAGGCCGCCCGCCGGCTCACCTGGGAGCGGGAGTGGGACCAGGTCCTCGACTGGAGCGACCCGCCGTTCGCGAAGTGGTTCGTCGGCGGGAAGCTCAACGTCGCCTACAACTGCCTGGACCGGCACGTCGAGGCCGGCCACGGCGACCAGGTGGCCTACCACTGGGAGGGCGAGCCGGGCGACACCCGCACCCTCACCTACGCCGAGCTCACCGCGGAGGTGTGCAAGGCCGCCAACGCGCTGACCGAGCTCGGCGTGCGGGCCGGCGACCGCGTCGCCGTCTACATGCCGATGATCCCCGAGACGATCATCGCGATGCTCGCCTGCGCCCGCATCGGCGCCGTCCACATGGTCGTCTTCGGCGGCTTCTCCGCCGACGCCCTGGCCAGCCGCATCACCGACGCCGGCGCCGTCCTGGTCATCACCGCCGACGGCGGCTACCGGCGCGGCGCGCCCAGCGCGCTCAAGCCGGCCGTCGACGAGGCGCTCAAGCGCACGGAGGGCGTGCGCAACGTGCTCGTCGTCAAGCGCACCGGGCAGGACGTCGAGTGGAACGAGGGCCGCGACCTGTGGTGGGACGACGTCGTCGCCCGGCAGCCGGCCGAGCACACGCCCGAGGCGTTCGACGCCGAGCACCCGCTCTACATCATGTACACGTCGGGGACGACGGCGAAGCCGAAGGGCATCCTGCACACCTCCGGCGGCTACCTGACCCAGGTCGCCTACACGCACTGGGCGACGTTCGACCTCAAGCCCGACACCGACGTCTACTGGACCGCGGCCGACGTCGGCTGGGTCACCGGCCACAGCTACATCGTCTACGGACCGCTGGCCAACCGGGCCACGTCGGTGATGTACGAGGGGACGCCGGAGACCCCGCACCGCGGCCGCTGGTGGGAGATCGTCGACAAGTACAAGGTCTCGATCCTCTACACCGCCCCGACGGTGATCCGCACGTTCATGAAGTGGGGCGAGGACGTGCCCGGCGGCTTCGACCTGTCGACGCTGCGGGTCCTCGGCTCGGTCGGCGAGCCGATCAACCCCGAGGCCTGGCTCTGGTACCACGAGCACATCGGCCGCGGCCGCTGCCCGATCGTGGACACCTGGTGGCAGACCGAGACCGGCGCGCACATGATCACGCCCCTGCCGGGGGTCACGAACCTCAAGCCGGGCTCCGCCCAGACCCCCTTCCCCGGCATCTCGGCGATGGTGGTCGACGACGAGGGCAACGAGCTGCCCGACGACACCACCGGGCTGCTCGTGCTCACCGAGCCGTGGCCGGCGATGCTGCGCACCATCTGGGGCGACGACGAGCGGTACAAGGACACCTACTGGTCGCGCTTCGCCGACAAGGGCTTCTACTTCGCCGGCGACGGCGCCAAGAAGGACGCCGACGGCGACATCTGGCTGCTCGGCCGGGTGGACGACGTCATGAACGTGTCCGGCCACCGCATCTCCACCACCGAGGTGGAGTCCTCGCTGGTGGCCCACCCGGCGGTCGCCGAGGCGGCGGTCGTGGGCGCCAGCGACCCGACCACCGGGCAGGGCATCGTGGCGTTCGTCATCCTGCGCGGGACCGCCGAGGACTCCGGCGACGACCTGGTGCAGACCCTGCGCACGCACGTCGCCAAGGACATCGGGCCGATCGCCAAGCCGCGCCAGATCATGGTCGTGCAGGAGCTGCCCAAGACCCGCTCGGGCAAGATCATGCGCCGGCTCCTGCGCGACGTCGCGGAGAACCGGCAGCTCGGTGACGTCACCACGCTCACCGACTCCTCGGTCATGGACCTGATCAAGGAGAAGCTGCCGACGTCGACGGACTGAGCGGAGGGGATCCGTGCGGGTCACCCGCACGGATCCCCTCCGCTCACCCGACCGGGGCGCGCGCCGCGGCCGGGTATCCGGCACGATCATGACCAGACCGCCGTCCACCAGAGGGGAGCCCGTCGTGGCCCACAGCGCAGCGTCGAGCCGGGCCACCGGCCCCCAGGAGCCGTCCGTCGGGGAGCTCGTGCAGAGCGCGATGACCGACATGTCCACGCTCGTGCGTGCCGAGATCGAGCTGGCCAAGACGGAGATGAGCCGGTCGGCGAAGAAGGCCGGCATCGGCGCCGGCGCCTTCGGGGCGGCCGGCGTGCTGCTGGCCTTCGCCGGCATCTACTTCTTCTTCTTCGTCGCCGAGCTGCTCGCCGAGTGGCTGCCCCGCTGGGCGGCGTTCCTGATCGTCTTCGCCGTGATCGCGGTGGCCGCCGGCCTGGCCGCGCTCGTCGGGATGCGGACCATCAAGAAGATCGAGAAGCCCGAGCGGACGATCGAGTCGCTGCGCGAGCTGCCCGAGGTGCTGCACCGCGAGGAGCCCGGCCGCCGGCGCCGCGACCTGCCGGTCGTCGCGCACGGCCAGGTCACCCGCCGCGACCCCGACAGCTACCTGGTCTGACCGCCGCTCGGTGACCGCCCCGGACGACGTCCGCCCGGACGCCGGGCCGCCCGACGCGGTCAGCGTCCTGCTCCCCGGTCCCTGGACCCACCGCGACATCTCGGCCAACGGCGTGCGGCTGCACGCCGCCGAGGCCGGCGAGGGCCCGCTGGTGCTGCTGCTGCACGGCTTCCCGCAGTTCTGGTGGACCTGGCGGGCGCAGCTGGTCGGGCTGGCGGAGGCCGGGTTCCGGGTGGTCGCCCCCGACCTGCGCGGCTACGGCGCCAGCGACAAGCCCCCGCGCGGCTACGACCTGCCCACCCTCTCGGCCGACGTGGCCGCGCTGGTCCGCGCGCTCGGCGAGCAGGAGGCCGTCGTCGTCGGCCACGACTGGGGCGGCCTGCTGGCCTGGACGACGGCGGCGCTGCACCCGCGCAGCGTGCGGCGGCTCGTCGTCCTCTCGATGGCCCACCCGCGCACGCTGCGCGCCGGGATGACGCACCGCGCCCAGCGGCGGGCGATGCGGCACGCGCTGCGCTTCCAGCTCCCCCGGCTCCCCGAGCGGCGGCTCACCCGGGCCGACGACGACCCGGTCGCCGAGCTGGTGCGCCGCTGGGCCGGGCCCGCCTGGACCCGCACGGCCGACTTCGCCGAGGCCGTCGGCCGGTACCGCTCGGCGGCGCGGATCCCCCAGGCCGCGTACGGCGCGATGGAGTACTACCGCTGGGCCGGGCGCTCGCAGCTGCGGCCGGACGGGCTGCGCTACGCCCGCCGGATGGCCGCGCCCATCTCGGCGCCGACGCTGCAGCTGCACGGCGGCAGCGACCCGTACGTCCTGCCGGCCACCGCCGAGGGCTCGGGGCGCTACGTCGCCGGCGCCTACGAGTGGCGGCTGCTGCCCGGCCTCGGCCACTTCCTCCCCGAGGAGGCCCCCGACGAGGTCACGTCCGCCATCGCCGCCTGGGCCCGGCAGGCCTCCCTCCAGGGGCCCGCTGCGAGCTGGTGACGTGCCGGAACGGCCCCACGTGACGTGCTGGAACGGCCCCCGTGCAGGGTCCCGCGCCGAGCCTGCGAGGCGTGGGGGGCACGGGGGTCCTTCTACTCGCAGACCCCCGTGTCGGCCCGGCCCTGCGAGGTGGCGCCCTCCGTGGCCGCCTGCGACACCTGGTCGAGGGTCAGCGCGTAGCCGGTGTCGGGGTCGGTGATGGCCGAGGCGAAGACGACCCCCAGCACGTGGCCCTGGGTGTCGAACAGCGGCCCGCCGGAGTTGCCTGCGCGCACCTGCCCGTAGAGCGCGTAGACGTCGCGGACGACGGTGGCCTGGTTGCGGAAGTCGGGGCCGCTGATGTCGCCGCGGTCGCGGACCCGCGCCGGGCCGACGTAGAGGTCGCCGCCGCCGGGGTAGCCCATGATGATCGCGTCGGCGCCGGTCTCGAGCGGCTGCGCCGCGAAGGTCAGCGGCACCTGGGGCAGCCCGGGGACGGCGAGCACCGCGACGTCGGTGGCCTCGTCGACGTAGACGGGGACGGCGTCGTACTCCTCGCCCTCGGCCTCGACCACCGGGTCGGTGACGCCGGCGAGCACGTGCGCGTTGGTCATCACGCGCTCCCGGGCGTACACGAACCCGGAGCCGTCGATCTGCCGGGAGCAGGACGGCGCGATGCCGCTGATCTTCACCACCGAGCCCTGCACCTGTTCGACGACGGGGCTGTTCTGCAGGTTCGGGTCGGGGGCGGGGACCTCGCGCGCCTCGGTGGGGGTGAGCGGGTCGAGGACGTCGGGCAGCCCCCGGCGCTCGATCGCCTCGCGCAGGTTGCCGTAGACCGACCGGACGCTGTCGGGCACCGCCTCGTCGACCGCCTGCACCAGGGCCGACTGGCGCACCTGGCTGGCGACCTGCGGGAACGGCGAGCTGGCCAGCGGCGTGGCCACCATCCAGGCGACGAGCAGCACGGCGGCGGCCGACAGCACCGCGCCGGCGACCGAGTCGACCATCTTGGCCGGCTCCCAGGTCACCCGGCGGCGCACCGCCCGGCCCACCGTGCCGGCGACGACCTGGCCCAGCAGGGCACCGGCGAGGACGACGACGAGCGCGACGAACACCCGCGTGACGCTGGAGTCGCTCATCCGGTCGGCGATCGGGCCCGACAGCTGGGCGCCGAGGACCGCGCCGCCGAAGAAGCCGAGGAACGACGCGGCCGACACGATCAGGCCCTGCCGGAAGCCGGAGAAGGCGAACAGCAGCGCCAGGGCGATGAGGATCAGGTCCACGATCGACACCGGCTCACCCCGCCGCCACCGTCATGGTGCCGAGCTGCCCGAGCTGGATGTGGAAGCTGCACTCGAAGGGGTAGTCGCCCGGCGCGGCGACCTCGAACTCGATGGTCTCGCTCTGCCCCGGCGTGAGGAGCGGGATCTCCTCCGCGACCGCCTGCGGCGTCGCGCCGGGGGTGAAGCGGAAGTTGTGGGTGAGCTGCTCGGCCACGTTGACGACCGTGAGGCGCACCCGGCCCGGCTGCACGGTGAAGGTGTCGGGCGTGAACACGTAGTCGTCCTGCGTCTGGATGGTGACCTCCTGCACGCCCTGGGCGTCGGTGGTCACCTCCCCCAGGCCCTCGGTCGCGGACGACGTCGCGGCGGGCGCACCGCCGCCGCCGGCACCGGCGTCGCCACCGCCGCAGCCGGCCAGCACGCCTGCCGCCAGGACCACTCCGACCACGAGGGCTCCGCTCCGCCGGGCCGTCCGAGGTCTCGGCGAGCCCCCCAGCACGTTCATCGCGGGCCGACCGTACGCGCCGGAGGGCCGTCAGGGGCGGGATCGGCCACCGTCGGCGCGGCGTCGTCGTCCTCGACGGAGCCGGGCAGGGCGGCCGAGCGGGTCGCGCCGGGTTCGGGCAGCGGGCGGACGTCGGACCGGTCCCAGGGCCGGGCGAGGCCCGCCGCCTCGAGGATCGCGTCGAGCAGGGCGGCGGTGAACCCCCAGACCACCATGCCGGCGACGCCGAACGCCGGGCCGACGAACCCCGACGGGTGCGACACCCGGAACCGGTTGGCCGGGTCGGTCAGGTCGGCCAGCGGCACGCGGGCGACGCGGGCCACCTCGCGCGGGTCGGCGACGGTCACCTCGCTGGGGTCCTCCCACCAGCCGACCACCGGGACGACGAGGTTGTCCGACGGCATGAGGTAGAGCTCCTGCAGCGTGGCCAGCACGCGGACGCCGGCGGGGTCGACGCCGGCCTCCTCCTGCGCCTCCCGCAGCGCGGTCTCCACCGGGTAGTCGTCGCCGGGATCGGCCCCGCCGCCCGGGAACGCCGGCTGGCCCGCGTGCCGGCGCAGCGCGGCGGACTTCTCGATGAGCAGCACGTCGGGGCCGGCCGGTCCCTCGCCGAAGAGGATGAGCACCGCCGAGCGCCGGGCGGTGGCGCTCGCCCGCGGCGCCGCGTGCCGCAGCGGCAGGTCGATCGAGGCGTCGACCAGCCGCCGCAGGTACTCGGGGACGCCGTCGGGCCCCTCGCCGGTCACAGCTGCACCCCGAGGTGCTCGGCGACCAGCCCGCGCAGCTCGTCGACGCTGTCGACGGGGCCGACCTGCGTGAAGACGACGGCCCCCGAGGCGTCGAGGAAGTAGGTGTAGGGCAGCCCGTTGAGCCCCAGCTCGGTCATCAGCTCGCCCTGGCCGTCGAAGGCGCCGGGGAAGCTCGCGCCGACGTCGGTGGCGAAGGACTGCGCCTGCTCGGTGCCGTCCTTGCTGATCACGCCCACGACGGCGAGCCGGGTGCCGGCGGCGTCGGCGAGCTCCTGCATCAGCGGCAGCTCCTCGCGGCACGGCCCGCACCAGCTCGCCCAGAGGTTGACCACGGTGGGGACGCCCGGCGCGCGGCCGAGGTCGAGGGTGCCGCCGCCGAGGCAGTCGAACGACACCGCGGGCAGCAGCTCGCCGCCCGCGGCCGCGGTGTCCGGCTGCTCGGGGCAGGGTCGGAACGGCACGGCCGGCACCTCCGCGCCCGTCGCGCCGGCGGGTGGGGTGGCCTCGCCGGAGCTGCAGCCGGCCAGCAGGAGGAGTGCGGCCAGCGCGGCCGCGCGCGGTGCCCTCACTCGGTGTCCGAGGCGGCCGGGGTCTTCACCAGCTTCAGCGCCACCTCCGGGTCGGTGGGGCCGATGCCGAAGGAGGGGCACCACTGCGCCAGCCCGCAGGCGCCGCAGGCCGCCTTCTTGGCGTGGCAGACCCGGCGGCCGTGGAAGATCACCCGGTGGGAGAACATCGTCCACTCCCGCTTCGGGATCAGCCGGGCGATCTCGGCCTCGACCTTGACCGGGTCCTCCTCGGCCGTCCAGCCGAACCGGCGGACCAGCCGGCCGAAGTGCGTGTCGACGGTGAGCCCGGGGACGTCGAAGGCGTTGCCCAGCACGACGTTGGCGGTCTTGCGCCCCACGCCGGGCAGGGTGACCAGGTCGGCCATCCGCCCGGGCACCTCGCCGTCGAACCGCTCGACGAGCGCCTGCGCGAGGCCGAGCACCGAGTTCGCCTTGGCCCGGAAGAAGCCGGTGGGCTTGAGTATGGTCTCCAGCTCCGCGCGGTCGGCCCCCGCCAGCGCGTGGGCGTCGGGGTACTCGGCGAACAGCGTGGGCGTGACCTTGTTGACCATCTTGTCGGTGGTCTGCGCCGACAGCACCGTGGCCACCAGCAGCTCGAAGGCGTTGGAGAAGTCGAGCTCGCAGTGCGCGTCGGGGTGGATCACCGCCAGCTCGCGGGCCATCCGGCGGGCCCGGCGGGTGCGGGCCAGCGGCGTCTCCTGCGGGTCGACGGGCGACCCGCCCGGCAGCGCGCCGCGGCCGGGACGGCGGGCGGGGGTGGCGCGCCCGGTCAGCGGGCGGGCGTACGCCGGTGAGGTGGCGGGCGTGGACACGCGGTCGAGCGTATGCGGACCGGCCGACATCGACCGGCGTGCCATCATCGACGGCGCCACGCGACCGGGGGGAACGGCGCCGCCGGGGATGCACCAGGCGCTGCGTGGGTATCCGTGCCCCGTCCGAACGGACCGAGGAGGTTCGCATGGTCGCACTCATCGTCATCCTCTTCCCCCCGCTGCTGATCGCCTTCCTGCTGGTCATGGAGCGGGTCGAGGAACCGCTGCGCCGGCCGGCCACGGGCCGCGAGGTCGCCGAGTTCCTGTCCAGCGCCACCCCCGGCGAGGTCGACACGCTCACCACGTCCGGCGTCCGCCGGGCGCTCGGCCGCTGGCGCAACCGCAACCGCGGCCGGACCAAGCGGGCCCAGGAGCCGCTCGTCTGAGGCCCTTCCACGCACGGTCGGTGTGATCACGCACACTCGCCCGTCAGAGGCATGATCGCCGTCTCGGACGGGTGACGATCGGCACAGCCCCCTAGACTCACCGGTCGGACACGGATGCCTCCCAGGCGTCCGGCGCGAGATGTGCTGTGAGAGGACGTGCAGTGGACGACGTACTGGCCCAGTCGGGGCTCTTCCAGGGGCTTGCGGAAGACGCCGTCGAGCCGGTGGTCAGCCGCCTGGAGACGATCACGCTGCCCCGCGGGCGGGTGGTCTTCAACGAGGGTGAGCCGGGGGACAGCCTGTACATCGTCCTCTCCGGCAAGATCAAGCTGTCGCGGCGCTCGCCCGACGGCCGCGAGAACGTGCTCGCCGTGATGGGCCCGTCCGACCAGTTCGGCGAGCTGTCGGTGTTCGACCCGGGCCCGCGCACGGCCACCGCCACGGCGGTGACCGACGTGAAGCTGGCCAAGATGCCGCAGTCGGTGCTCCGCCCGTGGATCGAGGCCCACCCCGAGGTCGGCGAGCGCCTGCTGCACGTGCTGGCCCGCCGGCTGCGCCGCACCAACGACTCGGTCGCCGACCTGATCTTCACCGACGTGCCCGGCCGGGTGGCCAAGGCGCTGCTGCAGATGGCCGACCGGTTCGGCAGCCGCGACTCCGACGGTCTGCGGGTGCGCCACGACCTCACCCAGGAGGAGCTGGCCCAGCTGGTCGGCGCCTCCCGCGAGACGGTGAACAAGGCGCTGGCCGACTTCGTGCACCGCGGCTGGATCCAGCTGCAGGGCAAGTCGGTCGTCGTCCTCGACGAGGAGCGCCTGAGGCGGCGCGCGCGGTGACCTCGTCGGCCTACCGGCCGGCACGGCGGCCAGGAGCCGTCCCCGGCGTGCGCTGAGCCCTTCCAGCTCGCTCGCCGGGGACCCTCCGGGCCCCGCTCCTCGGGGCTACGACGGAAGCGGGATGACGAGCCTGACCCGGCTGCCGTCGGGGAGCACCGCCCAGCGGCCGTCGGGCGTCTCCTCGAAGGTCGGGCTGATCGGGTGCAGCGGCTCCGGCGGCGAGCCGGCCAGCGCGGCCGCGACGTCGGCGAAGGGCTGCAGCTGCCCGAGCGTGTGCTGGGTGGGCGGCAGCATCGGCCGCGACCCGGTCTGCGCCTCGGCCAGCGCCGCGGCCGGGGTCAGCCAGCTCGCCTCGTCGGCCTCGCCGGAGACGTGCCGGGCCTCCTGCCCCACCGGCAGCGCGGCGGCGAAGAACTTCGTGTCGTAGCGCCGCGGCTCCACCTCGGGGGTGATCCAGTGCGCGAACGGCCGCAGCAGGTCCGAGCGCAGCGCGAGCCCCCGGTCGGCGAGCAGCTCGGCGAGGGAGAGCTCGCGGGACAGCAGGGCCTGCCGCTGGGCCTCCCAGTCCTCGCCCGACACGTCCAGGACGACGCCCTCACCGGTCGCGTCGCCGACCTCGGCCGGACCGGCGAGCAGCACGCCGGCCTCCTCGAACGTCTCCCGGACCGCGGCGCACACCAGCTCGCGCGCCGTCCGCTCGTCGCAGCCGAACGCGGCGGCCCAGTCGGCCGGGGCGGGCCCGACCCAGGCGACGTCCACGTCGCCGTCGCGGGGGTCGACGCCGCCGCCCGGGTAGGCGGTCATCCCGCCGGCGAACGGCATGCCCCGCGTGCGGCGCAGCAGGTAGACCTCGAGCCCGGCGGCGCCGTCGCGCAGCAGCAGGACCGTCGCCGCCTGGCGGGGGACGGCGGTCATCCCCTCAGCTCGACGGTCAGCTCGACCTCGACCGGCGAATTCATCGGCAGCTCGGCCACGCCAACGGCGCTGCGGGCGTGCTGCCCGGCCGGGCCGAAGATCTTGCCCAGCAGCTCGCTGGCGCCGTTGACCACCCGCGGCTGGCCGCTGAAGCCCTCCGCGCTGGCCACGTAGCCGACCACGCGGACGATCCGGGCGATCGAGTCGAGCCCGACCAGGTCGTCGATCGCCGCCAGCGCGTTGAGGGCGCACAGCTTGGCGTCGGCGGCGGCCTCCTCGGCCTCGACCGCCCCACCGACCTTGCCGGTGCGGCGCAGGCCCCCGTCGATGAACGGCAGCTGGCCGCTGGTGAACACCAGCGAGCCGCTGCGCACGGCCGGCACGTACGAGGCGACCGGAGGGGCCACCGGGGGCAGGCGGATGCCGAGCTCGGCGAGCCTGTCGTGCCAGCTCGGCGCGGTGTCGGCGGACTGCGGGGCGCTCATCGGGGGGTCCTCAGGAGGTGGGGCGCTTCAGGTAGGCGACCAGCTGCTCGGCCCCGCCCGGGCCGGGGAGCACGGTGACCAGCTCCCAGCCGTCGACGCCCCAGGAGTCGAGGATCGCCTTGGTGTTGTGGATCAGCAGCGGGATGGTGGCGTACTCCCACGTGCGGCGAACCGGTTCGCTCATGGGCCAGGACGCTAGCGCCTCCCGGCACAGGCCACGCACGGACGGTCCTCCTAGGCTGAGGACGTGAGCCCCGAGCCCCTGCCCGTGCGCTGCCACGTGGTGACCGGGAAGGGCGGGACCGGGAAGACCACCGTCGCCGCCGCCCTGGCCCTGGCGCTGGCCGCCGACGGCCGCACCGTCCTGCTCGTCGAGACCGAGGGCCGGCAGGGCATCGCCCAGCTGTTCGACACCCCGCCGCTGCCCTACGAGGAGCGGCGGGTCGCCGTCACCCGCGGCGGCGGGGAGGTCAGGGCCCTGGCCATCGACGTCGAGGAGGCCCTCCTCGAGTACCTGGACCTGTTCTACAACCTGCGCCGGGCCGGTCGCGCCCTGCGCAAGATGGGCGCCATCGACTTCGCCACCGCCATCGCGCCGGGGCTGCGCGACGTGCTGATCACCGGCAAGGTCAAGGAGGCGGTGACCCGCCGGCACGACGGCCGCCGGGTCTACGACGCCGTCGTCGTCGACGCGCCGCCGACCGGCCGGATCACCCGCTTCCTCAACGTCACCGGCGAGATGGGCCAGCTGGCCCGCTCGGGCCCGATCAAGACGCAGAGCGACGGCGTCATGGCCGTGCTGAAGTCCCCGCAGACGGCGGTGCACCTGGTGACCCTGCTCGAGGACATGCCGGTGCAGGAGACCGCCGACGCGATCAAGGAGCTGACCGCGGTGGGGCTGCCCGTGGGCTCGGTCGTCGTCAACATGGCCACCGAGCCGCTCCTGCCGGCGGCGAGCCTGCGCCGCGCGGCGGAGGGCCGGCTGACCGGCGCCGAGCTGGCCCCCGCGCTGGAGTCGGTGCACCTGCCGGCGTCGCTGGCGGAGCCGCTCGCCGCCGAGGCGGTCGAGCACGCGCAGCGCTGGGCCGCGCAGGACGCGCTGCGCGGGGACGTCGTCGCGCTCGGCCGGCCCACCGTCGAGCTGCCGCTGCTCGTCGGCCCCGTCGACCTGGGCTGCCTGTTCGAGCTGGCCGGCCGGCTCGAGGAGCACCTGGGCGACGAGGTCGCCGCATGAGCGGTCAGGCACCGGCGATGGACCTCGCCGCGCTCCTGGCGTCCCGCGACACCCGCATCGTCGTCTGCTGCGGCGCCGGCGGGGTGGGCAAGACGACGACGTCGGCGGCGCTCGCGCTGGCCGCCGCCGAGGCCGGCCGCCGGGTCGTCGTCCTCACCATCGACCCGGCCCGCCGCCTGGCGCAGTCGCTCGGCCTGGTGGAGCTGGACAACGAGCCGCGCCAGGTCGACGTGCCGGGGGCGGGCGGCGAGCTGCACGCGATGATGCTGGACATGAAGCGGACGTTCGACGACGTCGTGTCCGCCCACACCAGCCCCGACCGGGCCCAGCAGATCTTCGAGAACCCCTTCTACCAGGCGCTGTCCTCGTCCTTCGCCGGGACGCAGGAGTACATGGCGATGGAGAAGCTGGGCCAGCTGCGGGCCACCGACCAGTGGGACCTGATCGTCGTCGACACCCCGCCCTCGCGGTCGGCGCTGGACTTCCTCGACGCCCCGAACCGGATGGGCCGCTTCCTCGACGGCACGATGATCCGGCTGCTCACGGCCCCGGCCCGGGCCGGCGGGCGGGTGGGCATGCGCATGGTGGGCGCCGGCTTCATGGTGTTCAGCCGGATCATCTCCAAGATCCTCGGCGGGCAGCTGCTGCGCGACATCTCCGCGTTCGTCTCGGCGCTGGACACCATGTTCGGCGGCTTCCGGGAACGGGCCACCGCCACCTACGAGATGCTGCGCATGCCCGGCACCTCGTTCGTCGTCGTCGCCACCCCCGAGCCCGACGCGCTGCGCGAGGCGTCGTACTTCGTCGACCGGCTCTCCGCCGAGGGCATGCCGCTGGCCGGGCTGGTGCTCAACCGCACCCACCCGCCGGCGACGACCGCGCTGTCGGCGACCCGCGCCGAGGGGGCCGCGGAGGAGGTGCTCGAGGCCGGCGGCAAGGGCGCGCAGCTGGTCGCCGGCGCGCTGCGCGTGCACGCGGAGCGGATGACCCTGGCCACGCGGGAGCAGCGGCTGGCCGACCGGTTCACCAGCGCCCACCCGGAGGTGGCGATCCGCGCCGTCCCGGCGGCCGCCGGCGACGTCCACGACCTGGACGGGCTGCGCGGCATGGGCGCCGAGCTGATCGGTCCGGACGGCGACACCCCGACCGGCACGCCGCGCACGCGGATCCTGCCCGCGCGCCGTCCCTGAGCTCACCGGCCCCGGGGCGGTCCGGCAGGTACCTTGGCCTGCGATGTCGGAGAATGCGCGCGTCCGGACCACGCTGCTCGCCAAGCTGGCCGGAACCATCGTCCTGGCCGGTGCCCTGCTCGCCGGCGTGCTGTTCCCCTGGATCGGCGGCTCGGGCCTGGTGGCCCGCAACTCCGCCTCCCTGCTCGACGCCCTGCCCGGCGAGCTGACCGACGAGTCGCCCGCCGGCAACAGCGTCGTGCTGGCCGCCGACGGCTCGGTGATCACCTACTTCTACACGAACAACCGGATCCCGGTCGCCGGCGACCAGATCAGCGACCTGGTGAAGCAGGCGCTGGTCGACATCGAGGACTCGCGCTTCTACGAGCACAACGGGCTCGACGTCCAGGGCACGCTGCGGGCACTGGTCACCAACGTGGCGGCGGGCTCCGTGCGCGAGGGCGGCTCGACGCTGACCCAGCAGCTGGTCAAGCAGACGCTGCTGCAGACCGCGGACACGCCCGAGGAGCGGCAGGCGGCGACCGAGCAGACCCCCGGCCGCAAGCTGCGGGAGGCGCGGCTCGCGCTCGCCCTCGAGGAGGAGTACTCGAAGGACGAGATCCTCACCCGCTACCTGAACACGGTGTACTTCGGCCAGGGCGCCTACGGCATCCAGGCCGCCGCGCAGCGCTACTTCTCCGTCAACGCCGCCGACCTGAACCTGGTGCAGGCCGCGATGCTGGCCGGGCTGGTGCAGAGCCCGACCAACGACGACCCGACCACCAACCCGGAGAACGCCAAGACCCGGCGCGACCAGGTGCTCAACCGGATGCACGCGCTCGGGCACATCTCCGACCAGGAGCTGGCCGACGCCATCGCCACGCCGGTCACCGTGGCCCCGGGCCAGGCCCCGCCGAACGGCTGCATCGACGCCTCGGTCGGCGGCTTCTTCTGCGCCTACCTGCGCAACTACCTCACCGGCACGCTCGGCCTCACCGACCAGCAGATCAACGACGGCGGCCTGACGATCCAGACCACGCTTCGGCCGGACATGCAGGTCGCCGGCGACCAGGCGGTGCTCAACACGCTGCCCATGGGCGCCTCGCTGGCCGGCATGTACACCGCGGTGGAGCCGGGGACCGGGCACGTGCTGGCGATGAGCGTCAACCGCCGCTACGGCTGCGACGCGCCCGAGTGCGAGTCCGTCGTCCTCAACACCGCCGCCAGCCAGGGTGCCGGGTCGACCTACAAGGTGTTCACCGCCGCGGCGGCCCTGGAGGAGGGCTTCTCGCAGCACTACACGCTGACCACCGGTGAGCGGTACACGTCCCGGGTCTTCAAGAACGGCCGCAACCCCTACAGCGTCGAGAACGCCGGCAACTACCCCGGGACGCTGAACATGGAGCAGGCGCTCGTCATGTCCTCCAACACCTACTTCGTGGCGCTGGAGGACGCGCTGGGCAGCGTCGAGGGGCCGGTGCGCATGGCCCAGCGCATGGGCCTGCACTCGCTCGACCCGATCGCCGACCAGATCATCGCCGAGGAGCGGGGCTCGTTCACCCTCGGCCCGGAGCCGACCAGCCCGCTGGACCTGGCCAGCGCCTACTCCACGCTGGCGGCCGGCGGCACGCAGTGCGACCCCACGCCGGTCGTGCAGGTCCTCGGCCGCGACGGCCAGCCGCTGCTCAAGGACGACGGCACCCCCGTGGTGACCGAGGACAACTGCCACGCCGAAGCGATCCCGCCGGGCGTCGCCACCACGCTGAACCAGATCCTGCGCGGGGACGTGGAGCCGGGTCACCCGGGGCAGACCGGCGCGCGGGCCTACGTCCCCGGTCACCAGATCGCCGGCAAGACCGGTACGTCGCAGAGCAACTTCTCCGCGGCCTTCGTCGGCTACACGCCGCAGTACACCGCCAGCGTGATGGTGCTCAACCCCAAGCAGAACCAGAACGTGGGCGGCTTCGGTGGCAACAAGCCGGCGACCATCTGGCACGACGCGATGCAGCCGATCCTGAGCGGTCAGCCGATGGTGCCGTTCCCGCCGGCCGACCCGACGGTCGTGAACGGCAACACCCGCGTGGTGCCGAACTGCTCCTCGGTGAGCGGCTGCGAGGACGCGCTGGCGTCGGCCGGGTTCGCCAGCGACGTCGCCGTCGTCGAGAGCGACCAGCCCGAGGGCACCTTCCTCGGCCTGAACCCGCCGGCGGGCTCCCGCGCCACGCAGGAGCAGACGATCACCATCCAGGTGAGCGACGGCTCGGGCTTCGTGGCGCCGCCGGCCAACCCGGAGCCGCCGGCCGAGGGTGACAACGCCGAGGACGGCGACCAGGGCAACGGCCCCGGTGGCGGTGGGGACAACTCCGGGCCGGGTGGCGGCGGCGGGGACGACGGCGACGACTGAGGGCGGACCGGCTCAGCCGAGCTGGCGGCGGACCTCCGCGGCCACCCGGGAGCCCTCGGCGCGCCCGGCGACGGCCTTGTTCGCCGCGCCCATCACGCGGCCCATGTCCTTCATGCCCGACGCCCCCGTCTGCGTGATGACGTCGGCGACGAGCGCGGCCAGGTCGGCGTCCTCCATCTGCGCCGGCAGGTAGGCGGCCAGCACCTCGCCCTCGGCACGCTCCCGCTCGGCCTGCTCGGCGCGCCCGGCCTCGGCGAAGGCGTCGGCGGCCTCCCGGCGCTTCTTCGCCTCGCGGCGCAGCACGGCCTGTACCTCGTCGTCGCTGAGCTCGCGGGCCTCCTTGCCCGCGACCTCCTCGGCGCTGACGGCGGTCAGCGCCATGCGCAGCGTGGCGGTGCGCAGTTCGTCGCGGCTCTTCATCGCGGTGGTGAGGTCGGCGCGCAGCTGTTCCTTGAGGTCGGACACGCCCCCAGCCTGGCACGTAGGCTGGACCACCGTGCGCTGGTACACCGCTCTGCCCACCGCCGCCGTCGCCACCGGCGCGGCCACCGTCGCCTACGCGAGCCTCTACGAGCGCACCCGCTGGACGCTGCGCCGCTTCGACGTCCCGGTCCTGGCGCCGGGCTCGCGGCCGCTGTCGGTGCTGCACCTGTCCGACCTGCACATGACCGCCGGGCAGCGCAGCAAGCAGGCGTGGGTGGCCGGGCTGGCCGCGCTGCAGCCCGACCTGGTGATCGACACCGGTGACAACCTCGCCGGCTTCGACGCGGTGCCGCCGACCCTGCGGGCCCTGGACCCCCTGCTCGACCGCCCCGGCGCGTTCGTCACGTCGTCCAACGACTACTTCGCGCCGCGGCCGAAGAACCCGCTGAAGTACTTCAAGAAGGACCACAAGCGGGTGCACGGCGAGAAGCTGCCCTGGCGCGACCTCCGCGACGGCCTCGTCGAGCGCGGGTGGCTGGAGCTCACCAACGCCCGCGGCGAGCTCAAGGTCGACGGCCGGCGGATCGTCCTGGCCGGGCTGGACGACCCGCACCTGAAGCTGGACCGCTACGAGCGGGTGGCCGGGGCGGCCGACCCCACGGCCGACCTGCGGATCGGGCTGGTGCACTCCCCCGAGCCGCGGGTGCTCGACCGGTTCGCCGCGGACGGCTACGACCTGGTGCTCTGCGGCCACACCCACGGCGGGCAGCTGCGGGTGCCGTTCTACGGCGCGCTGGTCACCAACTGCGGGATCGACCGGGCCCGGGTGCGGTGGCTGCACCGGTGGGCCGGGCCGACGGCGACGAACCCGAACGGCACGTGGGTGCACATCTCGGCAGGTCTGGGCACCAGCCCGTACGCCCCCGCGCGGTTCGCCTGCCCGCCGGAGGCCACCCTGCTCACGCTCACGCCGCGGGAGGTCTGAGGCCCGCCGCCGGGCCGCCGGAGGCGCACGTTAGACTCGTCCTCGCACCTCGGGGTGTGGCGCAGCTTGGTAGCGCGCGTCGTTCGGGACGACGAGGTCGCAGGTTCAAATCCTGTCACCCCGACTCTGTGCTCAGGGGCCGCCGTTGGCGGCCCCTGAGTCGTTTGACCAGGAGGTCGCATGAGCGCAGCGCCGGAAGCCCCCGCCCTTCCCCCCGAGGTCACCGCCCGCTGGCAGGCGCGCTTCCGCGCCCCCCGGGTGAGCCTGCCGGAGTGGGCCGAGGACGCGCCGGACCGCTGCCTGTACTCCTCCGACGTCAGCGGCGTCGTCGAGCAGTACGCCTGGGACCGCTCGACCGGCGCCCACCGGCAGGTCACCGACCGGCCGAACGGCACCCTCATCGGCACCCTGTCCCCCGACGGCGGGACCATCTGGTGGTTCGCCGACACCGACGGCGACGAGTTCGGCACCTGGCGGACCCAGCCGTTCGCCGGCGGGCCCGACACCGAGCCGCTGCCCGAGGTGGGCCCGGCCTACCCCGCCGGGCTCGAGGTGGGCCGCACCCTCGTCGCCGCCGGCCGGTCCACCGACGACGGCAGCGAGCTGTGGCTGGCCCCGCACGGCGGAGAGGCCCGGGTGGTCTACCGGCACGAGGACCCGGCGTCGGTCGACGCGCTCAGCCGCGACGACGAGCTGCTGGTCATCTCGCACTCCGAGCACGGCGACCCGCGCTACCCCGCCCTGCGGGTGCTCCGGACGGCCACCACGACCCTCGACGCGCCCGCCGTGGTCGCCGACAAGTGGGACGGCGAGGGGCGCGGCCTGCACGCGCTGGAGTTCGGCCCGCTGCCCGGCGACCGCCGGCTGCTGGTGGGGCACGAGCGGCGCGGCCGCGAGGAGCTGCTGATCTGGGACCTCGCGACCGGCGAGGAGACCGAGCTCGTCCTCGACCTGCCCGGCGACGTCACCGCCGGCTGGTACCCCGACGGCTCGGCGCTGCTGGTCGGCCACGACTCCGCCGCCCGCAGCGAGCTCTACCGCTACGACCTGGGCAGCGGCCGGCTGGAGCGGCTGGAGACGCCGCCGGGCGTCGTCCGGGGCGCGACCGCCCGCCCGGACGGCACCGTGGAGCTGGCGTGGTCGTCGTCGGTGGAGCCGCCGGTGATCCGGCGGGCCGACGGCCCCGTCGTGCTCTCGGTGTCCGAGCAGCCGCCGCCGGCCGCGTACCCGGTCGAGGACCGCTGGGTCGAGGGCCCCGGCGGGCGGATCCACGCGCTGCTGGTCCGCCCGCAGGACCGGCCCGCGCCGTACGCGACCGCGTTCCTCGTGCACGGCGGCCCCGAGGCGCTGGACGACGACTCCTACCGCGCGCGGCGGGCCGCCAACGTCGACGCCGGCTACGCGGTCGTGCACGTGAACTACCGCGGCTCCACGGGCTACGGCAGCGAGTGGCGCGACGCGCTCACCGGGCGGCCGGGGCTGACCGAGCTGGAGGACGTCGGCGCCGTCTACGACGCGCTGGTGGCCGAGGGCGTCGTCGACCCCGACCGGGCCATCCTGTCCGGCGGCTCCTGGGGCGGCTTCCTGACCCTGCTCGGCCTCGGCACCCAGCCCGAGCGGTGGGCCGCCGGGATCGCCGAGGTGCCGGTCGCCGACTACCTGGCCGCCTACGAGGACGAGATGGAGGGACTGCGGGCCTACGACCGGGCGCTGTTCGGCGGCTCACCGGAGGAGAAGCGCGACGTCTACGTGCGCTCCTCGCCCATCACCTACGTCGACGCGGTCGCCGCGCCCGTGCTCGTCGTCGCGGGCGCCAACGACCCGCGCTGCCCGATCCGCCAGATCGAGAACTACCTGGCCGCGCTCGACCGGCTGGGCAAGCCGCACGAGGTGTACCGGTTCGACGCCGGCCACGGCTCGCTGGTGATCGAGGAGACCATCCGGCAGGTCGAGGTCGCGCTCTCCTTCGCGCTACGCCACGTGCAGCCCTAGCGGGACCGCGCCACCAGCTCGGCGATCTGGACGGTGTTGAGCGCGGCGCCCTTGCGCAGGTTGTCGTTGCTGACGAACAGGGCGAGGCCGCGGCCGTCGGGGACGCCGGGGTCCTGCCGGATCCGGCCGACGTAGCTCGGGTCCTGGCCGGCGGCCTGCAGCGGGTTCGGCACCGAGGACAGCTCCACGCCCGGGGCACCGGTCAGCAGCTCGGTGGCGCGCTCGACCGGCAGCGGCCGGGCGAACTCGACGTTGAGCGACAGCGAGTGGCCCGTGAAGACGGGGACCCGCACGCAGGTGCCCGAGACGAGCAGGTCGGGGATCCCGAGGATCTTCCGGCTCTCGTTGCGGAGCTTCTGCTCCTCGTCGGTCTCGAAGCTGCCGTCGTCGACCAGCGAGCCGGCCATGGGCAGCACGTTGAACGCGATCGGGCGCACGTACTTGACCGGCTCGGGGAAGGTGACCGCCGAGCCGTCGTGGGTCAGCTCGGCGGCCTTGTCGACGACCGCCTTGACCTGGGTGTCGAGCTCCTCCACGCCGGCCAGGCCGCTGCCGGAGACCGCCTGGTAGGTGCTGGCGACGATGCGGACGAGCTGGGCCTCGTCGTGCAGCGGCTTGAGCACCGGCATCGCGGCCATCGTCGTGCAGTTCGGGTTGGCGATGATGCCCTTGCGCATCTCGGCCAGGGCGTGCGGGTTGACCTCCGCGACGATCAGCGGCACGTCGGGGTCGCGGCGCCAGGCCGAGCTGTTGTCGATGACCGTCACGCCGGCCTCGGCGAACTTGGGCGCCAGGGTCCGCGAGGTCGTCGCGCCGGCCGAGAACAGGGCGATGTCGAGGCCGCTGGGGTCGGCGACGGCGGCGTCCTCCACCTCGATCTCGCCGCCGGCCCAGGGCAGGGTGCTGCCGGCCGAGCGGGCGGAGGCGAAGAAGCGCAGCTGGCTCATGGGGAACTCGCGCTCGGCGAGGATCCTCCGCATCACGCCGCCGACCTGGCCGGTGGCGCCGACGACGCCGACCCGGAGCCCGTCGTCCTTGAAGATGCTCATCGTCCGGTCCCTCCGTAGACCACGGCCTCGACGTCGTCGGTACCCAGGTCGAACGCGTCGTGCACCGCGCGCACCGCGACGTCGACGTCGGTGTCGCGGCAGACCACGGAGATGCGGATCTCCGAGGTGCTGATCAACTCGAGGTTGACGCCGGCGTCGGCCAGGGCGCCGAAGAACCGCGCCGAGACGCCGGGGTGCGAGCGCATGCCCGCGCCGACCAGCGAGACCTTGCCGATGTGCTGGTCGAAGCTGACGTCGGTGAACCCGACGGTGTTCCGGACGTTCTCCAGCGCCGCGAGGGCGGCCGGGCCGTCGCTCTTGGGCAGCGTGAAGGAGATGTCGGCCAGCTTGCTCGCCTCGGCCGACACGTTCTGCACGATCATGTCGATGTTGATCTCGGCGTCGGCGAGCACGCGGAAGATCTGCGCGGCCTCACCCGGCCGGTCGGGCACGCCGTAGACGGTGATCTTGCCCTCGCTGCGGTCGTGCGCGACGCCGGTGATGATCGCCTGTTCCACCGAGAGGTCCTCCATCGAGCCGGTCACGATCGTGCCGGGGAGCTGTGAGTAGGAGCTGCGGACGTGCACGGGGATGCCGTAGCGGCGGGCGTACTCGACGCACCGGAGCATGAGCACCTTGGCGCCGGAGGCGGCCAGCTCGAGCATCTCCTCGTAGGTGATGGTCGACAGCCGCCTGGCGTTGGGGACGATCCGCGGGTCGGCGGTGAAGACGCCGTCGACGTCGGTGTAGATCTCGCAGACGTCGGCCTGCAGCGCGGCCGCGACCGCGACGGCGGTGGTGTCGGAGCCGCCGCGGCCCAGCGTGGTGATGTCCTTGGTGTCCTGGCTGACGCCCTGGAAGCCGGCGACGATGACGATCGAACCGTCGTCGAGCGCTGAACGCAGCCGGCCGGGCGTCACGTCGATGATCCGGGCCTTGCCGTGGCTGGACGTCGTGATGACGCCGGCCTGCGAGCCGGTGAACGACCGGGCCTCGTAGCCGTGCGTGGAGATCGCGATCGCCAGCAGCGCCATGGAGATGCGCTCGCCGGCGGTGAGCAGCATGTCCAGCTCGCGACCGGGCGGGGCGTCGGTGATCTCCTTGGCCTGGTCGAGCAGCTCATCGGTGGTGTCGCCCATCGCGGAGACCACCACGACGACGTCGTGACCGTCCTTCTTGGCGCTCACGATCCGCTCGGCGACGCGCTTGATGTGCGCTGCGGACGCGACGGACGAGCCGCCGTACTTCTGGACGACGAGTGCCACGGCTCCACAGGCTACCGTCGCCGGGTGGACGATCCGGAGCAGTGGCTGCTCAGCGCCGAGGAGCGGGGCAACCCCGCGACGGCGCTGCCGGCCTGGACGGCGGGCAACCTCGCCGAGCCGCTGGTCCACGGGGCGACCTACTTCGACCGGCTGGTCGAGGAGGTCGAGACGCTCGGCGCGGGGGACCACCTCTTCTTCACCGACTGGCGCGGTGACCCCGACGAGCGGCTGCGCGACGGCGGCCCGACGGTGGCCGAGCTGTTCGAACGGGCGGCCCGTCGCGGGGTGTGCGTGCGCGGGCTGGTGTGGCGCTCGCACATGGACGCGCTCTCGTTCAGCAAGGAGGAGAACCGCGCCCTCGACGAGGAGATCGAGCACGACGGCGGGCAGATGGTGCTCGACCAGCGGGTGCGCCGGCTGGGCAGCCACCACCAGAAGTTCGTCGTCCTGCGGCACGCCGGCGACCCGTCGCGGGACGTCGCGTTCGCCGGCGGCATCGACCTGTGCCACTCCCGCCGCGACGACGCGCGGCACCTCGGCGATCCGCAGCCGCTGCGGATGGCCTCGGCGTACGGCGAGCGCCCGCCCTGGCACGACGTGCAGCTCATGCTCCGCGGCCCCGCGGTGCACGTGCTCGACACCGCCTTCCGCGAACGCTGGGAGGACCCCACCAACGCCGACGTCGACCACCCGATCGCCTGGGTGCGCGACAAGCTCCACCACGCCCGGCTCGACCCGCCCCCGCTGCCGCCGCAGTTCCCCGCGCCCCCGGAGTGCGGGCCGCACCTCGTGCAGACGCTGCGCACCTACCCGGCGATCCGCCCGCCGTACGACTTCGCGCCGGACGGCGAGCGCTCGGTGGCGCGCGGATACTCCAAGGCGATCAAGCGGGCCCGCCGGCTGGTCTACCTCGAGGACCAGTACATGTGGTCGGCAGACGTCGCCCGGCTCTTCGCCGAGGCGCTGGCCGAGCACCCCGAGCTGCACCTGGTCGTGATCGTGCCGCGCGTGCCCGACCAGGAGGGCGCCTTCGCCGAGCTGCCGCAGTACGTCGGGCGGTGGCAGGCGATCGAGATGTGCCGGCGGGCGGGCCGGGACCGCGTGCACGTCTTCGACGTGGAGAACCACGAGGGCACGCCGGTGTACGTGCACGCCAAGGTGTGCGTGGTCGACGACGTCTGGGCCAGCGTCGGCAGCGACAACTTCAACCGCCGCTCCTGGACGCACGACAGCGAGCTCTCGTCCGCCGTCCTCGACACCACCCGCGACCCGCGCGAGCCCCGTGACCCGGCCGGCGCCGGCGAGGGCGCCCGGGTCTTCGCCCGCGACCTGCGTCTGGAGCTGGCCCGCGAGCACCTCGACCGGGCACCCGACGGCAGCGAGGACGACGACCTGCTCGACCCCGACCGGTTCGTCGCCGCGCTCACCGCGAGCGCGGACGCCCTCGACGCCTGGCACGAGGGCGGGCGGCAGGGACCGCGCCCGCCGGGCCGGCTGCGCCACCACTCCCCCGAGCGCCTCCCGCTGGTGACCCGGCTCTGGGCGACACCGGTGTACCGCCTCTTCGACGACCCCGACGGCCGCCCGCTCCGCCTGCGCCTCAAGCGCTCGTTCTGACACCGGCCGCTGCCGGGGCGCAGGTGCCTCCCCCGGCGCTAGTGCTCTGCCCACGGTGCCGGGCAGAGCACTAGCACCCGAGCGAGGGTGCAGCCGCCGTCCACAGATCCGTCCGCGGCGGCCCGCCCGACCGCGGCGGCGGGCACCCTGCCGCCGTGCCGTCGTTCGAGTTGACCGGAGCGCTCCGACGGATCCGCCGCACGGCGGATCTCTCGCAGCGCGAACTGGCTGCCCGCCTGGGCGTCTCCACGTCAGCCGTCGCGGCCGCGGAGAGCGGCTCGGCGGGTCCCGACGCACGGGTCCTGGCAGACGCGGCCGAGCTGGCCGGGCTCCGCCTGGCGCGGCTCGACGGCGAGGGGCACGAGGTCGCCGGCATGGCCGACGGCGCGGTGCGGGACCTGGCCGGCCGCCGGTTCCCGGCGCACCTGGACACCCGGTACGGCGACGAGGACTGGTGGCACGGCGACGAGCGCTACAGCCGCGATCAGCCCTGGTACACGTTCGACCGCGTGCGCCGGACCCGGGACTTCCGGCGCGGCCGCCTGGGCACCCCCGACGACCACCAGCTGCCGCAGCCGGGCGATGCGCCGGAGGAGCGCGCGGCCGCTCGCGCGCGGGCCGCCCGTCGCCGGCGGGAGGAGGAGCTGCGCCGCCGGTGGGAGGCGGGCGAGCTGCGCGGGTGGCCGGAGTGGACCTGCACGTGCCCGCCGGAGTGCGCCGAGCTGGACATCGGCGAGCGGCCCGTACACGCCGAGGGTTGCCCGTGTGGGTGCGATGTCGACTGAGGCGCTGCTACCGTGGGCCCGTGCGCGGCAGCCTCCTGCTTACCCGCCGCGGCGAGGCCCTCTCCTAGGTCGGCCCCCTCGCCGCGGAGTCCGCGCGTTCCCGGCGCCCTGCTGACCGCCCCCGTCAGGAGCCGAGTCCAGCCCGCGCCAGAGGAGCCCACCCGTGAGCAGCACGCCGTCCCAGCACCCGCACGTACGCAATCCGCAGCAGCCCTCGCGGATGCCGATCCACCGCTACACCCCGTTCACCCCGGTCGACCTGCCGGACCGCACCTGGCCGGAGAAGGTGACCACCGTCGCCCCGCGCTGGTGCGCCGTCGACCTGCGCGACGGCAACCAGGCGCTGATCGACCCGATGACGCCCGACCGCAAGCGGCGGATGTTCGAGCTGCTGGTCCGCATGGGCTACAAGGAGATCGAGGTCGGCTTCCCGGCGGCCAGCCAGACCGACTACGACTTCATCCGCCAGCTCGTCGAGGAGGACCTGGTCCCCGACGACGTCACCGTCCAGGTGCTCACCCAGGCCCGCGACGAGCTGATCGAGCGCACCTTCGAGTCGCTGCGCGGCGCCAAGCAGGCGATCGTGCACCTCTACAACTCGACCAGCACGCTGCAGCGCCGCGTGGTGTTCGGCTCCGACCGCGCCGGCATCGTCGACATCGCCGTCCACGGCGCCCAGCTGGTGCGCAAGCTGGCCGAGCAGATGGGCGACACCGAGATCCGGTTCGAGTACTCCCCCGAGTCCTTCACCGGCACCGAGCTCGACTTCGCCGTGGAGGTCTGCAACGCCGTCACCGACGTGTGGGAGCCGACCCCCGACCGGCCGACCATCCTCAACCTGCCCGCCACCGTCGAGATGGCCGAGCCCACCGTCTACGCCGACCAGATCGAGTGGATGCACCGCAACCTCGGCCGCCGCGACGCGGTGGTGCTGAGCCTGCACCCGCACAACGACCGCGGCACCGCCGTCGCCGCCGCCGAGCTGGGCTACCGCGCCGGCGCGGACCGCATCGAGGGCTGCCTGTTCGGCAACGGCGAGCGCACCGGCAACGTGGACCTGGTCACCCTGGGCCTCAACCTGTTCAGCCAGGGCATCGACCCGCAGATCGACTTCTCCGACATCGACGAGATCCGCCGCACCGTCGAGTACTGCAACCAGATCGGCGTGCACGAGCGGCACCCCTACGGCGGCGACCTGGTCTACACCGCCTTCTCCGGCTCCCACCAGGACGCCATCAACAAGGGGTTCAAGGCGCTGGAGGCCGACGCGCAGGCCGCCGGCCGGCCGGTCGACCAGATGACCTGGGCGGTCCCCTACCTGCCGATCGACCCCAAGGACGTCGGCCGCAGCTACGAGGCCGTCATCCGGGTGAACAGCCAGTCCGGCAAGGGCGGCGTCGCCTACATCATGAAGTCCGAGCACCACCTGGACCTGCCGCGCCGGCTGCAGATCGAGTTCAGCGCGGTCATCCAGCGGCACACCGACGACGAGGGCGGCGAGGTCACCGCCGAGCAGATGTGGGCGGCCTTCAGCAACGAGTACCTGCCCGACCCGGCGGCGCCGTGGGGCCGGTTCAGCCTCACCGGCCACCGGCACCAGGCGCACGGCGAGAAGCTGGACGAGATGACCGTCGAGCTGGAGGACGCGGGCGTGCCGGTCACGATCTCCGGCCAGGGCAACGGCCCGATCGCCGCGTTCGTCGACGCGCTGCGGGCCCTCGACGTCGACGTCCGCGTCCTCGACTACGCCGAGCACGCGCTGTCCGCCGGCGGCGACGCCCGCGCGGCCGCCTACGTCGAGTGCGCCGTCGGCGACCGGGTGCTGTGGGGCGTCGGCGTCGACCCGAACATCGTCACCGCGTCGCTGCGCGCGGTGGTGTCGGCGGTGAACCGGGCCCAGCGGTAACGCCGGTTTCCGGAGGCGGGTTCATCGGGGAGGATCAGGGCGTGACGCAGCTCACGCCCTACCTCTCCGTCCGCGACGCCCGGGCGGCGATGGACTGGTACTGCGAGGCCCTCGGCGCCCGGGTCGTCGGCGACCCCTACGTGATGGACGACGACCGGATCGGCCACGCCGAGATGGAGATCGCCGGCGCGACCCTCTACCTGGCCGACGAGTACCCCGAGCTCGGCCTGTCCAGGCCGCAGGACGGTCCGGTCGCGGTCTCGCTGCACCTGACGGTGGACGACGTCGAGGCCGCCGTCACCCGCGCCGCCGACCTGGGGGCCACGGTCGAGCGCCCGCCGGCCGACGGCCCGGGCGGCCGGATCGGCGTCGTCGTCGACCCGTACGGGCACCGGTGGATGCTGCACACGGCGACCTCCCCCGCCGTGGAGCCGCGCCCGCCGGTCCGCCCCGGCGACGCCGTGTACCTCACCCTCCAGGTGCCCGACGGCGCCCGCGCCCGCGACTTCTACGAGGCGGTGCTGGGCTGGGCCGCCGTCCCCGGCCGGGTGGCGGACGGCTGGCAGGTGGAGGGGCCGGTGCCGAGGGTCGGCATCGGCGGCGGGTCCGCGGAACCGGGCACGGTGCCGATGTACGCCGTCGACGACATCGAGGTCGCCGTCGCCACGGTCCGCACGGCCGGCGGGCAGGCCGGGGACGTCGAGCGGATGCCCTACGGGCTCACGTCGCTGTGCCGCGACGACCAGGGGCTGCCGTTCTACCTGGGCCAGCTCGGCTAGGTCGCGCGACCGGACGGTGGCTCCTCCGGCGGCGCGTCGGCCGGTTCGTCGCCCTCGTGGTAGCGGTCGTACGACGTCCCGCTGCGCAGCTCGTCGACCAGCATGAGGTCGCGGCGCACGTGCCGGCGGCGGTAGGCCACCCGGCTGACCATGTGCGCGCTCACCGGCGCCGTCAGCATCTGGAACAGCGCCACCAGCAGCAGCATCCAGGTGACCGACCAGCCCTGCAGCCGGATCGCGCTGCCCACCATGATCAGCAGCACGCCCAGGACCTGCGGCTTGGTCCCGGCGTGCATGCGCGCGAGGACGTCGGGGAACCGCAGCAGCCCCACCCCGGCCGACAGGCACAGGAACGCGCCGAGGCCCAGGCAGGCCAGGGCGACGACGTCGGCGGACGACTCGATCACGGTGCTCCGTCCTCCCGTCCGGTCGCGGGGCCTGCGCCGGCCCCCGCCCCGTCCTCGGCCGCGCCGGCGCGCAGCAGCATCCCGCCGATGTAGCGGGCCACCGACACCGAGCCGACGAACGCCAGCAGGGAGACGACGACCAGCACCCGGACCACGGTGGGGTCCCGCGCCAGCCCGGCGTGGACGGCGAGGCCGGCGGAGATGATCACCAGCAGGGTATCGGTGGCGACGACCCGGTCGAGCAGCGACGGACCGCGCGCGAGGCGGACCAGCGTCAGCAGCGCCCCGAGGCCGATCATCGCGTACAGCACGGCGTAGGTGGCCGTCACGAGCGGCCTCCTCGCGCCTGCAGCCCGGCGGCGGCCTCCGCCAGGTCGGGCGAGAGGCCCAGGCGGGCCAGGTCCTCCGGACCGCCGAAGGCCCGCACGATCCGCTCCTCCTCGGCCAGCACGCGCTGCTTCTGCGCCTCGACGGTGGCGGCGTCGCGCGCGTCGAGCAGGTGCAGGCCGAGCACCCGCCGGTCGCGGTCGAGCTCCACCACGATGGAGCCCGGGATCAGGCAGACCGTCTCGGCCAAGATGGTCAGCAGCAGGTCGTTGTCGGTGCGCGCCTGCACCGCGATGATCGCCCCCCGCGGCCGCCCGGGCCGGAAGGCCAGCCACACCACCTGGGCGCAGGAGGCGACCACGTCGACCAGGAAGCGCACGGCGTAGACCAGCGCCGGCCACGGCCGGAAGCGCAGGCCGCCGGCCTCCGGCGGGAGGGGCAGCAGCCGGGTGACCACCAGCGCCAGGAGGAGCCCGGACAGCAGGTTGGCCCAGGACCAAGTGCCCCACAGCAGCATCCAGACGAGCACGAGCCACAGCACCGGGGGCAGGTGGTGCCCCCAGCGCGCGGGTGCGGGACGCCCGGTCACCCGCCGCTCCCGGCGTCCAGCACCGCCGCGACGTACGGGGTGCGGTCCAGCAGGTCCGCCGCGGCGCGCTCGGCCATCCCGTAGAGCGGCCCGGCCACGAAGGTGAGCGCGAGGGTGACCACCACCATCCCGGCGGTCGCGCCCACCATCAGCCGCGGCAGCGGTCGTTCGCTGACCCGCGCGGGCCCGGCGGCGGCGTCCTCCTGGGGGTGCGACGCGGTGGCCACCGCCTGGTGCCGCTCCCAGGCGGTCAGCCCGGCCCCGGCGCCCGAGGGGTACGCGGCCCGCTCACCTCCCCCGGCGCCGCGGGCGTCGCCGTCCCGCCCCTCCGCGGGCTCGGCCAGCGGCCGCCAGAACGCCCGGGTCCACACGCGGGCGATCGCCAGCAGGGTCAGCAGGCTGGCCACCACCCCGCCGACGACGAGGGTGAGCGCCAGCCCGCCACCCTCGGCGACCCCGGCCTGCAGCAGCCCCACCTTGCCGATGAACCCCGACAGCGGCGGGATGCCGGCGAGGTTCATGGCCGGCACGAAGAACAGGACCGCCAGCAGCGGCGACAGGCGGGCCAGCCCACCGAGCCGCTCGATCGACGTGGACCCGCCCTGGCGCTCGACCAGGCCGGCGACGAGGAACAACGTGGTCTGGATGGCGATGTGGTGGGCCACGTAGAAGACCGCTCCGGCCAGCCCCGCCGCCGTCGCCAGGCCCACGCCGAAGACCATGTAGCCGACGTGGCTGACCAGCGTGAACGACAGCATCCGCCGGATGTCGGTCTGCGCGACCGCGCCGAGGATGCCGATGAGCATGGTGGCCAGCGCGGCCCACAGCAGCACGTCGTCGAGCGCGCCGCCGGGGAACAGCAGGGTCTGCGTGCGGATGATCGCGTAGACGCCGACCTTGGTGAGCAGGCCGGCGAAGACCGCGGTCACCGGGGCGGGCGCGGTCGGGTAGCTGTCGGGGAGCCAGGCGTAGAGCGGGAAGACCGCGGCCTTGATGCCGAACGCGATGAGCAGCATCGACTGGACCAGCAGCGCCGTCCCGGCGGGGATGTCGTCGAGCCGGCCGGCCAGCTGGGCCATGTTGACCGTGCCGGTCGCGGCGTACACCAGCCCGATCGCGGCGAGGAACAGCAGCGAGCTGGTGAGGCTGACCACCACGTAGGTGATGCCGCCGCGGACCCGGGGAGCGGTGCCGCCCAGCGTGAGCAGCACGTAGCTGGCGACCAGCAGGATCTCGAAGCCGACGTAGAGGTTGAACAGGTCGCCGGCCAGGAAGGCGTTGCTCACGCCGGCGATCAGCACCAGGAATGTGGGGTGGAAGATCGACAGCGGCGTCTCCTCGTCGCCGTCCGCCGAGCCCTGGCCGATGCCGAACAGGAGGACGCCGAGGCCGACGGTGGACGCGACGACGAGCATGAGGGCCGAGAGCCGGTCCACCACCAGGACGATGCCCAGCGGGACCGGCCAGCCGCCCACCGAGATGGCCGTGGCGCCCTCGGCGTCGGCCAGGAACAGCAGGGCGACCGAGACCCCCAGCACGCCCGTGAGCACCACCGTGCTCACGGTGCGCTGGAGGAGCGGGTGGTGACCGGCGAGCAGCGCCGCCGCGGCGCCCAGCAGGGGCAGCAGCACCGGCAGCGGGGCGAGGGCGCTGATCACCGGCCGCTCCTCCTCCCCTGCGTCGGCGGGAGGTCGACGTCGTCGGACGGGATGCCCGCGAAGTGCCGGCCGAGCAGCTCGTCGACCTCGTCGCGCAGGCTGTCGGCGTGCCCGGCGGGGCGGTCCTCGGCGGCGAGCTCGTCGGGGTCGAGCTCGTCGGAGTCGAGCCCGGACCGGGTGGCCACCCGGCGGTCCTCCTCGTCGATGCCGACGACCTCCTCGCGGACGAGCCGCCACGACCGGTAGATCATCGCGAGCACGAACGCCGAGGCGGCGAAGGTGATCACGATCGCGGTGAGGATCAGCGCCTGCGGCAGCGGATCGCTCATCTCCTCGGGTTCGGCGAAGCCGAGGATCGGCGCGAGCGCGCCCGGGCCGCCGGCCGACAGCAGCAGCAGGTTGGTGGCGTTGCCGAGCAGCAGGAACCCGAGCAGCACCCGGGTGAGGCTGCGGTCGAGCAGCAGGTAGACGCCGGCGGCGTAGAGCCCGCCGATGACCACCGGCAGGACGACGGTGGGGGTCATCGGACGGTCACCTCCTCGGGGACGGCCGCACCGGAGGCCGCGTCGTCGGGCAGGTCGTCCTGACCGGCCTCCTCCTCGCGGTCGAGCTCCGCGCCGAGGCTGCGCAGGATGTCGAGGACCAGCCCCACGACGATCAGGTAGACGCCGACGTCGAAGAACAGCGAGGTCACCAGCTTGACGTCGCCGAGGACGGGCACGGCCGCCTCGACGATCACCGACTGCAGGACCTCCCCGCCCCACAGCAGGCCGGTCACCGCGTACCCGCCGGCGATCAGCAGGCCCAGGCCCAGCACCTTGCCGGGGTCGACCGGGGCGGCCTCGCCCAGCTCGTAGCGGCCGCCGGCCAGGTAGCGCAGCACCATGGCCAGCCCGGCGACCAGGCCGCCGGCGAAGCCGCCGCCGGGCTCGTTGTGCCCGGAGAAGAGCAGGAACAGCGAGAACACCAGGATGGTGTGGAACAGCAGCCGGGTGACCACCTCCAGGATCACCGACCGCCGCTGCGGCGCCAGGGTGGCGCTGGCCGCGAGCCAGCGCCGGCGCGGCGCCCGGCGCCCGGCGCCCTGCCCGGTCAGCCGGTCGCGGGTGGCCCGCGCGATGAGCCCGGTGCGCTGGCGCAGGAACACCAGGCTGGCCACGCCGGTCGCGGCCACGACGAGCACCGAGATCTCCCCGAGGGTGTCCCACGCCCGGATGTCGACGAGCGTCACGTTGACGACGTTCTCCCCGCCGCCGAACTCGTAGGCCTGCTCGGGGAAGTCCGTCGACACCGGCTCGGCGGTGCGGGAGGACAGCGCGACGGCGCCGACCACGGCCATCAGCAGGCCGACGGCGATCGCGAGGAAGCCGCGGGCCGCCCGCTCCCGGGGGCGGTGCCGCTCGGTGATCTCCTTGGGCAGCTTGCGCAGCACCAGGACGAACGCCACCAGGGTCAGCGTCTCGACGAGGAACTGGGTGAGGGCGAGGTCGGGCGCGCCCTGCACCGCGAACAGCAGCGCCAGCCCGTAGCCGGTGACGCCCACGACCAGCACGGCCGACATGCGCTGCCGCATCCGGACGGCGAGCAGCGCCGCGGCCAGCATGACTGCGCCCACCAGCGCCTGGACCGGGGTGTCCCACGCCCGCCACTCCGCCGGCCAGGGCGCCCGGGTGAGCAGCACGGTGCCCGGCAGCGCGAGCAGGACGACGAGGATGGTGCCGAGGTAGGCCGGCAGGGAGCCGCGCTGCGTCGTCCCGGTGAGCAGCACCGACAGCCGGTCGAGGAACTGGATCACGTTCCAGTAGCCCTCGTCGGCCGAGGCGCCGAACGCCACCCGCTTCTGCAGCCGGCCGACCGGGGTGCGGGCCGCGAACAGCGCCGCGCCGCCGACCAGCGTGAGCGCGGAGAGCAGCAGGGCGGGCTGCAGGCCGTGCCACAGCGCGAGCTCCTCGGCCTCGGGCGCGATCAGCGGCAGCGCGTCGGCGTACCTGGCCACCAGCGGCTCGAGGAGGGTGCTGCCGGGCCCGGCCACCACGCCGGCGACGGCGAGCACCGCCGGCGGGAGCAGGAACAGCGCCCCGGGCGGGTGCGCCAGCTCCGCGGGCGCGGTCGGCGGCAGCTCGGGCTTGCGGGCGAACGCGCCCCACACGAACCGGATCGTGTAGGCCGCGGTGAGCACCGACCCGAGGACCAGCCCGGTGAGCTCGAGGAGGGCCACCGTGCGGTCGGGGAGGCCGCCGTCCAGCAGGGCGGTGAACGCCGCCTCCTTGCCGACGAAGCCGAGCAGGGGCGGGACGCCGGCCATCGAGGCGGCCGCGAGCCCGCCGATCGCGGCCAGCACGGGCAGCCGCCGGCCGAGCCCGGACAGCTGCCGCAGGTCGCGGGTGCCGGTGGCGTGGTCGACGACGCCGACGACGAGGAACAGGGTGGACTTGAACAGCGCGTGCGCCACCAGCATCGCCAGGCCGGCCGCCGCCAGCTCGCGGCTGCCGCCCCCGACCAGCACGGTGAGGAAGCCGAGCTGGCTGACCGTCCCGAAGGCGAGCAGCAGCTTGAGGTCGGTCTGGCGCAGCGCCCGGTAGCCGCCGACGAGCATCGTGGCCAGCCCCAGGCCGAGGACGAGGGGCCGCCAGCCCGGGACGTCGGACAGCCCCGGCGCGAGGCGGGCGACCAGGTAGATGCCGGCCTTCACCATCGCCGCCGCGTGCAGGTAGGCGCTGACCGGGGTGGGCGCCTCCATCGCGGCGGGCAGCCAGAAGTGGAAGGGCACCAGCGCCGACTTGGTGACCGCGCCCACCAGCACGAGCACGGTGCCGGCGGTCATGAAGCCGCCGCTGCCCGGGTCGGCCACCACCTCCGACAGCAGGTAGCTGCCGCTGGCCTCGCCGACGAGGATCAGCCCCACCAGCATGGCCAGGCCGCCGGCGGTGGTGAGGACCAGCGCCTGGCTGGCCGCCCGTCGGGCCGCCACCCGTCGTCCCGACCCGCCGATGAGCAGGAACGAGAAGACGGTGGTGAGCTCCCAGAAGACGTAGAGCAGCAGCAGGTCGTCGGCGAGGACCAGGCCGAGCATGGAGCCGGCGAAGGCGGTGAGGGTGCCGGCGAACCGGCCGACGCCCTCGTCCCCGGGCTCGAAGTACCGGGCGCAGTACAGCAGCACCAGCGCGCCGACACCGGTGACGAGCGCGGCCAGCGTGAGCGCGAGGGCGTCGAGCCGCAGGACGACGTCGAGCTCGAGGGCGCCGATCCACGGCGTGCGCTCGCGGACCTCGCCGCCGTCGAGCACCCGGCCGAGCTGGGCGAGGACCCAGACCAGACCGGCGGCGGGGACCACGGCCAGCGCCGCGAACGCCTGCCGTCCCCACCACCGCACGAGCAGCGGCGCGCACAGCGCGGCCACGAGGTGGAGGAGCAGCAGTACGAGCAGGATGGCTCCCGGGAGTCGCAGGGTCGGCTCTCCGAGACCACAGACGTCGGTCGTCCACGGCCGGCGGTGACACCGAGCCTACCTGCCCGGCGTGACCAGCCCGCTCTCGTAGGCGAACGCGACGGCCTGCACGCGGTCCCGCAGCCCCAGCTTGAGCAGTACCCGGCTCACGTGGGTCTTGACCGTGGCCTCGCCGAGGTAGAGCCGCGCGGCGATCTCGGCGTTCGAGAGGCCGGCGGCGACCAGGGCCAGGACGTCGGTCTCCCGCTCGGTGAGCGCGGCCAGCCGGCCGGCCGCGCCCGGGTCGGGGGCGGGCGCCGCCGCGAAGGACTCGATGACCCGCAGCGTGACGGCCGGGTCGAGCAGGCCCTGCCCGGCGGCCACGGTACGCACGGCCGCGACCAGGTCCTCGGGTGGGGCGACCTTGAGCAGGAACCCGCTCACCCCGGCGCGCAGCGCCGCGGCGACGTACTCGTCCTCGTCGAACGTGGTGAGGACGACGACCCGCGTGGGCAGCCCGGCCGCGACGATCCGCCGCGCGGCCTCGAGCCCGTCCATGCCGGGCATGCGGATGTCGAGCAGCACGACGTCCGGCCGGGTCTCGGTGACCACGCGGACGCCGGCGGCGCCGTCGGCGGCCTCGCCGACCACCTCGATGTCGCCCTCGGCGGCCAGCACCATCCGCAGGCCGGTGCGCACCATGGCCTGGTCGTCGACCAGGACCACCCGGATGCTCACGCGCCCACCTCCGCCGGAGCCGGCCGCGGCCCGCCCGGCGGCGGGGCGACCGGGAGGGGGAAGGCCGCGCGCACGCGGTAGCCGCCGCCCCGGACCGGGCCCACCTCCAGCCGGCCGCCGACCACGGCGACCCGCTCGCGCATGTGCAGCTGGCCGTGCCCGCCGGTGCCCGGGACCGGCGGCGGCGTCGGCACCCGCGCCCGGCCGTCGTCGGTCACCGTGACCGTGACGCGGTCGGCCGCGTACCCGACCTCCACCGTGGTGGCCGCGGCACCGGCGTGCCGGACGACGTTGGACAGCGCCTCCTGCACGACCCGGACGGCGGAGACGTCGACCAGCTGGGGCAGCTCCACCGGGTCGCCGGTGACCACCAGCTCGATCGGCATGCCCCCGGTGCGCAGCTCCTCGAGGACGGCGTCGAGCCGCGACAGCGACGGCAGCGGGGCCGGTTCGCCGTCCGGCTGCTCGCGCAGGATGCCGACCACCCGGCGCATCTCGTCGACCGAGTCGCGGCCGAGCCGCTCGAGGCCGCGCAGCACCTCCTGCGCCTCGGGGTGGTCGGGCAGCAGCCGGCGCAGCCCGCCCATCTGCAGCACCATGACGCTCACCGCGTGCGCGACCGAGTCGTGCACCTCGCGGGCGATCCGGGCGCGCTCGGCGGTGGTGGCCGCCGCCGCCACGGTCTCCTGCTGCTCGGCCAGCCGCGCGGCCAGCACCTGCAGCTCGTGCGCCCGCCGGCGGGACTGCGCCACCAGCGTGCCCACGACCGCGGCGGAGCCGAGCACCAGCAGGTAGAAGATCGACTCCCACGGGTTGGGCGCGAAGATCGAACCGAGCACGGTGGCCAGCGCCGCGGCCGCCCCGGCCGCGGGCAGGGAGCGGCGGGGTGGGAGGACCGCGACCGCGTGGCCCACCAGCAGGCCCATGCCGACCAGCTGGGAGCCGCCCGGTCCGGGCGCGCCCCCGAGCAGGTTGACCAGCACCGTGAGCGCGCCCAGCGCCGGGGTAGCCGCCGGCCAGCGGGGGCAGACGCCGAGCAGCACCGCCACGAGGACGCCCGGCGCGGCCAGCGCGAGGCTGTCCTGGAGGCCCTCGATGAGCCACTCGGCGATCGACAGGACGCCGAGCAGCGCGCCCACGCCCGGCCAGAAGAGGCGGCGGGCGAGCGGGGTGGCGGTCCAGCGGGGCACGGGGAGCACGCTAGGGGGCGCGGGGAGCGGCGGGGATCCCCCGCGCGGCGGAAGCCGCGGGTGTCGCGTTCCGCCGCGCGACGGATGCGGATCGGTCCGTTCCGGCGGACGCCACTCACCCCCCGCCGTTCCTAGCGTCCCTGGCCATGACGACCAACGCGATCCCCACCGACGTGGCCCCGAGCGCCACGACCCCCCGCACCGCCCGCAGCGCCGGCTCGCTGCTCCTGCCGATCGCCGGCGGCGCGCTGATCCTCGGCTCGCTGCTCTACGCCGCCGGCATGGCCACCTCGCCGCCGCAGGACTCGATGGCCGACGCCGACTACATCGAGGCGCTCGCCCGCGACCCCGGGCAGACCGCGCTGTCGGCGCTGCTGCTGCACTACGGCAACATCGCCATGGGCCTGGGCTGGCTGGCCGCGCCGGCCCTCGTCCGCGGCCGGAAGGGCCGGATCCCGGCCGTCGTCGGCGCCCTCATGGCCGTCCTCGGCTCGGTGAGCGTGGCCGGCATGGTCCTGTTCGACTTCTGGACCGGGGCCGTCGGCCGTGAGCTGCCGTTCGACACCGCGGTCGACCTGTTCGGCACGGTGAGCGCGGCGCCGGCCCTCGGCATCGTCGGCACGATCACCCTGTTCGGCCTGCTCGGCCCGCTGGTGGTCTACGCCGGCCTGGCCCGCGCCGGCGTGACCGGCTGGTGGCTGCTCGCCCCCGCGGTGGCCGCGCTCGCGCTGTCCTTCGCGCTCACCTTCTCGCCGCTGCCCTACGCCGGTTTCGCGCTGATCAGCGCGGTCCCGGCCGCGGTGGTCGGCCTGCGGATGATCCAGCGCAACCGGGCCGAGGACGCGGTCGCGGCCTGACCCGCCGCGCACCGCGCCCACGCCGCTCGTGCCCTGCTCCGCCCGCGGAGCAGGGCACGAGCGCGCCGCACGCACCCGGCACGTATCTGGCACGGGCGCTCGTGCTCTGCCCTGGGTGATGGGCAGAGCACGAGCACGGCAGCGGTCAGCCTTCGGCGACCTCCGCCGCGGCGAGCCAGTCGGTCTCGACGCGGTCCTTCTCGGCGAGCAGCTCCCGCAGCCGCGCGTCGAGCTCCAGGACGCGGGCGTGGTCGGTGGCGGCCGCGGCGAGCGCTGCGTGCAGCTCCTCCTCCTCGGCGGCCAGCTTCTCCAGCCGGCGCTCGAGCCGCGCGGCCTCCTTGCGCGCGGTGCGCACCTCGGCCGCCGACGGACCGGCCGGCCGGGCCACCGCGCCGGGAGCGGGTCCCGGGCCGGCGCCGTCCGCGGGCCGCAGCCGCGCCTCCCCCGCGGCCCGGCGCGCGAGGTACTCCTCGACGCCACCGGGCAGCGCGGCCAGCGACCCGTCGCCCATGAGCGCGACCACCGAGTCGCAGACCCGGTCGACGAAGTACCGGTCGTGGCTGACCACCAGCACCGTGCCCGGGAAGGAGTCGAGCAGGTCCTCGAGCGCGGTCAGGGTGTCGATGTCCAGGTCGTTGGTCGGCTCGTCGAGCAGCAGCACGTTCGGCTCGCCCATGAGCAGCCGCAGCAGCTGCAGCCGGCGCCGCTCGCCGCCGGAGAGGTCGCCAACCGGCGTCCACTGCCGCGAGGCGGCGAAGCCGAACCGCTCGGCCAGCGACGACGCGGAGATCTCCTGGGCGCCGAACCGGGCGATCCGGGCGATCTCCTGCACCGCCTCGAGCACGCGCAGCCGGCCGGGCAGCTCGGCGACGTGCTGCGAGAGGTAGGCCGGCGCCACGGTCTGCCCGCGCACCACGCGGCCGCCGTCCGGCTCGACCTCGCCGACGAGCAGCCGCAGCAGCGACGTCTTGCCGGCGCCGTTGACGCCCACGACGCCGATCCGGTCACCCGGGCCGACGTGCCAGGTGAGGTCGCGGAACAGGGAGCGCCGGCCGTCCTCGGCCGGCACGGAGTACGACACGTCCTCGACGTCGTACACCGTCTTGCCGAGCCGGCGGGCGGCGAAGCCCTTGAGCGCGAGCGACTCGCGTGGCGGCGGCTCGTCGGCGATGAGCGCCTCCGCCGCCTCGATGCGGAAGCGCGGCTTGCTGGTGCGGGCCGGCGGCCCGCGGCGCAGCCAGGCCAGCTCCTTGCGCACCAGGTTCAGCCGCCGCTCCTCGGTGGCGGCGGCGATCCGGGCCCGCTCCGCGCGGGCGAGCGTGTAGGCCGAGTAGCCGCCCTCGTAGGAGAAGACCTTGCCCTCGGCGACCTCCCACGTGGTCGAGCAGACCTCGTCGAGGAACCACCGGTCGTGGGTGACGACGACGAGCGCGCCGACCCGGTTCCTCACGAAGTCGGCCAGCCAGGCCACGCCCTCGACGTCGAGGTGGTTGGTGGGCTCGTCGAGGACCAGCAGGTCCAGGGGGCGGATGAGCTGCGCGGCCAGCGCGACCCGGCGGCGCTCGCCACCGGACATGGCGGCCACCGGCGCGTCCAGGCCCAGCCGGTCGAGCTCCAGCCCGGTGAGCACGCTGCGCACCGCCGGGTCGGCGGCCCACTCGTGCTCGGCGGCGAACAGGCTCGCCGGCAGGACGACGTCGCGCACCGTCGTCCCCGGCGGGAGGGTGCCCGACTGGTCCAGGACGCCGAGGGCGATGTCGCCGCGGCGGGTGACCCGGCCCGAGTCGGGCTCCTCCGCGCCGGTGAGGACGCCGAGGAGGGTCGACTTGCCGCTGCCGTTGCGGCCCACCACGCCGATCCGCTCACCGGCGGCCACGCCCAGCGAGACGTCGTCCAGCAGCACCGTCGTGCCGTGCGCCTTGGAGACGCGCTCCAGGGCCAGGAGGTTCAGCGGTGCGCTCATGGGAGTCCCAGTATCACCGACCGCCCTCCGGGCCCCGCGTCGAGCGCGGGCGGGCCCACTAGTCGCGCCCAAGAGGGCCCCAAGTGATCCCGGCGAACCTGCTTCCCGAGCGGCCCGGCAGGGCGGTGGGCGCGCGAGGACCAGCACGGACCAGCACGGACCAGAACGACCAGCACGGACCAGCACGCAGGAACGCACGAGCGGGAGGCAGGACCATGGGTGCGGCGGCAGCACGGGAACAGCACGACGGGCTGCGGGAGCAGCGGCCCCGCATCCGCTCGGCGGGTGGGGCGGCCCGCCGGCCGGCGCGCCCCCCGGCCGCCACCTCGCCCACGGTGTGGGTGGGCCGGATGACCCACCGCCTGGTCGGCGCGCCGCCCGAGCACTCGCTGCTGCTGGTCAACTCCGACCGCTTCGCCCACGGCACGCCGGTCGACCTCACCGGTGCCGCCGGCCGCCGGCCGACCGGGTGGCTGGCCGACGTCCGCTACCGGGCCCGTGACGGGCACGTGCTGCGGATCGAGGTCTCCGACACGGTGGCCCGCCCCGAGCCGCCGCTGTGGTTCGCCGAGATCGGCCACGCGACCAGCGGCGTGCCCACCTTCTCCCTCGTCGCCTTCGCCGGCACCGCCTACCCGGCCGGCGCGCTGGTGGGCCCGCACGACGTGGCGCGCCGCGGTCTGCGGATGAGCGACCGGGTCGGCGAGATCCGCTGGTGGTGCCGCTCCGGCGTGGTCGAGGACGTCACCGTCGAGCCGGTGTTCCGGCGGCAGGGCATCGCCCGGGTGCTGGTCACCGCGGCCGAGGGTCTGCGGCTGGTCCGCGGCTGGGCGCCGCTGGTCGGCGACGGCCGGCTCACCGACGCGGGCGCCGAGTGGCTCGACGGCGCCCCCCTGTACTGGCGGGAGCGGCTCCCCGAGCGCACCGCCACCCTGCCCCCGGGCGACGAGCCCGAGGGACCGACCGGGGTCGCCCGCCTCCTCCGGTGACGCCGGTCAGCCTCCGGGCGGTACGGGCCGCCGCTCCCGCGGCCCGCACCCCCGGAGGTCGGCCCCTGCCGTGCCCGCCGCGGGCTCGCGGGCGGTGGGGCAGGGGTCCTCCTTCAGGCCAGGCGGGTGACCTCGACGGTCACGCTGTGGCCCTCGCTCCTCGGGCCCGAGAACAGGCCCTTGAACGGCGGGACGTCGCCGTAGTCCCGGCCGCGGCCGAGGGTGACGTGCCGGGGTCCGATCTCGACGGCGTTGGTCGGGTCGAAGCCGGTCCACCCGCCGTCCCACCACTCGACCCAGGCGTGGCTCTCCCCGGTGACCGGCGCGCCGATCGCCGCGTCGGGCCTCGGGTGCAGGTAGCCGGAGACGTAGCGGGCCGGCAGGCCCAGGGCCCGCAGCAGGCCGACGGTGACGTGCGAGATGTCCTGGCAGACGCCCTTGCCGGTGGTCCAGGCCTGCATGGCGTTGGTCTTCACGTTGGTCGCGCCGGACAGGTACTCCATGCGGTCGCGCACGAACCGGCAGACGACCGCCCCGGCCTCGTGCGGGTCGGCGCCGCCCACCGCCGCCCGCGCCTGCTCGACCACCGCGTCGTCCATCGCGGTCAGCCGGGTGGGGCCGAGCACCTCGCCGAAGCGGTCGCGCACGTCGCGGCCGGCCAGCTCCGCCCAGCCGAGGAAGCGGTGCAGCACCGGTTCCGGCCCCGCCTCGACGATCGAGGTGCCGGTGACGACCAGCTCCGAGTGCGGCACCTGCAGGTCGAACGCGGTGACCGTGGAGCCCCAGTAGTCGCGGTAGGCGAAGGCGGTCGCGGCCGGCTCGATCTCCACCCGGGAGCGCAGGGTGGTCTGCCGGCCGCTGTTCTCCGGCGTCAGCCGCGCCTCGTTGTAGGAGGAGCGGACCGGGCCGCTGTAGCGGAACGTCGTCCGGTGCACCACCTGCAGCCGCCACCGCTGCGCCGACGGCCGGGGACCCTGCACCTGCGTCTGGGTCTGCGTCACCCGACCTCCTCCGGCACCCACACCTGCGGCGCCTGCTCGGTGAAGAACCGGTGGGTCACGGCCGCGCTGGCCGCCGAGCAGGTGCGCTGCAGCTCCTCCAGCCGGGCGGGCAGCCCGGCGAGCAGCTGGTCGGGGGCCATGAACTCCAGCAGCGTCCGCGCCCGGCCGACGATGCGGTGCGCCTCGCCCGCGACGCCCACCCGGGTGGCCGCGCTGCCGGCGGAGCGCACCGGGGCCCGCTCCAGCTCGGCCAGGCACGCCTCGGCCTGCTCGAGGGCGGCGAACACCGAGCGCGGGAACAGCCGGTCCAGCAGCAGGAACTCCGCCGCCCGGCCGGAGTTGACCACGCCCCGGTAGGTGCGCAGGTAGGGCTCGTAGGCGCCGGTCGAGCGCAGCACGAGGGTCCAGGACGGCGCGGCGTCGCCGGCCAGCACCCGGGTGGAGAGCATCCGGGCGGTCATGTCCACCCGCTCCAGCGAGCGGCCCAGGATGAGGAACAGCCAGCTCTCGTCGCGGCTCATCGTGGCGTCGGCGAGGCCGAACACCATCGCCGAGCGCTCGCGCACGAACCGGAACAGCGAGTGCGGGCCGTACCGGCGGGCCATGGTGCGCTGCTGGGGCAGCGCGTTGTGGGTGACGTTGAGCGACTCCCAGATCTCCGCCGAGAGCACCTCGCGGGCGCCGCGCGCGTTCTCCCGCGCCGCCGACAGCGCCCCCACGATCGAGGAGGGGCTGCTGCGCTCGAAGGCCAGCGTGTCGAGCACCAGCTCGGTGTCGGCCTCCCCGCCCTGCACCGGGTGCCCCATGAGCGCGAGCAGGTTGGCGCAGGCCCGGCGCTCGTCGATCCACGGGTCCTCGACCAGCCGCTGGGTGTGCACGTCGAGGATGCGCGCGGTGTCGTCGGCCCGCTCCACGTAGCGGCCGATCCAGAACAGCGACTCGGCGATCCGGCTCAGCACGTCGCGCTCCCCACCGGAACGGCCATCTCGGTGGACTGCTGTTGCTGCTGCTGCGACTGGCCGACCGCCAGGTCGTTGAGCGGCCCCGGGTCCTGGTGCGGCGCGTCGCCGGAGAGGTCGGCGGCGCTGAACTCGATCGTCGTGTGGTCCGGCGCCGCCTCCTGCTCGGTGGCCGGCCTCGGTGGGCTGAGCACCCAGGTGTCCTTGGAGCCGCCGCCCTGGCTGGAGTTCACCACCAGCTCGCCCTCGGGCAGCGCCACCCGGGTCAGCCCGCCCGGCAGCACCCACACCTTCGACCCGTCGTTGACCGCGAACGGCCGCAGGTCCACGTGCCGCGGCGCGATCCGCCCGCCCACCAGCGTCGGGCAGGTGGACAGCCCGATCGGCTTCTGCGCGATCCAGTCCCGCGGCCGCGCCCGCACCTTGGCGGCGAGCTCGGTGAGCGTGCGCTCGTCGGCGCGCGGGCCGATCACGATGCCCTTGCCGCCGGAGCCGTCGACCGGCTTGAGCACCAGCTGGTCCAGCGACTCCAGCACCCACGCGACGGTGTCCTCGTCGTCGAGCCGGTGCGTCTCGGCGTTCTGCAGCACCGGCTCCTCGCCCAGGTAGTACCGCACGAGGTCGGGCACCCAGGTGTAGAGCAGCTTGTCGTCGGCGACGCCGTTGCCGACGGCGTTGGCGATGGTCACCCGCCCCGCGCGGGCCGCGTTGAGCACGCCGGCGCAGCCGATCACCGAGTCCGGCCGGAAGTGCACCGGGTCGAGGAACTCGTCGTCGATGCGCCGGTAGACGACGTCGACGCGGCGCTGGCCGTCGGTCGTCCGCATGCTCACCTGGTTGCCGGCGCACACCAGGTCGCGGCCCTCGACCAGCTCGACGCCCATCTGGCGGGCGAGCAGCGCGTGCTCGAAGTAGGCGGAGTTGTAGACGCCCGGGGTGAGGACGACGACGGTCGGGTCGCTGACGTTGGACGGGGCGGACGCCTTGAGCGCGGCCAGCAGGCGGGACGGGTAGTCGTCGACCGGCTGGACCCGGTGGTCGGCGAACAGCTCGGGCAGCACCTGGCTCATCGCCGACCGGTTGGTGATCACGTAGCTGACGCCCGACGGCGAGCGCAGGTTGTCCTCCAGCACGCGGAAGTCGCCCGCCTCGTCGCGCACCAGGTCGATGCCGGCCACGTGCACCCGGACCCCGTTGGGCGGCACCAGGCCGTGCGCCTGGCGGTGGAAGTGCGCGCTGGTGGTGACGACGCTGCGCGGCACCACCCGGTCGGCGAAGACCTCGCCGGCGCCGTAGACGTCGGCGAGGAAGGCCTCCAGCGCGAGCACCCGCTGCGCGACGCCGCGCTCGATGACGTCCCACTCCTCCGACCCGATCACCCGCGGCACGATGTCCAGCGGGAACGGCTGCTCCTCGCCCGCGTGCGCGAAGGTGACGCCGGCGTCGCGGTAGGTCTGCGAGAGCAGGTCGGCCCGGGCCGCCAGCTCCTCGCCCGCCATCGGCTGCAGGGAGGAGAACAACCCCGCGTAGGCGGGCCGCGCCTGGAGCGGACGGTCGAACATCTCGTCCCACTGCTGCCCGAGCGGGTAGCCGTCGAAGAGGTCCGCCATGGAGCGCAACCTAGTTCCGCCGTGTTGCCCGCGCGTTTCGGACACGTGAGGCGGTCAGCCGGCCGCGGCGAGACCCAGCCACGGGCGCAGCTCCCCGGCCGCCAGCAGGTCGGCCACGCGGCCGGCCTGCTCCCGCGCCTGGCGCAGCTGCGGGGAGCCGGCGTGCCGCCGGGCGACCTCGGCGTCCACGGCGTCGGCGCGCCGGTCCCACTCCGGCGGGCTGTCGCGCAGGTCGGCCTCCGCCGTCGCCTCCAGGGCGAACCCGGCCGCCGCGAGCAGGGCCTCGAGCTCGCCGGTCGCGGGGAACTCGTTGCCCTCCGGCGCGGGCCGGGTCAGCGGCCCGTCGGCGACGAAGACGAGCAGGCCCAGCCGGCCGCCGTCGGCCAGCACCCGCCGCAGCTCCGCCAGCGCCGCGCCCTTGTCGGACAGGGTGCACAGCACGCCCAGGCACCAGGCGGCGTCGAAGGACGCCGCCGGGAACGGCAGCGCCTGGGCCGCGGCCACGACGGCGGGCAGGCCGAAGAGCCGGCGGGCGGCGGCGACGGCGTCGGCCATCGGCTCGGCGCACACCGGGCGCACCCCGTGCTCGGCGGCCAGCCACCCCGCCGGGCCGCCGAGGCCGGCGCCGTCGTCGAGGACGCGGCCGCCCGGCCGCAGCGCGAGGCCGTCGGCCAGCCACCGCAGCGCCCCCTCGCTGCCGCTGCCCCGGCAGCCGGCCGGGATCGCGTGCTCGGGCCCGAGCGCCCGGACGGCCTCCTCCGTCCACGCCGCGACGGTGCCGAACTCGGCCTCCATCGCCCCGCTGTCGAGCGTCATCCGCGGATCCTGGTCGCGACCTCGGCCTTCACACGGGCACCCTCGTCCTCCCCGCGCGCCGACGCCAGCCCGGAGAGGTTGACGCCCACCACCCCGGGCACCGCCAGCAGCGCCCGTGCCTCCTCCACCGCCGCGGCGATGCCCGCTTCCCGCGGGTCGGGCGCCGCGAGCACCCGGTCGACGACGGCGCCGTCCAGGTGCAGCCCGGGGAAGGCCTGCAGCACCCGGGCCGAGCGCTCGTCGGTGTAGACGGCGACCGCGGCGAGGAAGGGCAGCGTGGCGCCGGCGGCCCGGGCCGCCGCCACGAAGGCGGCCACCCGTTCCGGCGCGCGCACGTGGTTGAGCACGCACAGCGCCGCGCCGGCGCGCTGCTTCTGCGCCACGCGCGCGGGCCGCAGGGCGGTCGGCGGCGCCTCCGGGGACTCCGGGACGGCGGCCGAGAGCCCCGACCCAGCGGCCAGCGCGGCCAGCCGCGTGCCGTCGAGGTCGAAGACCTGCGTGGTGCCCGGGCGCGCCGACGGCCCGCGGGCGTCCCCGGTCACGCAGAGGACGCCGTCCACCCCGAGCGCCGCGAGACCGGCCAGCTCCTGCTCGAGGACCACCCGGTTGCGGTCGCGGCAGGCCAGCGTCGTCCAGAGCCGCCCGCCGGCGGCGAGCACCTCCGCGGCGAACAGGGTCGGCGGGAAGTCCGGGCGGTTGGCGTGCTCCCCGACCAGGACGGCGTCGGCGACCGGGGCCAGCACGTCGACGACCCGGCACACCGAGGAGCGGTCGAACGGCACGACGGTGAGGTCGACCAGCACCACCGGCCGGTGCGCGGCCCGCTCCAGCAACCCGCCGGGGCGGGGCCGGGGCACCGGCCGCGCGGGCTCCGGCCACGGCACCAGCGGGGTGTCGGCGAACACGCAGCGGTGCGGGGCCACCTCGCAGGCGCCGTCGTCGCGGACGCCCCCGCACGGCCCGAACACCATGCGTTTCGGGCACCCGGGGCGGCCGGCGTCGTCGTCCACCCGCCGATCGTGCACCGGATCGAGACCGTCCGCCGACGCGGGAACACAACGGGCCCGCGGCACGCTAGAGTCGCCACTAGTTGAGCTCTCAACTCAAGGAGGCCCACCATGCCGGCCATCACCGTCGAGGACACCACCACGCTCCCCCGCGTCCCGCTCCCCGCGCCGCGCACCGTCCGCCGCCGGGTCCGCTCGGTGACCACCGCGCCGTCGGGCTTCGAGGGCGAGGGCTTCCCGGTGCGCCGCGCCTTCGCAGGGGTGGACCTGCGCGACCTCGACCCGTTCATCCACATGGACCAGATGGGCGAGGTCGAGTACGCGCCCGGTGAGCCCAAGGGCACCGCCTGGCACCCGCACCGCGGCTTCGAGACCGTCACCTACATCATCGACGGCACCTTCGAGCACGCCGACAGCCACGGCGGCGGCGGGACCATCAGCAACGGCGACACCCAGTGGATGACCGCCGGCGGCGGCGTCCTGCACATCGAGCGGCCGCCGGAGCACCTCGTCGTCAGCGGCGGGCTGTTCCACGGCCTGCAGCTGTGGGTGAACCTGCCGCGGGCGCAGAAGTGGGTGGAGCCCCGCTACCAGGACCTGCGGGCCGACCAGTCGGTGCTCCTGGCCAGCCAGGACGCCGGCGCCTTCCTCCGGGTCATCGCCGGCGACGTCGCCGGGCACACCGGGCCGGGCAGCACCTACACGCCGATGGCGATGGTGCACGCGACGATCGCGCCGGGCGCGACCCTCGACCTGCCGTGGCGGCCGGACTTCAACGCGCTGGTCTACGTCCTCTCCGGCGCCGGCTCGGTCGGCCCCGACGCGCAGCCGGTGCGCACCGGGCAGCTGGCGGTGTTCGGCCCCGGCGACACGATCACCGTCAGCGGCGCGAGGCAGCAGGAGTCGCGGACGCCGTCGCTCGACGTGGTCGTCCTCGGCGGGCAGCCGATCCGCGAGCCGATCGCCATGTACGGGCCGTTCGTGATGAACACCCGGCAGGAGGTGCTCGACGCCTTCACCGACTTCCAGGCCGGCCGGCTCGGGTCGGTCCCGGCGCAGCGGGTCCCCCACGCAGCGGTGCGCGGCGAGGCCGGGCAGGAGTAGGAAGCACCCCATGAGCAACCTCGACCGCCGGCCGACCCCCCGCGAGCTGGGCGGGCTCGAGCAGACCTCCGCCCGCCCGGCGCTGGAGCTGCTGCCCGGCAAGGAGGTCCTGCTCGGGGAGAGCACGCGCGTCCGCCGGCTGCTGCCCACGCTCGGGCGGCGGCTGGTGGGCGCGTGGGCGTTCGTCGACCACTACGGCCCCGACGACATCGCGTCGTCCCCGGGGATGCAGGTGGCGCCGCACCCGCACACCGGGCTGCAGACCGTGTCGTGGCTGCTGGAGGGCGAGGTGCACCACCGCGACTCGCTCGGCAGCGACGTCACCTTCGGCCCGGGCCAGCTGGCGCTGATGACCGCCGGCCGCGGCATCGCGCACTCGGAGCAGTCGCCGGCGACGCATCCGCGCTTCCTGCACGGCGCGCAGCTGTGGGTGGTGCTGCCCGAGGGCTCCCGCGAGGTGGCGCCGGCGTTCGAGCACCACGCGACGCTGCCCGGGTTCGACTCCGACGGGGCGCGCGCGACCGTGCTGATCGGCTCGTTCGGCGGCGCGACCTCGCCGGGCACCGCCCACACGCCGCTGGTCGGGGTCGACCTCGCGCTGGCCGCCGGGGCCGACGTCGAGGTGCCGCTGGAGCCGGGGTTCGAGCACGCGGTGCTGGCGGCCTCGGGCTCCGCGAGCGTCGAGGACGCACCGCTGGCGCACGGCACGATGGCCTACCTCGGCACCGGCCGGCGCACGCTGCGGCTGCGCGCCGAGGAGCCGGCGAAGGTGCTGCTGCTCGGCGGCGAGCCGTTCGAGGAGCGGATCGTCATGTGGTGGAACTTCGTCGGCCGCTCCGGGGAGGAGATCGCCGACTACGCCGCCGACTGGAACGAGGAGCGCGGCCGGTTCGCCCCCGTCGTCGGCTACGACGGCGACCGCCTCGAGGCCCCGCCGCTGCCGCCCGTCCCGCTCAGGGCCCGCGGCCGCGAGCGCTGATCGCGCGCCCGGAGGCCGTGGCGCACCAGCCAGCCCGCGCCCAGCACCACACCGGGCACGAGGAACACCAGGAGCACGTTCTCGGCGGTGAACCGGCCGCTGACCAGCAGGCCGAGGCAGACCAGCACCCCGACGGCGCCGCCGGCGAGCAGCACGACGGCGAGCACGGCGTCCCCGGAGGGCGGCGTCCCGCGCGCAGCAGCCATGCCGGCCTCCCCGTCGTAGGCCAGCATGGTGCCACCGATCGGCCGGGGCGGGGTCGCCCCGGTGTGCGACGGCGCGGGCTGCGGCAGGCTGGTCGCATGCCGCACGACCTCGATCCCCGCATGCTCGACGTCCTGGCCGAGAACCGGTGGGGCGTGCTCGCGACGCTCAAGCGGGACGGCCGGCCGCAGGTGTCGACCATCGGCTACGCCTACGACCGCGACGCCGGGCTGATCAGGATCTCGGTGACCGACGACCGGGTGAAGACGCGCAACCTCCGGCGCGATCCGCGGGCCACGCTGCACGTGCGGGGCGAGGACCTCTGGACGTGGGTCGCCGTCGAGGGCACCGCCGAGCTGACGCCGGTGGCCGCCGACCCGCACGACGCGACGGTGGAGGAGCTGATCACCTACTACCGGGGCACGGCCGGGGAGCACCCGGACTGGGACGAGTACCGGGCCGCCATGGTCGCCGACCGCCGGCTCGTGGTCCGGCTGCGGCCCGAGCACGCCTACGGGCAGCTGCCGCGCGGGTGAGCCGCGCGGCAGCCGCCGTGCGGCTCAGCCCTGCTCGACGTCCTGCAGCACCTCGAACGCCGCGCCCCACGGGTCCTCGACGACGGCGAAGCGCCCGAACGGGGTGTCCTCGGGGCGGGTGAGCACCTTGCCCCCCTGCGCCTCCACCCGCGCCACGGTGTCGTCGGCCGACGCGACGCCGAAGCAGACGAGCCAGCCGCGCGGGATGTCGGGCATCGGGCCGCCCAGGCCGCCCTGCGGGTACTCGGGGGTCCGCTCGTCGGTGCGGAAGGTGGTGTAGCCCTCCACGCCCTCGACCGCGTCGAAGGTGTAGCCGAAGACGGCGCCGTAGAAGGCGCGGGCGGACTCGGGGTCGTCGAAGGTCGCCTCGTTCCACGCGACCGTGCCCGGCTCGCTGTGCCGCTGGAAGCCGGAGTGCTCGCGCGCCTCCCAGAGGCCGAACGGGTTGCCCTGCGGGTCGAGCGCGATGGTCATGACGCCGTACGGCGCGACCTCCATGGGCGCGACGACGACGGTGCCGCCGGCCGCGGTGATCCGGTCGACTGCGGCCGCGGAGTCGTCGGTGGCGAAGTAGGTCGTCCAGGCCACCGGGTCGGACTCCTGGACGCGCGGGCCGAGCCCGGCGACCATCCGGCCGTCGCGGACGGCGTTGAGGTAGCCGCCGTACTCCTCGTCGCCGCCGGTGAACTCCCAGCCGAACAGGCCGCCGTAGAACTCCCGGGCGGCGGCGACGTCGGCCGCGCCGTAGTCGACCCAGCAGGGCGTGCCGGTCGGCCAGGCGGTGTCACGGGTGGGCATGTCTCCTCCTCGGGGATCGGCCCCGCTGCCGGGGCCCGCCGCGAGGGTGCGAGCGGTGGGGCAGCGGGGTGCTGGCAGCACCGTCCTCGCGGGGGCCGACAGTTTCCGCGCGCGGGTCGAGCGACCAGCGCCCCGGCGCCGGCCCCGTGGGCTCGGAGACCACCGGGGGTCGGGCGGCGGTGGTCCAGGGCGGGCGCGATGCCGCCACGAGTCGACAGCCGCACGGTCGCCCTGCTGCAGGGACTCGCCGCGGGCGGGTGAGCAGCAGGGCCCTCCTAGAAGTCCCCGCCCCCGCCGAAGTCGCCGCCGAAGTCCCCGCCGCCCCCGAAGTCGCCGCCCCCGCCGAAGTCGCCGCCGGACGCCGAGAAGTCACCGCCGAAGTCGGCGTCGTGGTCGCCGAACAGCAGCCCGCCGAGCACGAGGCCACCCAGACCCCAGCCGAGGGCGTTGCCCCCGCCGCCGCGGCCGTAGCCGTAACCCGGCCGCCCGTAGCCGTGGCCCGGCCCGCCGTAGCCGCCGCCGTAGCCGCCGCCCCAGCCGTAGCCGGTGCGCTGCGACCAGCGCTGCACGTCGTCCTGCGCGAGGTCGAGCGCGTAGCGGGCGAGCTGGTCGGATGTCTGCGCCTCGCGCAGCGCGCGGACCGGGTCGTCGTGGGCCGTGCGGGCGGAGGCCTCGAGGTGCCGCTCGGCCTCCGCGAGCCGGGTGCGGGCCTCGCTGCCCACGGCCCCGCGGCGGGTGCTGATGAAGTCGCCGGCCGCGGCGACCGCCGAGCGGGCGGTGAGCAGCGCCTGCTCCAGCGCCTCGGTCGCCCGCCGGCGGTTGGTCTCGGCGTCGCGCGCGCTCTGCAGCGCCTGCTCCAGGGCCGCGTCGGCCTCCTCGATCCGGCGCAGCGCGCCGAGCGGGTCGGGCAGGCCGCCGTCGGCCGGGTGCAGCGCCGTCTCCGCCGACGCCAGCTCTGCCTGCGCCCGGGCGACGTGCGGCTGCAGGCCGTCCCGGTCGCCGGACCGCATGAGCGCCCGGGCCTCGGCAAGGTCGGCCTCGGTCTCGGCCCGGGCCGCGGCGAGCCGCTGCTCGGCGGCGGTGAGGTCCTCGGCCAGCCGGTCGATCGCGTCCAGCAGCGTCGTGGTCTGGGTGACCGCGTCCTCGGCCGGGCGGAGCCGGGCCACGGCTTGACCCGTCTGCCCGCTCTGCTGCGCCTCGCGGGCCTGGCCGAGCAGCTGCCCGGCCGCGTCCAGCCGGGCGCCGGCCTCCTGCACGTTCACCGCCACGGGACCGAGCGCGGACGCCGCGTACCGGGCCCGCAGGTCGTCGAGCCTGCGCTCCTGCGCGGGCAGCCGCTGCCGCAGCGCGTCGATCCGGCGGCCGAGCTCCTCGATGGCCTGCGGCGCCTGCGCCTCCTGGGCCCGCAGCGCGTCGAGGGCCGCGGCCTGCTCCTCGAGCCGCCGGGACGCGGCGTCGGTGAGCGCGAGCAGCTCGGTCAGCATCCGCCGCCGGGTCGGCTCGTCCTCGGGGATCTCGTCGTCGAGCTCCTGGCGGATGGTGAACGCCCGGGCCAGCTCGCCGCGGCTGCGCTCCAGCGCCTCGTCGGCGCCCCCGACGGCGTCGGCGCCGAAGTGGGTGCGGGCGAAGTCGACGTTGACCTGGGCGGTGCGCACGCGCTCGTCGAGGTCGAGCAGGGCCTCGCTGGCCCGGCCGTTGAGCGTCTCGGTGGGCGTGCCCGCGTGGGGGTCGGGCGCCGGGAGCTGCCCGCGGTCACCGGCCGGCAGCTCCGCGCGGCCGCGCCGGCGGCGAGAGCGGAAGAACAGGTAGCCGCCGGCGGCCAGGAGCACGAGCACCAGCAGGACGGCGAGGACGGCGCCCCCGCCTCCGCCGCCGGACGACGACCCCGAGGACGTCGCCGCCGGGGAGCCCCCGAGGGCCTCGGCCGCGGTCGTGACCAGCTCCTCGTAGTCCCCGCTGTCGAGCTGCGCCCCGATCTCGCCGGCCGCCTGGTTGAGCTCGGTCTGGTCGTCGGTCTGCCCGGCGTAGAAGCCACCGATGCCCTCGTCGGTGGCCACCGCGAGGACCACCTGGTCGCCGGAGAAGCCGGAGGCCTCGAAGGTGTCCCGCGCCCACTGCTGGCCGGTGGCCCCGTCGAAGCTGTCGACGTACGCCACGTACATCTGGGTGCCGGTGTCGGTGCGCAGCTGGTCGAGCGTCTCCTGGACCTCGGCCTCCTCGCCGGCGGACAGCACGTCGGCCGAGTCGGTGACCGGCTGGGACAGCGCGGACGGGGCCTCGGCGAGCGCCGGCGCGGCACCGGCGACCAGCAGGGTGGCGAGGACGCCGAGGACGATCGTCAGGCGACGCACGGTTCGCAGACCTCCAGGTGCGAGGGCCGCCCGCTCGGGACGTCCCGGACTCTACGCACGCGCGAGCGGCGCGGGAGGTTCCCGGTCGTACCCGTGTCAGAACCGCCCGCCACCACCGCGCCGGCCGCCACCGGAGCGGCGGCCGCCTCCTCCGGAGCGGCGGCCCCCCGAGGAGCGGGACGACGACCGGTAGGTGGAGCGACGCGAGGAGCGGTAACCACCGCCGGAGCCGCCGAACCCTCCCCCGCCCCAGGTCCAGCCGCCCCCGCCGCTCCCCCATCCGCCACCCCGGCCCCCTCCGGCGGGGACGGGCGGGGCCAGGTCGCGGTGCGCGGCGCTCTGCGCGGCCTGCGCCTGCGCCGTCGCCCGTTCGGCGGCGGCCACGGCCGCCGCGGCGTCGACGGCGGCGGCGGCCTCGGCCTGGGCCAGCCACCGCTGCGCCTCCGAGAGCGCGGTGCGCGCGCCGACCCCCACCGCGGAGCCGCGGGTCAGCACGAGGTCCTGCGCGCCGGCCACCCGCGCGCGGGCGCCGGCGAGGGCCCGGTCCAGGCGCGCCCTCGCGGCGACCTGCCGGGCCTGCTCGTCCCTGGCCCGGCCGAGCGCCTCGTCGAGCGCGGTGTCGGCCGCCGTCAGCTTCTCCAGCGCGGTCAGCGGGTCGGGCGGGGCGGCGCCGGCGAGGGCGTCCACCTCGGCAAGGGCCTGCTCCGCGCGGGCCACCTGCTCGGCCAGGCCGGTCCGCTCGGTCCCCGAGGCGGCCAGAGAACGGGCCTCCGCCAGGTCGCGCTCGGCGTCGGCCCGGGCCGCCGGGAGCCCGGCGGCGGCGCCCTCGAGCTCGGCCGCGCGGCGGCCGATCGCGTCGAGCAGCGTCGCGGCCTGGCTCAGCGCCGCCTCGGCCCGGCGGACGGCGGGGGCGGCGAGACCCGCCCGGCCCGCCGCGAGCTCGGCCCGCCCGGTCGCCACGGCCTCCTGCGCCGCGGTCAGCCGGGCCCGGGCCTCGGCGTCGTTGTCGTCCTCGGGCTCGAGCGCGGTCCGCGCCCACCGCTCGCGCAGCCGGGCCAGCGCCGCCTCCTCCTGCGGCAGCCGGTCCCCGAGCTCGCCCAGGCGCGCGGCGAGACCGTCGAGCAGCTGCGGCGCGTTCCGCTCCAGGTCGCGGAGCCGGGCGAAGGCGGCGGCCTGGGCGTCGAGCTTCTCGTCGGCGGACCCGGCCAGGGCGAGCAGCCGCGCCAGCAGCTTGCGGGTCGCCAGGTCGTCCTCGGGGTGCTCGTCGTCCAGCTGCTGGCGGACCGCGAACGCCTGCTCCATCTCGGCCCGCGCGGCGGCGAACGAGGCGGCGGCGTCGGCCACCTCCGCCTCGCCGTACTGCTGCCGCGCGAAATCGAGGTCGACCGAGGAGGCGCGCAGCGCCTCGTCGACGGCCAGCAGCGCCTCGGCGGCCCGGCCCCTGACCGACTCGGTCGGCTCGCCGGGGAACGGGTCCTCCCGGCGGATCCGCTCCTCCTCGGCCCTGCGCCGCGCGCGCACCCGGTTCAGCCAGACCAGGCCGGCGACGACCAGGACGACGGCGGCGACGACCAGCACGGCCGGCCAGATCGACGTGGGCTGCAGGCCGTCGGCGAACGCCACGACCGCGCCGGCCCAGTCGTCGTCGGCCAGCCGTGGCTCGACGTCGGAGATGAGGAGGTCCTCCAGGTCGTCGTCGGAGAGCCGGAACCCCTCGTCGACCGAGTAGCCGTACGCGCGGTCGGCGACGGCCACGGCCAGCAGCACGTCGCCGCCGCCGAGCTGCGAGGCCGCGGCGGTGTCCTCGGCCCAGTCGAAGCCGTCGGCGCCGTCGAAGGAGTCGACGAACACGACCCACAGCTGGGTGCCGTCGGCGTCGCGCAGCTCCTGCAGCGCGGCGTCGACGTCGTCCCGTCCGCCGGCGGTGAGCACCCCGGCCTCGTCGGTGACCTGCTCGTCGAGCCGGAACGGCGCCTCGGCGAGCGCGGGGGCGCCGGCCGGCAGCACCAGCCCCGCCAGCAGAGCGAGGACGACGAGCAGCCGGCGCACGGCGGGCACCTCCGGACGACGCGGTTTCGCGGGCGCCGGGACCCTACCGGCGCGGGGGGTCGCGCGGGGCGTCGGTGGGTAGGGCGCCGCGGTGAGCGCAGCCGACCGCATCCCCGCCGCCGACCTCCCCGACCGGACCGTCCGCCGCCTGGGCGACTGGGCGGTGGGCAACCGCGGCGGGGAGTACTTCGCGGTCTCCCGCCGCTGCCGGCACCAGCTGGCCGACCTGGCCGAGGGCAGCGTCGACGCCGACGGGTGCCTGGTCTGCCCCTGGCACGGGAGCCGCTACGACGTCCGCACCGGGGAGATGGTCGAGGGCCCGCGGGGGTTCCTCGGCTACCACGGGCCGACGCCGGGCTACACGCAGTTCGTGCGGGCCTACGCCAGGGTGCTCAGGCTGCGCGTCCGCCGCGCCCTGCGCCGCGGCGACGACGTCGTCCTGGGGTGACGCGCCGGCGCTATCCGCCCTCGAGCGGCTCGTCGTAGCCGTGCACGAAGGCGTCGGTGGCGACGTCCGCGCCCGTCGCCGCGACGAAGACGCCCATGGTGGCCGCGACCTCCTCCGGCGACTTCGGCCGCAGCCGGCCGTCCCGGATCTCCTCGGCCCAGTGGCAGCTGACCAGGTGCCCGGGCGCCAGCTCGCGCAGCGGCGGCGCCTCGTCGTCGCAGCGCGTCTCCTGCCGCCACGGGCAGCGGGTGTGGAACCGGCACCCGCTCGGCGGGTTCGCCGGCGACGGCAGGTCGCCGGCGAGCAGGATCCGCTCCCGGCGCTCCTCGACCGTCGGGTCGGGCACCGGGACGGCGCTCATCAGCGCCCGCGTGTACGGGTGCAGCGGCTCGTCGTAGAGGACGTCGGCCGGCGCCTGCTCGACCAGCGACCCCAGGTACATCACCCCGACGACGTCGCTGATGTGCCGGACCACGGCCAGGTCGTGCGCGATGACGAGGTAGGTCAGCCCGAGCCGCTCCTGGATCTCCTCCAGGAGGTTGAGCACCTGGGCCTGCACGCTGACGTCGAGGGCCGAGACCGGCTCGTCGGCGATGAGCAGGTCCGGCTCGAGCGCCACCGCCCGGGCGATGCCGATGCGCTGCCGCTGGCCGCCCGAGAACTCGTGCGGGTAGCGGCGCAGCGCGGCGGCGGGCAGGCCGACGGCGTCGAGCAGACCGCGGATGCGGGCCGCGACGGCCTGCTTGCCGTCGCCGATGCCGTGCGCGCGCAGCGGCTCGGAGAGCAGCGACTCCACGTTCTGCCGCGGGTCGAGGCTGCCGAGCGGGTCCTGGAACACCATCTGCATGCGCCGGCGCATCCGGCGCAGCTCCTCGCCGTGCAGCGAGGCGACGTCGGTGCCGTCGAACACCACCCGCCCGGCGGTCGGCTCGACCAGCCGCAGGATCGCCCGGCCGAGGGTGGACTTGCCGCAGCCCGACTCCCCCACCAGCCCGTAGGTCGTGCCCCGGGCGACCCGCAGGTCGACGCCGTCGACGGCGCGGACGTGCCCGACGGTGCGGTCGACCAGCAGCCCGCGCTTGATCGGGAAGTGCACCTGCAGGCCCTCGACCCGCAGGAGGGGGTCGCCCGCGCCGGTCGCCGGGCCGGTCACCGCGCCACCCCGGAGGCCGTCGCCCCGCTGGGCACGGGGTACTGGATGGGGTGGCGGCAGCGCAGCTCGCGGCCGGGGCCGTCGGGCACCAGGGGGACCTCGCTGCCCGAGACCTCGGTGAGGCAGTCGTCCTGCGCGTGGTCGCAGCGCGGGGCGAAGGCGCAGCCCTCCGCCCACGGGATGGCGTCGCGCGCCGAGCCGCGGATGGGGGTGAGCCGGGCGCCCGGGCCGGCGTCGAGCCGCGGCACCGAGGCGAGCAGGCCGCCGGTGTAGGGCTGCCGCGGCCGGGCGAACAGGTCGTGCCGCTCCGCGGTCTCGATGATCCGGCCGGCGTACATCACGTGCACCCGGTCGCACAGCCCGGCGACGACGCCCAGGTCGTGGGTGATCATGATCAGCGCGGTCCCCGAGCCCACGACGAGGTCGCGGAGCAGCTCGAGGATCTGCGCCTGGATCGTCACGTCCAGGGCCGTGGTGGGCTCGTCGGCGATGAGCAGCCGGGGCGCCAGCGCCAGCGACATCGCGATGAGCGCGCGCTGCCGCATGCCGCCGGAGAGCTGGTGCGGGTACTCCCTGAGCCGCCGCCCCGGGTCGGGGATGCCCACCCGGTCGAGCAGGTCGACCGCCTCCGCCGCCGCCTCCTTCCTCGACACGTCCCGGTGCTCGAGCAGCACCTCGGTGACCTGGGTGCCGATGGTCACCGTCGGGTTGAGCGACGACAGCGGGTCCTGGAACACCATGGCCATGTCGGCGCCCCGCAGCCGGCGCAGCCGCTTGTCGTCGGCCCCCACCAGCTCGTCGCCGTCGAGCCGGACCGAGCCGCTCACCTCGACGCCGCGCCGCGGGAGCAGCCCCATGACCGCCAGCGACGTCACCGACTTGCCGCAGCCGGACTCGCCGACCAGGCCCACCGTCTCCCCCGGCGCCACGGCGAAGCTGACGCCGTTCACGGCGCGGGTGGGCTGCTCGCCGCGGCGGCGGAAGGTGACGGCGAGGTCCGCCACCTCGAGCACCGGCGTCTGCAGGCTGCCGCTCAGGCCGCTCACCTCCGGAACTTCGGGTCGAGGGCCTCGCGCAGCCGCTCGCCGAGCAGCGTGAAGCCGAGCGCGACGACGATGATGCACAGCGCCGGCCAGATGGCCAGCTCGGGCCGGATGGAGAGGAAGGCCTGGGCGTTGGCCAGCATCGCGCCCCACTCGGGCCGCGCCAGGTCCGGGTCGCCGAGGCCGAGGAACGACAGGGCGGCGGCCTCGATGATCGCCGTGGCGAGCGACAGGGTCGCCTGGACGATGACCGGCGACACCGAGTTCGGCAGCACGTGCCCGAACACGATCCGGCCGCGCCGCACGCCCGCCGCCTGGGCCGCGACCACGTAGTCGCTGTTCCGCTGGGCCAGCATGGAGCCCCGCAGCAGCCGGGCGAAGATCGGCACCTGGGTGACGGCGATGGCGATCATGAGCGCGAGCTGGTTCTGGCCCAGCAGCACCGAGATGGAGATGGCCATCAGCAGGCCGGGCACCGACAGCAGGATGTCGACGAACCGCATGACGACCGTGTCGACCTTGCCGCCGAAGGCGCCGGCGAGCACGCCGAGCGCCATGCCGGCGGCCACGCCGAGCACCGTGGACACGACCCCGATGAGCAGCGACTGCCGCGATCCGTAGATCAGCCGGGACAGCAGGTCGCGGCCGAGGTTGTCCACGCCCAGCGGGAAGCCCTCCCGCGCCCCGGGGATGGAGGACGGCCGGATCTCCGAGAGCAGGTACTGCTGCAGCGGGTCCTTGGGCGCCAGCAGCGGGGCGAACGCGGCCACCACCAGGAACACCAGGACGATGACGGCGCCGGCGATGGCCACCGGGTCGCGGCGCAACCGCCGGAAGGCGCTGCGCGTGAGCGACAGGCCGCCCTCGCCCTCGGGCACCGAGCCCGCCCGGGCGGCGAGCGCGTCGATCCGCTCCCGCTTGTGCTCGCCGAGCGCGGTCACCGCACACGCACCCGCGGGTCGAGCAGCGCGTAGGAGATGTCGACCAGCAGGTTCACCAGCACGTACATCACCGCGAGGATGAGGATGAAGCCCTGCAGCAGGGCGTAGTCGCGGTCGCCGATCGCGTTGTACAGGGCCGACCCGACGCCGCCGAAGGCGAACACCGTCTCGGTCAGCACCGCCCCCGAGAGCAGCAGCCCGGTCTGCAGGCCGATGGTCGTCGACACCGGGAGCAGGGCGTTGCGCAGGATGTGCCGGCGCCGGACCGTCGGCGGGGCCAGGCCCTTGGCGTTCGCCGTCCGCACGTAGTCCTCGTTGACCACGTCGAGGACCGACGCGCGGGTGATCCGCACGATGATGGCCAGCGGGATCGTGCCCAGGGCTACGCCGGGCAGGACCAGGTGGAGCAGGGCGTCCCAGGACGCGTCCCACTCCCGCGTCAGCAGTCCGTCGAGGACGTAGAAGTTCGTGACGTGGGTGGCGTCGATGCGCACCTCCTGCCGGCCGGAACCCGGCAGCCAGCCGAGCTCGACGGCGAACAGCGACCGGAGGAGGTAGGCCAGGAAGAACACCGGGATCGTGACGCCGAGCAGCGAGCCGATGACCGTCGCCGAGTCGAGCCAGCGGCCGTGCTTCCGGGCGGCCAGGTACCCGAGCGGGATCCCCACCCCGATCGCGAAGGCCATGGCGAACAGCGTCAGCTCGACGGTGCCCGGGAAGCGTTCGAGGAACTCCTCCGTCACCGGGCGGCCGGTCCGGCTGGACACGCCGAAGTCGAGCGTGACCGCCCGCCCGAGGAACCGCAGGTACTGGACCGGGAGCGGCTGGTCGAGCCCGAAGGCCCGGTTGTACTCCTCGATCCTCGCCGGGGTCGCCCGCTCACCGAGGGCGGCGAGGGCCGGCCCCCCGGGCAGCGCGCGCAGCCAGGCGAACAGCAGCACGGACAGCCCGAGCAGGATCGGGATCAGCTGGAGCAACCGCCGAACGATGAACCGGAGCACGCGCCGTGGTCCGCCCTTCCCTCACGCGGCGACCCCGCCGGCGGGCAGCCGCCGGCGGGGTCGGTCGACCGGTCAGCCGCTGACCGAGACGGTCGAGAAGTCCTCGGCCGACAGCGGGCTGGGCACGAGCCCCTCGACGTTCTCCGCGACCACGAGCGCGTTCGGGCTGTGGGAGATGGGGACGGCCGGGAGGAACTCCATGATCCGCTGGTTCGCCTCCTGGTAGATCTCCGTCCGCGCGTCGGGGTCCGGCTCCGCGTCGCCGCGGGCCAGCGCGTCGAAGATCTCCGGCGCGACGAAGGAGCCGAACTCCTCCTTGGACTGCCCACCACCGGCGTCGGCGAAGAAGGTGCCGATGAAGTTGTAGGCGTCGCTGTAGTCACCGGTCCAGCCGAGCAGGTGGATGTCCGCCTGGCCGGCCGCCGTCGCGTCCAGGTAGTCCGGGTTCCACGGCAGCGCGGTGGGCTGGATCGTGAAGCCGGCGTCGGTCAGGTTCTGGCTGATCACCTGGAACATGGCGGCCGGGTCGGGCAGGTAGGGCCGGCTGACGTCGGTCGGGTAGTAGAAGCGCAGCGTGGTGCCCAGCGCACCGGCCTCGGTGAGCAGCTGGCGCGCCCGGTCCGGGTCGTACTCGTAGGTGGTCACGTCGTCGGTCCAGCCGTCGAGCGACGGCGGCACGAACTCGATCGCGGCCTCGGCGCCCTCCGGGAGCAGCGACGTGACGATCGTGTCGCGGTCGATGGCGTGCGCGATCGCCTGCCGCACCCGGATGTCCTGCAGCGCCGGGTTCGCGGCGGTCCCGGGCACCCGCCCGTGGTTGATGCCGAGGTAGAGGATGTTGAACGGATCGCGCGGCAGCACCTGGAAGCCGCCGTCCTCCAGGGTCTGGTAGTCGGCGGGGGCCACGAGGTCGTAGCCGTCGATCGCGCCGGACTCCAGCTCCTGCCGGCGGGTGTTGCCGTCGGAGATCGTCCGGAAGATGATCTCGTCGACCTGAGCCGGTTCACCCCAGTAGTCGTCGTTGCGGACGATGGTCACCTGGCCGTTGCCCTGGTCCCAGCTCTCGAACCGGAACGGCCCGGTGCCGGTGGGGTTCTCCAGCGAGTACTGGGTGTAGGTCAGCGCGTCGGGGTTGCCCCCGAGGTTGTCCGCGTCGCCCTCCTGCAGCGCGGTGGGGCTCTGCATCGCGAAGCTGGGGAACGTCAGGACGGCGGGGAACCGGCTGGTCACCTGCGTGATCCTGATGACCGCGGTGAGCTCGTCGGTGGCCTCGCAGCCGCCGTAGATGGACGGGATCTCGGGCGTGCTGGCGAAGCCGCCGAACATGTTCTGGTAGTACTCGGAGGCCGCCGGGCTGGCGGCCAGGCCGGTGAAGTTGTACCAGCGCTCGAAGTTGAAGCAGACCGCCTCGGCGTTGAAGTCGGTCCCGTCGTGGAACGTCACGCCGTCGCGCAGGGTGAAGGTGTACTCCAGGCCGTCCTCGGAGACGTCGTAGCTCTCGGCCAGGGCCGGCGCGATCTCCGCGGTGCCGGGTTCGGTGGTCAGCAGGCCCTCGTAGATCTGCCGGGTCACCCGGAAGCTCTCACCGTCGGTGGCGAAGGCCGGGTCGAACATCGTCGGGTTGCCCGGCACCCCGAAGACGAACGTGCCACCGGACTCGGCCTCCGCGCCACCACCTCCGCCCTCGTCGCGCTCGGAGGCGCACGCGGCCATGGTCAGGGCGGTGAGCGTGGCGGCCGAGGCGGCGAGCACCCGGCGTGGACGGCGCTGCATGGCGGAAGACCTGCCTTCCCGGCCCCGGGAGGCCGGACGGGATCCGGACCGACCGCTGCGGAGCAGGAAGTCCTCCGCAGGCGTGCCCGGACCCTAGGACCCCAGGGGGCTCCGGGTGCAGGTCAGCGCGCTCATCGACACCATCCCGTGACCTGGGTCACCCCGCCGCCGCGCCGGCCCACCTGGCCTCCCACCGGCGGCGGCGCCCGCCGGGGGTCAGGCGTCGATGCGGCGACGGCCCTCGAACGCCCGGCCGAGGGTGACCTCGTCGGCGTACTCCAGGTCGCCGCCGACCGGCAGGCCGCTGGCCAGCCGGGAGACCGCCAGGCCCATCGGCCCGACCAGCCGGGCGAGGTAGGCCGCGGTGGCCTCGCCCTCGAGGTTCGGGTCGGTGGCGATGATCAGCTCCGTGACGGTGCCGTCGAGGAGCCGGGTCATGAGCTCCTTGACCCGCAGGTCGTCGGGGCCGACGCCCTCGATCGGGCTGATCGCCCCGCCGAGCACGTGGTACTTGCCGCGGAACTCGCGCGTCCGCTCGATCGCGACGACGTCCTTGGGCTCCTCGACGACGCAGATGACGTCGTCGGAGCGCCGCGGGTCGCGGCAGATGCGGCACTGCTCGCCCTCGGCGACGTTGAAGCAGGTCGAGCAGAAGCGCACCTCGGCCTGCACCCGCTGCAGCGCGGCGACCAGCCGACCGACGTCGGCACTCTCGGCGGCGAGCAGGTGGAAGGCGATGCGCTGGGCGCTCTTGGGACCGACGCCCGGCAGGCGGCCGAGCTCGTCGATGAGGTCCTGGACGGCACCCTCGTACACGGTGGGAAGTCCTTCTGGGGAGGAGCGGGATCAGAAGCCGGGCAGGCCGAGGCCGCCCCCGCCGCCCAGGCCGCCCGCGAGCGGGCCCATGGTGTTCGCGGCGAGCTCGTCGGCGGCGCGCTTGGCGTCGCGGACGGCGGCGACGACCAGGTCCTGCAGGGTCTCGACGTCGTCGGGGTCGACCGCGGCCGGCGCGATGGTCAGCGCGGTGAGCTCACCGGCGCCGGTCATGGTCGCGGTGACCAGGTTGCCCCCGGCCGATCCGGTGACCTCGGTGCGCGCGAGCTCCTCCTGCGCGGCCACCAGCTGCTGCTGCATCTGCTGGGCCTGCTGGAGCAACTGCGCCATGTCGGGCTGACCTCCGGGGAACATGCCCCGAGCGTAGGCCGCGGGAGCGACAGCGTGCGGGACCCGCGGGCGGTGGCCCCGTCCCGAGCCCGCGAGGGGTGGGGAGGACGGGGCCCTCCCTCAGCCGTCGACCGGACGGGCCCCGAGCTGCGCGCGCAGCAGCGCCAGCGCCGCCTCCTCAGGGTCGACGGCGGGCGTGTCGTCGATGGGCTCGCCGGCCGCCTCGGCGGCGTGCTGCGCGGCGAGCTCGCGCTCCTCCGCGGCGCGGGCCGCCTCGCGGGCGACCTCGGGCGAGACCTTGGTGCCGGGCGTGCCACCGGCGCCCTCGACGACGGCCTCGACCTTCCACCGCACGCCGAGCAGCTCGTTGAGGGCCTCGCGCAGCACGTCCTTGTTCAGGTCGTCGCCGATCCGCCGGGCCAGCGCGGGGGACGTGGTGGACAGCACGAGGGTGCCGCCGCGCAGCTCGTGCACCTGGGCGTTCTTCAGCAGCGCCTCGGTGGTGCGCTTGTGCCGCTTGACCACGCCGAGCAGCTCGGGCCAGATGCGGCGGACGTCGCTGGTGGTGAGGTCGCCGCCGGAGGCGGGCTCGGCCGGGTTGGCCGAGACCACCGGCGTCGGCTCGGCGCCGCGCGGCGCGGGGGCGGACTCGGCCGCGGCGCGCGCGGGCGCCACCGGCCGGGGGTCCTCGACGCGGGCGGCCGCGGCCTGCGCCGCCGCCGGCCGGGCGGGGTGCGGCCAGTCCTCGTCGTCCGTGGGCTCGGGCGGCAGCGGGATGTCGGGCTCGCCGGTGGCCACCCGCGGCCTGGCCGGCGCCGGGGCCGCGGCGGTGGCCGGCGCGGCCGCGCTGCCGGGCCGCGCGGTCTCGGGCCAGTCCTCGTCGGCGACCGGCGCGGCGGCCGCGGGCTGCACAGGCGCCGGGGCCGGCGCGGGCGGCGCGGCCTGCTGCGACCTGCGCACGAACTCGCGACGCGGCCCCGCCGGCGCGGGGGCGGCCGGGGCGGGAGCCGCCGGCGCGGGAGCCGCCGGGGCAGGGGTGGCCGCCGCCGGGGCGCGGTGCACCGGGGCCTCGGGCTCGGCGGGCCGGCCGGGGTGCTCGCCGGCGATCGACAGGCGCCGCTCGAGGCGCTCCAGCCGCTGCAGGGTGGCGGCGGCCGAGCCGTCGGTGGCCGGCAGGAGCATGCGGGCGCAGACCAGCTCGAGCAGCAGGCGCGGCGCCGTCGTCCCGCGCATCTCGGTGAGGCCCTCGTGCACGGTGTCGGCCATCCGGGAGAGCGTGGCCGAGCCCAGCGCCTGGGCCTGGCTGCCCATCAGGTCCAGCCGGTCCGGCGGGCAGTCGAGCAGGCCGTTGCCGCCGGCCTCGGGGACGGCGTCGAGCACGATCAGGTCGCGCAGCCGGTCGAGCAGGTCGGTGGCGAAGCGGCGCGGGTCGTGCCCCGCCTCCACGACCCGGTCGACGGCCCGGAAGACGGCGGGCGCATCGTGGGCGGCCAGGGCGTCGATCGTCTCGTCGAGCAGGGCGTCGTCGGTGACGCCGAGGAGGCCGACCGCCTCCTTGTAGGTGACCCCCTCCGGCCCGGCGCCGGCGAGCAGCTGGTCGAGGATCGACAGCGAGTCGCGCACCGAGCCGCCGCCGGCGCGCACGACCAGCGGGAAGACGGTGGGCTCGACCTGCACGCCCTCGGCAGCGCAGGTCTTCTCCAGCAGGCCGCGCAGCGTGGTGGGCGGCACCAGCCGGAACGGGTAGTGGTGGGTGCGCGAGCGGATGGTGGGCAGCACCTTGTCCGGCTCGGTGGTGGCGAAGACGAAGACGAGGAACTCCGGCGGTTCCTCGACCACCTTGAGCAGGGCGTTGAAGCCCTGCGTGGTGACCATGTGCGCCTCGTCGACGATGTAGACCTTGTAGCGGCTGTTGACCGGCGCGAAGAAGGCGCGCTCCCGCAGGTCGCGGGCGTCGTCGACACCGCCGTGGCTGGCCGCGTCGATCTCGATGACGTCGATCGAGCCGGGGCCGTCGGGCGCCAGCGAGACGCAGGACGTGCACTCGCCGCACGGTGTCGGCGTCGGGCCCTTCTCGCAGTTGAGCGAGCGGGCGAGGATGCGCGCCGACGAGGTCTTGCCGCAGCCCCGGGGGCCGCTGAACAGGTAGGCGTGGTTGATGCGGCCGGCCTCGACCGCGTTCACCAGCGGGGTGGTGACGTGCTCCTGCCCGACCACCTCGGCGAAGGTCGCCGGGCGGTACTTCCGGTAGAGCGCCAGAGCCACGCAGGCAGGTTACGTGGCGGAGGTGACGACGCCGGGGACCCGCGGCGCCGTGTGGGCAACGGCACCGGCCCGGGGAAGAAAGGGACCCCCCGCGCACCCGCCAGAGCCCGCTTATCCTTGCTGCCTTCCGGCCCTGGGGAGGTTCACAGGGTGACGCCACACGAGGGGTCTGCGCCCACTGTAGACGCAGCGGGCCCCCGGCCGGTCGACCGGGGGCCCGTCGCGTCGCGCGGAGGATGGGGGATTCGAACCCCCGAGGGCTGTTAACCCAACCCGCTTTCCAAGCGAGCGCCATAGGCCACTAGGCGAATCCTCCGTGGAGCAGAGTACCGGGCGGCCGGCGGCGGGAGGCCGGACCCTCCGGGCCCCGCTCACGGCCGGGCGTCGAGCGCGTCCTGCAGCAGGGGCGCGAGGTGTTCCACGGCGTAGGGCACCGACAGCACGGAGTTGTAGGTCATCGCGCCCCGCAGGTCGAGGTCGGGCAGGACCAGGCCGCCCTCCCGCACCACGGGCAGGCTCTGCAGCACCTGGTCCTGCTCGACCACCGGGCGGCTGGCGTCGTCGGTGAGGACGACGAGCACGTCGCCGTCCAGCACGTCCAGCCGCTCGCGCGAGACCTCCACGAAGAAGCTGTCACCGGGATCGGCGGCGAGGACCTCCTCGGGCAGCTCGAACCCGAGCTGGTCCATGACCTGGCCGCGGTTGTCGCCGGGCAGGTAGGCGCCGTAGACGCCGTCGTAGGGCAGCACGACCGTGCCGGTCGCGCCGGCGAAGTCGGGGTGGGCGGCGACGGCGTCGTCGTAGGCGGCGTTCGCCCGCGCGACGAGCTCCTCGCCCTCGTCCTCCCGGCCGAGGGCCCGGGCGATCATCCGCGTCGCGTCGTCGCGGGGGACGGCGTAGGCGTCGGTGCCCGCCGGCCGCACGATCGTCGGCGCGAGCTGCGAGAGCTGCTCGTAGACCGGCCGGTCGAAGCCGGCGGTGACCGCGACGACCAGGTCGGGCTCGTAGGTGGCGATCTCCTCGACGTCGATCTCGCTGGAGGAGGCGAGCACGTCGGGCCGGGCGCCGTCCAGGAGCGGCTCCGCCCAGGGCCCGACGCCGGTGCCCTCCTGGTAGAAGGTGAAGCCGGTCAGGGCGAGCGGGACCACCCCCAGCGCGAGCACCGCGTCGGCATCGGTGACCCCCAGGACGACCACCCGCTCCGGCTCCTCCTCCACCGTGGTGCTGCCCCAGATGTGCTCGATCGTCACCGGGAACGCGCCGCCGGCGTCCGCGACCGCCGTCCCCCCGTCGTCGCCGGATGCCGGCGCGCCGCAGGCCGAGGTCAGGGCGAGCAGGGTGCAGGCGGCGGCCAGGACGGCGGTGCGGGGGGTCCGGGCGGGCACGGGGCCTCCTCGGCTCGGGGACGGCGGCGCGCGAAGGTTAGCCTGACCTAACTTCTATGATCAACGGGCTGCCGCGGCCGCCGCCGACCGCGCGGACGCGGCACCGGGGTGGTTGAGTGTGCGGCGACGCGGGAACGGCGCCAGCACCGGACCCGGAGGCCGCCGTCCCGCTCGGCACGACGAGCACGCGCGGCAGCGAGGAGACAGTCGATGAGCGAACCGCAGCAGGTCAGACCCGAGGTCGTGACGGCGATCCTGGCCGTCCTCCAGGGCGCCGACCCCGCCGGTCTGCCCGGCGACGCCACCAAGGAGGAGAAGGCCGCGGCCAAGGACCGCTACCTCTCCGAGTTCGCCGCCGAGCGCAGCAAGCGCGACCGGCAGGCGCAGGCCTGGGAGCTGCTCCTCACCCGCAGCTACGACGAGCCGCCCACCTGGCAGCGGCTGTTCGACGACCTCTCCCCCGAGGCGCTGCGGGAGCTCGGGAGCCTCTACGACGCGTTGCCCGCCGGCGCCCAGGAGGAGTACGCGCGCCGCTTCGGGGTCCCCTCCACCGTCTGACGGGGCTCCCCGGTGTCGGCTCCGCCCACCCGGCTCGTCGCGGGCCGCTACCGGCTGCTGTCGAGGATCGGCGGCGGCGGGATGGGCACGGTCTGGGTGGCCCGCGACGAGCGGCTGGGCCGGCAGGTCGCGGTCAAGCAGGTGCTGCCGCCGGCCGGCGCGGACCAGCACGAGGCCGAGCAGCAGCGCCAGCGGGCCCTGCGCGAGGGCCGCATCGCCGCGCGGTTGTCCCACCCGCACGCGATCTCGGTGTACGACGTGGCGGTCGAGGCCGGCCAGCCGTGGCTGGTCATGGAGTACCTGCCCTCGCGCAGCCTCGCCGCCGTGCTCTCCGAGGACGGGCTGCTGCGCGTCGACCAGGTCGCGCAGATCGGCGCGCAGGTCGCCGACGCCCTCGCCGCCACGCACGCCGCGGGCATCGTGCACCGCGACGTGAAGCCGGCGAACATCCTCATCGGCGAGGGCGAGCCCCAGGTCGAGGGGCTGGTGAAGATCACCGACTTCGGGATCTCCCACGCCCGCGGCGACGTCACGCTCACCCAGACCGGCCAGATCACCGGGACGCCGGCCTTCCTGGCCCCCGAGGTGGCGCAGGGCGAGGAGCCCGCCCCGCCCAGCGACGTCTTCTCGCTGGGCGCGACGCTCTACACCTGCCTGGAGGGGCAGCCGCCGTTCGGCATGAGCGGGAACTCCCTGCAGCAGCTGCACCGGGTCGCCGGTGGGCGGATCGACCCGCCGCAGCGGTGCGGCGCGCTCACCCGGCCGCTGCTGCGGATGCTGGAGGTCGACCCCACCGCCCGGCCGACGATGCCCGAGGTCCGCGACGAGCTGGCCGCGCTGGTCGCCCGCGACGGCGACACCACCACCGTGCTCATGGCCCGCACGAACCTGCGCTCGTCCACCGGCCGGCAGCGGACGGCGACCCTGCCCGCGCCGGTGCCGGCCGATCCCCCCTCCCCGCCACCGGTGCCGCCGCGGCCCGCGGCCGGTCCCCCCGAGCCGGCGCGGGAGCCGGCGCGGGAACCGGAGCCCGACGGCCGCCGGCGCCGGGCGCCGTGGCTGTGGGTCGCCCTCGGCGCCCTGCTGACCGCCGCCGTGGTGGCCGGTGCCGTCTGGCTCGTCGGCACGGGCGGCGACGACGGCGGCGGCGGGACGGCGCGGCAGACCTCCGCCGCCCCCTCCACCACGGCCGCGCCGAGCTCGGCGGAACCCACGGCCGAGGACCAGCCCGCCACCGGGGAGGAGCCCGCCGCCGAGACGGCGACCACCACCGCCGGCAGCCCGGCGGCCGACGGCGACCCGCTGACCGCGGCGAACATCGAGCGCTTCCTGGTGGACTACCACGACCAGGTCACCAGCGATCCGTCCGCCGCCTACGCCCGCACCGGGACGACGCTGCGCGAGGCGATCGGCAGCGAGGAGGACTACGCCGCGTACTGGGGCCAGTTCTCCGAGGTCCGGGTCAGCGACGTCCAGGCCACCGACGGGCAGTCCAGCGCGCTGGCCCGGCTGACCTGGGTCCGCGAGGACGGCAGCAGCGAGTCGGCCGTGCGCCGGTTCGAGTTCGTCGTGCAGGACGGCGAGCTCGTGCTGGACTGCGAGTGCGACCCCTGAGGCGGCGGGAACCGTCGTACCCCGGGCCTAGCGTCCGGTCGTGAGCTCTCCCACCGGCACGTGGCCGCCGACCCAGCAGGCACCCCCGCAGCCCGAGGCCCGCTGCCCGCTGTGCGGCGCCCGGCACGCGGCGGCCGCCGTCCACCGGCCGCGCCGGCCCATGTAGCGCGACCCGGTCCGCGAGACGCGAGGACGGCGGCGCCCCGCGGGGCGCCGCCGTCGTCGACCGGCGGTGGCGGTGGGATTTGAACCCACGGAGGCTTGCACCTCACACGCTTTCGAGGCGTGCTCCTTCGGCCGCTCGGACACGCCACCGCCGAAGAGACTACAGGCCCCGTCTGGTCCGGAAGAACGCGCGTAGGAGCGCGGCGGACTCCTCGGCCCGGATCCCCGCCGTGACCTCGGGCCGGTGGTTGAGCCGGCGGTCGCGGACGACGTCCCACAGCGAGCCGACCGCCCCGGCCTTGGGGTCCTCGGCGCCGTAGACCACGCGGCCGACGCGGGCCAGGACGCTCGCCCCGGCGCACATCGTGCACGGCTCCAGCGTCACCACCAGCGTCGCGCCGGGGAGCCGCCAGCCGTCGCCGTGCACCGCGGCGGCCGCGCGCAGCGCGAGCACCTCGGCGTGCGCGGTGGGGTCGCCCCGCTTCTCCCGCTCGTTGGCCGCCTCGGCGAGCACGGTCCCGTCCGGCCCCAGCACGACGGCGCCGATCGGCGTGTCGCCCCACTCCTGCGCGGCCGCGGCCAGCTCCAGCGCCCGGCGCATCGCGGCGTCGACGTCCACGTCGGGCACCTCGGCGGCCTAGTGCTCTGCCCAGCATGCTGGGCAGAGCACCAGGACGCGGGGACACGTCACGAGGGATCGCCGACCAGCGGGAAGCCGACCAGCTCCGACAGCTCGGCCAGCGCCTCGGCCGGCTCCACCACCTTGACCGTGCGGAAGCCCATCGCCCGGGCGGGCTTGAGGTTGATGCCCAGGTCGTCGAGGTAGGCGCAGTCGGCGGCGGCGATCGGCCGCCCGACCGCGTCGGAGAGCCGGGCCAGCGCCCGCCGGTAGATCTCCGGCTCGGGCTTGCGCACGCCCTCCAGCGACGACTCGACGACGGCGTCGAAGAGGCGCAGCAGCTCCCCGAGCTCACCGGTGCCGTCCATCGGCGTGACGTTGTTCGACAGCAGGGCCAGCGGCAGGCCCGCCTCCTTGAGCCGGCGCACCGCGGTGACCATCTCCGGGCGGAGCTCACCGCGCAGCGCGTCGAGCACCTTGCCCGGGTCGAGGAAGTGCCCGGCGGCCAGCGCCTCGGCCCGGAACAGCTGGGAGAACCCGGCCAGGTCGACCTCGTTGCGCTCGAAGCGAGCCCAGGCGTTGGTGTCGGGGTTGGTGCTGTTCAGCCGGCGGATCAGGCCCTCGGGCAGCCCCGCCTCCTGCTCGTAGGCGTCGAAGGCGTGCAGCGGGCTCTCGGTGATCACCCCGCCGAGGTCGAAGACCACCGCGCTGACCAGCGCGGTCACGGGGCCACCGCCGTGATGAGCTCGTCGGCGAAGCCGAGCCGGGAGGCGATCCGGGTGACCATCTCGTCGGCCCACAGGTCGTCGGCGGTGACGATGGGGCGCAGCTCGTCGGCCGGCAGCCCGTCGTCGGCGAACACGTCGAGGTCGCCGCCCGGCCAGCCGGACTCGTCGTCGGCGAACGCGCCGTCGGTGTCGACGCCGATGCCGTACCGCTCGACCACCTCGGCGGCGAGCACCCACTCCTGCATCGTCGCGTCGGAGATCAGCGCCCGCACCATGCCGCCGGGGCCGTGGCGCAGCACGACGAAGTACAGCCGCGAGTCGACGACCACGACGAACGGGCCCGGCCAGTCGCCGCCGGGCTCGCCGAGCGCGCGCTCGAGGACCGGCAGCTCGTCGCCCGCGTCGTGGGCCAGCAGCTCGACGGTCCAGCCGGCGCCGTCGCGGGCGACCTTCACCGCGAAGCTGGGCGGCAGCTCGGGGGCGTCGCTCATCGCTTGCGCAGCAGGGTCAGGCCGTCGGAGACCGGCAGCAGCACGGTCTCCCAGCGGGGGTCGGTGGCCAGCGCCCGGTTGAGCGCGGCGACGGCCCGGGCGTCGGCGTCCTCCGGCGCCAGCACGCGGCCGTCGCGGAGCGTGTTGTCGAGCAGCACCAGGCCGTTCTGCCGCATGCGCGGGTGCAGCTGGTCGACGTAGTCGGCGTAGCCCTCCTTGTCGGCGTCGACGAAGGCCAGGTCGAGCGACGGCTCGGCGGGCAGCGCCCGCAGCGTCTCGTGCGCGTCGCCCAGCCGCAGCTCGATCCGGTCGGCGACGCCGGCGCGCTCCCAGTAGCGGCGCGCGACCGCCGTCCAGTCGCCGTTGACGTCCAGGCAGGTCAGCCGGCCGTCGGCCGGCATGCCGCGGGCGATGCACAGCGCCGAGTAGCCGGTGAACGTGCCGATCTCGACCGCCCGCCGGACGCCGAGCGCGCCGGTGAGCAGCTGCATGAACGTCCCCTGCTCGGGCGCGATCTGGTAGGTCGGCGAGGCGTCGCGGTCGCGCTCGGCCAGCTCGGCGGTCTCGGCCATCAGGTCGAGCACGACCGCGTCGAAGGGTTCGGAGGACGCGCGGACGTACTCCGCGAGCTCGGGGGTGAGGAGGAAGGACCTCGGGGTCATGGCGCGTGGGGTGTGCTGAACGCGGGGGCCATAAGGTCCGATCATGGCCGACCCGCCGGACGACGTCCCAGCCGAGCTGTTCGCCCGGCTCTCGGCCGACCCGCTCGCCGGGCACCTCGGGATCACCCTCGAGCAGGTGCGGCCCGGCTACGCCCGCGCGGCGATGACCGTCGGCCCGCAGCTGCTCAACGCGGTGGGCACCGCGCACGGCGGGGCGACGATGGCCCTGCTCGACGTCGTGCACGCCGCGGTGAGCAACAGCCACGGCACCGTCGCCGTCGCCCAGGACGTGCACACCGAGTTCCTGGCCGCCGGTGCCGAGGGCGACCGGCTGGTGGCCGAGGGCGTCGAGGTGCACCGCAGCGCGCGCACCGCGGTGTACCGGATCGAGGCCCGGGCGCAGGACGGCCGGCTCGTCGCCACCGCGCTGGCCCGCGTCTTCCGCACCGACCGGCCCTGGGCGACCGCATGAGCGCGTTCCCGGACGCCACCATGCCGGTGCCGCCGGTCTCCGTCGTCGGGCTCGGCCAGCTCGGCGGGTCGCTCGCCGCGGCGCTGGTCGCCGCCGGCCGGCCGGTCACCGGGTGGGACGTCGACCCGGCGGCCCGCGACGCGGCCGCGGCCCGGGGCGTCCGGATCGGGCGGGACCTCGCCGGCGTCGTCGTCCTGGCCGTGCCGCTGCCGGCGCTGGCGACCGCGCTCGACGACCTCGACGTGGCCCCCGACGCGACGGTGACCGACCTCGGCTCGGTCAAGGCGCCGGTGCTGGCGGAGCTGGGCGCCCGCTACGGCGGCCGGTTCGTCGGCGGGCACCCGATGTGCGGGACGGAGCGATCCGGCCACGAGGCCACCGACCCGGGGCTGTTCGCCGGCGCCCGGTGGGCGGTGTGCCTGGAGCCCGGCACCGAGCTGCCGCGCTGGCTGCGGGTCGCCGAGGTGGCCCTGCAGGCCGGCGCGGAGGTCGTGCCCGTCACCGCCGCCGAGCACGACGACGCCGTGGCCGCGATCAGCCACGTGCCGCACCTGCTGGCCGCCGCGCTGGCCGCCGCCGCCGGCGAGGCCGGCCCGCTGGCGCTGGCGCTGGCCGCGGGCAGCTTCGCCGGCGGCACCCGGGTGGCCGGCAGCGACCCGGCGTTCGTCACGGCGATGGTCGAGGGCAACGCCGGCCCCACCCGGTCGGCGCTGGACCGGGTCACCGCCCAGCTCGGCCGCCCGTGGCCCGAGCTGGTGCGCGCCGGGCACGCGGTCGTGACGCGGCCGGCCGGCCGGCGCGAGGTGCGGGTGCCGCTGGACCGGGCGGCGCTGCTGGCGCTCGGCCGGGCCGGCGGCGCGGTCACCCGGCGGCGGGCCGCGTTCGTCGACGGCTGGGTGCCCGCGCCGGCATGACGGTTTCCCCATCGGAGCAGGAGGGCAGGGAGCGATCATGGACGAGAAGGACATCCTCAGCCGGATCTCGGCGCTGGTGGAGGAGGAGCACCAGCTGCGCGGCAGCAGCGGCGAGCACACCGACGAGCAGCGCCAGCGGCTGGACCACCTCGAGGTCCAGCTGGACCAGTGCTGGGACCTGCTGCGCCAGTGGCGGGCCAAGCGGCAGTACGGCGAGAACCCCGACGAGGCGCACGCCCGCCCCGAGCAGGAGGTCGAGAACTACCTCCAGTAGCTAGGCGGGACGGCGCTCGGTCCCCAGCAGGGCGAGCTGCCACTGCAGCCGCGCCCGGGGGTCGGCCAGCTTGCGGCCGGTCACCGACTCGATCCGCCGCAGCCGGTGCATGACCGTGTTGCGGTGGCAGTAGAGCTCGTCGGCGGCCCGGGTCGGTGACCCGTCGGCGGCCAGGAACGCCGCCAGCGTGTCGAGCAGCACCTCGCGCTCGTCGTCGGGCAGCGCCAGCAGGCCGCCGAGGGTCTGCCCGACCAGGCGCGAGCTGATCTCCGGCGAGTTCGACAGCAGCGCCTCGGGCAGCCGGTCGTCGATGGTCACCACCCGGCGGCTGCCGGCCGGCAGGGTCCGGGCGGCGATCAGGGCGAACCGGTAGGCGGTGGCGCAGGCCGCCGCGCCCTCGACGACGTCGGAGACGCCGACCGGCCCCGCCGCCAGCGCGGCCAGCTCCGCCTGCACGTCGTCGGCCCGGCGCGCGCCGAGCGCGACGACGCCGACCTGCGCCCCCGAGCGGGTGCCCCACACCGACCGGAACCCGCGGCGCAGCAGCGCCCCGGCCGGGTCGACCGCCCCGGGGGCGTCGTCGCCGACCGGCAGGGCGACGGCGACCAGCAGCCGCCCGTCCAGCGGCACCGCCAGCAGGTCGGAGGCGGCCCGCACGAAGACCGGGTCGCCGCCGCGGCCGTCGAGCAGGCCGTCGAGGACCCGCTGCCGGGCCTCCTCGTCGACCCCGGCCAGCCGCCGCTGCTCCCCGCGGTAGCCCTCGGCCACCGCCGCGCAGTCGAGGTCGTTGGTGCGCCAGATCGAGCCGGCCACCTCGACCAGCAGCGCGTCGGAGTCGCGGCCCGCCTCCCGCGAGACCGCCAGCAGCCCCTCCCAGATCACCTGGCCGCCGAGCCGGTAGGCGCGCAGCACCGCCTCGAGCGGGACGCCCTGCACCGCGCGCCGCCGGCCGACCTCCCGCGCGACGGCGGCCGCGCGGGTCCGCGGGACCGGCCGGCCCACCAGCGCCCGCACGGCGAGCTCCAGATTGGCCCGGGTGGAGGCCCGGAAGTCGTCCAGGCCCTGCTCGGCGAGCTCGCGGTAGGCGGGCTCGGTGCGGGCGAGGACGTCGGTCATCCGCGCGGCCATCGCGTCGAGCCGGGCGACCAGCGAGGGGGCCAGCTCCCCCAGCCGGGTGGCCACCTCGGGGCGGAACGGCTGCACGCCACCACCTTCCCGGTCGACGCGACTCTGCGCACAACCGACCTGTGCTGAAACTGTGCGGGCCGCCCATTGTGACCGTCCTCACCGGCGGTGAGGGTCGTACGGACGAAGCCGTGACCCAATCGTCGCCGACGGTCATCTCCGCCGGTGACCTCCCCGGAAGCCAGAGGAGACGTGGGCCCGTTGGCGCACCCGACCGCAGAGCCGGCCACCGGTACGGAACAGGACCGGCCGGGTGGCGGCCGAGCGCCGTCCCCCCGGCTGGAGATGACCGGCATCACCGTCACCTTCGGTGGCGTCACCGCCCTCTCCGACGTGTCCCTGACCGTCGAGCCCGGCCAGGTGCACGGGCTGATCGGCCCGAACGGCGCGGGCAAGACCACCCTGTTCAACGTCGCCTGCGGGCTCGTCCGCCCGACCGCCGGGCGGATCGCGTGGCGCGGCGCCGAGCTGCGCCGGCTGCGGCCCACCGCGCTGGCGGGCATGGGCATCGCCCGCACCCTGCAGGGCGTCGGGCTGTTCGCCGGCATGACCGTGCTGGAGAACGTGATGGTCGGCGTGCACCGGCACGCGCGGTCCGGATTCCTCTCCGCGCTGGTCGGCGTGGGCGAGAAGGACGAGCGGGCGCTGCGCGGCCGGGCGCTGGCTGCGCTCGAGGAGCTCGGCGCCGCCGGGTACGCCGGCCGCTACCCCGGCAGCCTCCCCTACCCCGTGCAGAAGCGGGTGGCGCTGGCCCGCGCGCTGGTGATCGAGCCGGAGCTGCTGCTGCTCGACGAGCCGGCCAGCGGGCTGTCCGAGGAGGAGATGCTCGAGCTCGGCCAGCTCATCCGCGCCCTCCGCCGCCGGACCAGCGTGCTGCTGGTCGAGCACCACATGGACCTGGTCATGCGGGTCTGCGACCGGGTGACCGTGCTCGACTCCGGGCTGCAGATCGCGGCCGGCACGCCGGCCGAGGTCCAGGCCGACCCCGCCGTGACCGAGGCCTACCTCGGCGAGCAGGTGGACGCCGCGGCCGACGCCGCCGAGCTCGCCGAGGGGGGTCGCTCCCGTGGCTGAGCCGCGCGGCAGCACCGCGGCCACCCTCGCCGGCGCCGGGGACGCCGCCGTCCTCGAGGTCCGCGACCTGACCACCGACTACGGGCCGGTGCGCGCCCTGGACGGCGTCTCGCTGGCCGCCGAGCGCGGCCGGATCACCGCCGTCCTGGGCGCCAACGGCGCCGGGAAGACGACGCTGCTGCGCACCGTCAGCGGGCTGATCCGCCCGTCGTCCGGCCGGGTCCTGCTCGACGGGCGCGACATCACCCGCGCGCCGGTCGAGTCTATGGTCGGCCGGGGCATGTCGCACGTGCCCGAGGGCCGCGGCGTGATCGCCGAGCTGACCGTCGACGAGAACCTGCGGGTGGGCGCGCTGTTCCGCGGCAAGGTGCCCCGCGACGAGTACGACCGGGTCTACGACCTGTTCCCGCGGCTGGCCGAGCGCCGCGACCAGCCGGCGCACAACCTCTCCGGCGGCGAGCGGCAGATGCTCGTCATCGGCCGCGCGCTGGTGGCCCGCCCGCGGCTGCTGCTGCTCGACGAGCCCTCGCTCGGCCTGGCGCCGCGGATCGTGGCGCAGATCTTCGGCCTGGTCCGGCAGCTGGTCGACACCGAGGGGCTGACCGTGCTGCTCGTCGAGCAGAACGCCCGCAGCGCGCTGTCCGTGGCCGACGTCGGCGTGGTGCTCAACCTCGGCCGGGTGGTCGTCACCGACTCCGCCCGCACCCTCATGGCCGACGAGGACCTCCGGCACGCCTACCTCGGCTTCTGACCGCGCCACCACGGAAGGCACCCCACTCGTGCAGCAGTTCATCACCCTCACCGTCGCGGGGGTCGTGCAGGGCGCGGTGTTCGCCGCGTTCGCCCTCGCGCTGGTGCTCATCTGGCGCTCCACCCGGATCGTCAACTTCGCGCAGGGAGCGATGGCGGCGGCGACGACGTTCATCGCGCTCGCCCTGGTCGAGGCCGGCTGGTCCTACTGGCTCGCCCTCCTCGTCGCGCTGGTCAGCGGGTTCCTGCTCGGTGCGGTCGTCGAGCGGCTGGTGATCCGCCCCGTCGAGGGGGGGCCGGAGCTCAACGCGGTGATCGTCACCCTCGGCCTGTTCATCGCCGTCCAGGCGCTGGTCGCCCTCGTGTTCGGCGCCCACGAGCGCGCCTTCCCGCCGCCGTTCGGCCGGGTGGGCTTCACCGTGGGCGGCACGAACATCGCCCTGACGCCGAACAACCTCTACACGCTCGCCGGCGTCCTCGTGACCCTGGTGCTGCTGATCCTGCTGTTCCGCTACACCCGGGTCGGCCTGGCCATGCGCGCCTCGGCGTTCGGCCAGGAGGTCGCCCGGCTGCTCGGCGTGCAGGTCGGCCGCATGCTCACCCTCGGCTGGGCGCTCGCCGCCGTCGTGGGCGCCGTGGCCGGGGTGCTGATCGCCGGCGAGGGCACCTCGGTCACGCCGACCTTCATGGACGCGCTGATCGTGTACGGCTTCGTCGCCGCGGTCCTCGGCGGGCTGGACTCCCCCGTCGGCGCGGTGGTCGGCGGCCTGCTGCTGGGCGTGCTGCTCGGCTACGTCCGCGGCTACCTGGGCGACGAGGTGGTGAGCCTGGCGGCGCTGGTGATCCTCGTCGTCGTCCTCCTGGTCCGCCCGGGCGGGCTGTTCTCCAGCACCGCGGCACGGAGGGCCTGACCGTGAGCGACCTGAACACCTCCGCGCCCGCCGCCGGGCAGGCCACCTCCGCGGCGCCGGTCGTGGCCACCGCCGCCGCCGACGTCCCCAGCGCCACCACCGGGGGCCGCCGGCGGGGCCGCGTCCGGCTGCCGCAGGCGGCGCTGCCCCGCCACGCGCTGCTGGTGCTCCTCGCCGCGGTCGCCGGGATCGTGCTGATCGAGGTCGTCGACCGGTTCACCCACACGCAGATCGCGTCCGTGGGCTACTACGCGGTGGCGGCCGCGGGGCTGACCGTGCTGACCGGCCTCAACGGGCAGATCTCGCTGGGGCACGGCGCGCTCATGGCGGTCGGCGCCTACGTCACCGCGCTGTTCCTGGAGCGCCAGGAGGACCCCTGGCCGCTGCCGCTGGTCTTCCTGGTGGCGGTCGTGGCGACCACGGTGGTCGGGGCCGTCGTCGGGGTCGCGGCGGCGCGGCTGCACGGGCCCTACCTCGCCGGCGCGACCCTCGCGCTGGCGGTCGGGCTCCCCGGGCTGGCGCTGGTCTTCCCGGAGACGCTGGGCGGCAACCAGCCGATCACCTTCCGCCGGCCGGAGCCGCCGGTGTGGTGGCAGGATGCGTCGTTCTTCCTCTCCGGCCAGCAGCCGACCAACCAGAAGTGGCAGGCCTACCTCGGCCTGTTCTGCGTGCTGCTGACCTTCTTCCTGCTCGCCAACCTGGCCCGCAGCCGGGTGGGGCGCACCTGGCGCGCCGTCCGCGACCAGGAGGTGGCCGCCGAGCTGGCCGGCATCCGCCTGGGGGCGTGGCGGGTGCTCGCGTTCGTGGTCAGCTCCGCCTGCGCGGGCCTGGCCGGGGCGCTGCTGGCGTTCGTGCTCGGCTCGGTGTCGACGCTGTCGTTCACGATCGTGCTCTCGCTGGGGCTGCTCACCGCGATCGTGATCGGCGGCCTGGGCAGCCTGCTCGGCGCGCTGCTCGGCGCCCTCATGCTCGTCTTCCTGCCCGAGCTGGCCCGCGACGCCGGCGCCTCCTTCGACCTCGGCGACGCCGAGGCCGCCCAGCTCGCCCCGTTCGTCTACGGCGTCGTGCTCGTCCTCGTCATGCTCTTCGCCCCCGCCGGCCTGGTCGGGACGATCCGGCTGCGCTGGCTGGCCCGGCGGGCGAAGCGCGCCCGCGCGCGGGCCGGCGGGGGGTGAGGCGGCCCGGCTGCCCTCTCGACCACGTGCCACCCACCCCCTTCCTCCGGGCACGGTGCCCGGAGCCCGCACAGAGGAGAACAGTTGCGCACATCCTCACGGCGCCTCGTGTCGTTCCTGGCCGCGGCCACCGTCGCCTCCACCGTCGCCGCCTGCGGCGCCGGTGAGGACCGCGAGAGCAGCGGCGGCGACACCGGCGGGGCCAACGAGGCCTCGGACGTCGGCATCACCGAGGACACCATCACGATCGGCGCCCACTACCCGCTGACCGGGCCCGCGGCGCCGGGGTACAGCGAGATCCCCACCGGCGTGCAGGCCTACTTCGACTGGGTCAACGACAACGGTGGCGTCCACGGGCGGCAGATCGAGTACGTCTTCCGCGACGACGCCTACAACCCGACCAACACCGCGAACGTCGTCAACGAGCTGGTCCTCGACGAGGAGGTCTTCGCGGTCATGGGCGGCCTCGGCACGCCCACGCACAGCGCCGTCCTCGACTTCCTCAACGGCGAGTCGGTGCCCGACCTGTTCGTCGCCTCCGGGTCGCTGCTCTGGGACAACCCCGGGGAGAACCCGTACACGTTCGGCTGGCAGCCCGACTACGAGAGCGAGGGGAAGATCATCGGTCAGTACGTGGCCGAGAACTTCGCCGACGCCAAGGTGGGGCTGCTGCTCCAGGCCGACGACTTCGGCGAGGACGGCGAGGCCGGCGTCCGGCAGTACATCGACGAGCAGGTCGTCGACGTCCAGACCTACGTGCCGGGGACGACGGACTTCACCGCGCAGATCGCCGGGCTGCAGGCGGCCGGCGCCGACCTGGTCATCGGGTTCACCACGCCGACCTACACCGCCATCTCGCAGCTGACCGCGCTGCGCACCGGGTTCCGGCCGCAGTGGATCTACTCCAACGTCGGCTCCGACCCGGGCCTGGTCGGCTCGCTGCTGGCCAACTTCTCGCAGGGCCAGGTGAGCGACGCCAGCCTGCTCAACGGCACCATCACCACCGAGTACATGCCGGGCGTGGACGTGCCGGACGACCCGTGGGTGCAGCAGTGGCAGGAGATCTGGGACGCCTCCGGCCAGGAGGGGGAGCTGACCAACTTCCGCATCTACGGCATGGCGCAGGCGTACACGATGGTCCAGGCGCTGCTGGCGGCCGGGCAGAACCCGACCCGCGACAGCCTGGTCGAGGCGGTCGAGGAGAACGGCCAGGACTGGGAGGGGCCGTGGTACGCGCCCTTCCGCTACTCCGCCGACCGGCACGCCGGCATCAGCGGCGTGAAGGTCGTCCAGCTGAACGACCTGGTCGGCGAGGACCTGACCGGCGTCCTGGTCACCGACAACGGCGACGCCGAGATCGAGGAGGCCGACGCGGCCTCCGGCGAGGTGCCGGAGAACGGCATCCCGGAGGCCTGAGCCCCCGCTCGCCCGACGGGCCGCCGGTCCTCCCGCAGGGGCCGGCGGCCCGTCCGCGTCCGGGCCGCCGAGAACACTTCGGAGGTGAAGTGTGCGGTGGTGATCTTGAGGGTAGGACGGGCCGGCAGGCGCCGGCGACGAGGACGGAGAACCCATGCCCCAGGCAGCGAGTCCGGTGCGGGAGTCCCGCACCGTGCGCCGAGCGGTGGTCACCGGCGGCGCCGGGTTCCTCGGCTCGCACCTGTGCGAGCACCTGCTCGACCGGGGCGTGGAGGTCGTCTGCCTCGACAACTTCCTCACCGGTTCGCCGAACAACGTGCTGCACCTGATGGAGCACCCGGGGTTCCGGCTGGTCCGCTGCGACGTCACCGACTTCGTGCACGTGCCCGGGCCGGTCGACCTCGTCCTGCACTTCGCCTCGCCGGCCAGCCCGCTGGACTACCTGAAGATGCCGATCGAGACCCTCAAGGTCGGCAGCCTCGGCACGCTGCACACCCTGGGCCTGGCCCACGAGAAGGGCGCCCGGTACGTGCTGGCCTCCACCTCGGAGGTGTACGGCGACCCGCTGCAGCACCCGCAGGACGAGGACTACTGGGGCAACGTCAACCCGGTGGGCCCGCGCGGGGTCTACGACGAGGCCAAGCGGTTCAGCGAGGCGCTGACCACCGCCTACCGCACGTCCAAGGGGACCGACACCGCGATCGTGCGGATCTTCAACACCTACGGCCCGCGGATGCGCCCCGACGACGGCCGCGCCATCCCCGCCTTCGTCGGGCAGGCGCTGTCCGGCCGGCCGCTGACCGTCGCCGGCGACGGCTCGCAGACCCGGTCCATCTGCTACGTCGACGACACCGTCCGCGGCATCCTCGCGCTGGCCTTCTCGGCCGAGACCGGCCCGGTCAACATCGGCAACCCCGACGAGCTGTCCATGCTGCGGCTCGCCGAGCGGATCAGGGAGATGACCGGCTCGTCGTCGCCGATCGAGTTCATCGACCTGCCGGTCGACGACCCCAAGGTCCGCCGTCCCGACACCACCCGCGCCGAGCGGCTGCTCGGCTGGCGGCCCGAGGTGGCCTCGGAGGAGGGCCTGCGGCGGACGGTGGCCTGGTTCGCCGCGCAGCTCGGGACGGCGGCCGCCGCGGCGGGCTGAGCCGACCGGTCGCCCGGGTCGGCCCACGGAGGGCGCGCGGCCGACTACCCTGGGTCGGCGGCACGGGGGGCCGCCCCGTCCCCTACGACTGAGAGCGAGCATGGGCCGCCACGCCGACACCTCCTCGTCCCGCCGCGTCCACCCTCGCGCCGTCGTCGCCGCCGCCGCGGTCCTGCTGCTGCTCGCCGGTGGCATCGTCTGGTGGGTCGTCGCCTCCGGTGAGGACGACGCCGCGTGCGCCGAGCAGACGGTCCGGGTGACCGTCGCCCCCGAGGTGGGCGACCTGGCCCGCGAGCTGCTGGCCGACCCGCTGGAGCTGGCCGACGGCGGCTGCGCGGCGGCCGCCGTGGAGACCCAGGAGCCGCTGGAGACCGTCGCCGACCTCGGCGCCCTCGAGGGCGAGGCGCTGCCCCAGGTCTGGGTGCCGGACTCCTCGCTGTGGCTGGCGCGGGCGCCGGAGGGGGCCCCGCTCGACACCGCCGGCAACCTCGCGTCCTCCCCCGTGGTGCTGGCCACCAGCTCGACGGCGGTCGACGAGCTCGGCTGGGCCGACGCGCCGCCGACGTGGCCGGGGGCGCTCTCCGCCGACCACCCGGTCAGCCTGCCCGACCTGGCGCGCAGCGCCGAGGCGATCTCCGCCCTCGGTGCGGTGCGGGCCGGGCTGGGCGGCGGTGAGGACGCCGACAACGCGGTCGTCCAGGCGGTGCTCGCGGCGTCCCGCGGGCCGGCGGTGACGGCCCAGGACGCCCTGGCGGCGGGCGCGGCCGGGGAGACCGAGGCGCCGCTGGTGCCGGTCAGCGAGCAGGAGGTCTGGGCGACCGGCGCCGCCGACGGCGACTCGTCCCTGGTCGCCGTCTACCCGAGCGACGGCTCCCCGTCGCTGGACTACCCGGTGCTGCGGGTGGGGGCGAGCGCCGACGGCGCGGCCGCCGCGGTCGACGCGGTGCTCGAGCGGCTCGGCTCCGCCGCCGCCCACGAGCGCGCGCAGCAGGCCGGCTTCCGCACCCCCGAGGGGCTCGTGCCGGCCGGGGCCGCCGACAACGGCCTGCGGGAGGAGGCGCCCACGGCGATCGCGCTGGAGGCGGCCGACGTCCGGGCCCTGCTGGGGCGGCTGTCCAGCCTGACCGCGCCCTCGCGGATCCTCGCCGTCTTCGACGTCTCCACCTCGATGGAGGCCCCGGTCGGCGACGGCACGCGCGCCACGCTCGCCCGCGACGCGGCCAAGAGCGCGCTCACGCTGGTGCCGGACACCTCCGCCATCGGCCTGTGGACCTTCGCGTACCAGCTCGACGGCGACCGCGACCACCGCGAGCTCGTGCCCACCCGGAGGCTGGACGCCGACGTCGACGGCCGGCCGCAGCGCGACGTCCTCGACGACCAGCTCGACACCATCCCCGGGTCGCTGACGCCCGGCGGCACCGGCCTGTACGACACGGTGCTCGCCGCGGTGCGGGCCGCGCAGGGCGACTACAACCCCGACGCGGTCAACAGCGTGCTGATCGTCACCGACGGCACGAACGAGGACTCCGAGAGCATCGAGCTGCAGGAGCTGCTCGACACGCTGCGGTCGGAGGCCGACCCGGAGCGGCCGGTGAAGGTCATCGGGGTCGCGCTGGGCCCGGACGCCGACCTCGAGGTGCTGCAGCAGATCGCCGACGCCACCGGCGGCGCGGCGTACTCCGCCGAGGACCCGGAGGACCTCCAGTCGGTGCTCTTCGACGCCCTCCGCCAGCGGGAGTAGGGGTTCCCGGGCGCTGGTGCTCTGCGTGCCACCGGCACGCAGGGCACTAGCGAGCGCGGAGGAGCGCGTCGAGGGCGGCGCGGACCTCGTCGACGGTGATCTTCTCCAGGGCGGGGTCGAGCTCGGTGCCCCACGGATCGCCGGTCCCGTCGCCGTGCCACAGCACGAGGTGCTGCGCCCGCGGCGGAGGTCCCCACAGCGCCGGGGACACCGGGCCGAAGAGCACCACCGAGGGCCGCCGGTAGGCCGTGGCCAGGTGCGCGACGCCGGTGTCGCCGCTGACCACCACGCGGGCGGCCGCCACGACGGCGGCGAGCTCGAGCGACGTCGTCCGGCCGGCGAGGACGGCGTCGGCGGGCAGCCCCGCGCTCTCGGCGACGGCGCGGGCCAGCGGCTCCTCGGCCGGACCGCCGGTGATCCGCACGTCGTGGCCGGCGTCGGCCAGGTGCCGCGCGACGGCGGCGAACCGCTCCGGCGGCCAGCGCCGCCCGGGGAACGCCGCCCCCGGGTGCACGACCGCCGCCCCGGCCACCGGTGGGGGGACGGCCGGGACGGCGAGGTCGAGCGCATCGGGGTCGGCGGGGACGCCGAGACCCTCGGCGACGAGCCGGCACCAGCGGCGGACCTCGTGCTCGTCGGGCCGCCAGACCGGGCCGGGGTAGCCGGGGCTGGCGAAGGTGAGCAGCCGCTCGGGGTGCAGCTGGTCGACGACGACGTGCGACGCCGGCCCCTTGCCGTGCAGGTCGACCGCGAGCTCCGGCGGCGGCCGGTCCCAGTCCAGCGGCTCGAGCTCGCGGGCGGGCAGCACCTCGTCGACGGCGTCGATCAGCGCGGCGAGGGGCTCCAGCGCCGCCGTCGTCGCGAGGACCAGGTGGTGCTCGGGCACCGCGGCGCGGATCGCGCGGATCGCCGGGACGCCGGTCAGCAGGTCACCGAGCCCGAGCGGCCGCAGGACCACGGCTGTCCTCATACCCTCGAGCGCTCGACCAGCGCCGTCGTCGAGTGCCCGTCGAGGTAGGGCAGGGCGACGGCCTGCCCGCCCCAGCGCCGCAGGGTCGCGGCCTCGGGCAGGTCGGCGCCGGCGTAGTCGCCGCCCTTGGCCCACACGTCGGGGCGTAGCCGGTCGAGCACCTCGGCGGGGGTGTCCTCGTCGAAGACCACGACGGCGTCGACGAACTCCAGCGCCTCGAGCACGCGGGCCCGGTCGGGCGCGCTGGTGAGCGGCCGGGACGGGCCCTTGAGCCGGCGCACCGAGTCGTCGGAGTTGATGCAGACGACCAGGCAGTCGCCGAGACCTCGGGCGGCGCGCAGGGTCGCGACGTGGCCGGGGTGCAGCAGGTCGAAGCACCCTCCGGTGGCCACCACGGTGCCGCCCGCGGCCCGGACCCGGGCGATGACGGCCTCGGCCGAGGCGTCCGCCGCGACGGCCGGCTCCTCGGCCACCGCGTCCCAGGCGCCGGCGCCGCCCCGCGCCACGAACGCCGACGCCGAGGCCACCGCGGCCGCCACCGCGTCGGCGGTCACCGCGCCGTCGGCCAGCGCGAGCGCCGCCGCCGCGGCGAAGGAGTCGCCGGCGCCGCACGGGTCGCCGCCGGTCACCTTCGCGGCCGGCACGACCATCGGGGCGCCCCCGCCGTAGGACAGCAGCGCGCCGCGGGCGCCCAGCGTCACCGCGACCGCGCCCACGCCCCAGTGCCGGATGAGCGCCTCGGCCCGCGCGCCCACCGCGGCGAGCCCGTCGCCGGTGGCGTCGCACCCGGCGGCGGCGGCCACCCGCGCGGCCTCCGAGCCGTTCGGCGTCACCAGCCGCGCGTTGGGCACCGGGTCGGCGCCGCGCGGGTGCGGGTCCCACACCACCGGCCCGCGGGCCGCGGCCAGCGCGGCGCGCACGTCGGCGGCCGCCGTCGTCCCCCGGCCGTAGTCGGCGACCAGCACCGCCGCGGCCGACCGGATGGCCTCGGCCGCCTCGGCCGGGAGCGCGCCCAGCGTGGCCACCGGCGCCCCGCTGTCGAGGCGGGCGACGGAGTGGTCGCCCACCCGCACCCGCTGCTTGACGGCGGTGCCGCCGCTGGCCGGGACCGCCAGCAGCCGCACCCGCCCGTCGAGCAGGGCGCGCAGCCGGTCGGCGGCCTCGTCGGTGTCGATCGGCGCGACGAGCACGACCTCGCGCGCCGTGGCCGCGGCCGCGATGACCGCGGCCAGCGCCGCTCCCCCGGGCCGCTCCCGCCGCTCGACGTCCTCGACCACCGGCACGGGCGCGTCGGGGGTGAGCCGCGAGGCCGTGCCGACCAGGTCGACGTCGAGCAGCGCGTCGCCGACGACCACCAGCGGCCGGGTCACTCGGCCACCCCGAGCCGGGTCGCCGGCACCCGCGCCGGCTCGGCCAGCACCGCCGCGTCGAAGGCGGCGCACACCAGGTGCAGCGCGACCAGGTGGCACTCCTGCACGGTCGCCGTCCACGGCGAGTCGATGCACACCGCGTCGTCGGCGACGGCCGCGAGCGGGTTCGGCGCCGGGCCGGTCATGGCCAGCACGGTGATGCCGCACTCGCGGGCCCGGCGCGCGGCGGCGACCGCGTTGGGCGAGCGGCCCGACGTCGACAGCAGCACCAGCACGTCACCGGCGCGGCCGTGCGCCTCGACCTGGCGGGCGAACAGCTCGTCGACCGGGTAGTCGTTGGCGATCGCGGTCAGCGAGGAGGTCTCCGCGGTCAGGCAGATCGCGGAGAACGGCGGCCGGTCGGCGCGGTAGCGACCGACCAGCTCGGCGGTCAGGTGCTGGGCCTGGGCGGCGCTGCCGCCGTTGCCGGCCGCGAGCAGCCGCCCGCGGTCCTCCCCGCACAGCACGTCGGCCAGCAGCCGGCCCCAGCGGTCGAGCGTGTCGAGCTGCCCGTCCAGCGAGCGCAGCGCCGCGGTGAGCGAGGCGACGTGGTCGGCGCCGGTGAGGTGGGTGCACGCGTCGGGCGACGGCACCTCACCGGCGGTGTTCTCGAAGAACGAGTGCGGGGCGACCGTCATCGCGCGACCTCCACGAGTCGAGGGGTGGACAGGACCTGTCGGTAGACGGCCTCGGTGTCGGCGACGACCCGGCTCCACCGGTAGCGGGCGCGGGCGCGCTCCACCCCGGCCGCGCCGTAGGCGGCCCGCCGGGCGTGGTCGGCCAGCAGCGCGGAGACGACCTCGGCGAGCCGGGCGGGGTCCCGCGGCGGGACGAGGTCACCGGTCACACCCTCGGCGACGCTGTCGACCAGGCCGCCGACGGCGGTGGCGACCACCGGCCGCCCGCACGCCATCGCCTCCAGCGGCGTGATGCCGAACGGCTCGTACCAGGGCACGGCGAGCACCACGTCGGCCGAGCGGATCCACGCCGGGACGTCGGCGCGGGCCACCGAGCCGGTGAAGCACAGCCGGTCGGCGACGCCGAGCCCCTCCGCCACGGCGCGCAGGCGCCGCACCTCCGGGTCGCCGTCCAGGCGGTCGGCGGGCGGCCCGCCGACGACGACGAGCTCGGCGTCGGGGATGTCGGCGAGCGCGCGGACGGCGTCCTCCTGGCCCTTGCGCTCGACCAGCCGGCCGAGCACGAGCAGCCGCGGTCGACCGGCGCGGGGGGCGACGCGACCGCGGGGTGTGAAGAGGGAGGTGTCGACCCCGCAGGGCACGATGGAGGCGCGGTCGCGGGCCAGGCCCAGCCGGCGCAGCTCGAACACCTCGTCGGAGCAGGTGGCGACGACGTGGCTGACGGTGCGGCACAGCGACCGCTCCAGCTCGACGCGCTGCGGCGGGGAGGTGTCGGCGTCGCCCTGGTGGCGGCGCTTGACCGAGCCGAGCGCGTGGAAGGTCTGCACGATCGGCACCCCACCCGCCCCGGTTCCCGCGGCGGCCACGGAGGCCAGCCCGCTCATCCAGAAGTGCGCGTGCACGAGGTCCGGCGGCTCGGCGGCCCAGGTGCGGCGCAGCACCTGCGCGAACTCGGGCATGTGCCGCAGCAGGTCGTCCTTGGGCAGCTCCCGCGCCGGGCCGGCGGTCACGTGCGCGACGTCGTAGCCGTCGGCGGTGGTCACCCGCTCGGGCAGGTCCTCGTCGTCGCGGCGGGTGAACACCGTGACCTCGTGCCCGCGCCGGGCGAGGCCGGCGGCCAGGGCCGCGACGTGCACGTTCTGGCCGCCGGCGTCCACACCGCCGATCGCCGCCAGCGGGCTGGCGTGCTCCGACACCAGATCGATCTTCACCGCGTTACCTCCTCGAGGAGCCGGTCCCAGTCAGCGAGGAACCGGGGAAGCCCGTACCGCTCCAGCGCGGCGGCGCGCGCCGCCTTGCCGGCCAGCCGGGCGGCGTCCTCGTCGTGCAGGAAGTGCCGGACGGCGGTCCACAGCCGTTCCGGGTCGGTCGAGAGCACGCCCGCCCCGGCCGGCACGGCCTCCACCGCCTCGGTGGTGGCCAGCCCGACCACGGGCATGCCGAGGTGCATCGCCTCGAGCAGCGAGAGCCCCAGCGAGGTCCAGCGGACCGGGTGCACGTACACCCGGCGGCGGGCCAGCTGGCCGTGCATCGCCGCCTGCGGCGGGTCGTCGTGCAGCGCGACCCGCTCGGGGTCCAGGCCGTACTTCTCGTGCAGGCCGGTCAGGCCCATGCCGAAGACGTCGACCGGCGCGACCCCGGCCAGGCCGGGCAGCAGGTCGGCGCCGACGTACCGGCCGCGGCGGACCGGCTCGTTCGTGACCACCGCGGCGCGGGCCAGCTCGCCGGTCCAGCGCTCACCGGGGTCGACGATGCCGTGCTCGATCACCGTCGTCGGCGCCCGGCCGTTGTCGTAGAAGGTCCGGTTGAAGTGCGTGACGTGCGCGATCGGGATGTCGTCGCGGTCGGCCAGCGGGTGGACCGTGTTCGGCACCGCGCCGTCGGGGGCGTTGTGCTCGAGGAAGACCGCCGGCAGGTCGCGGCCCGGCTCGCGGCCCAGCCACTCGCGCACCAGCTCCAGGTCGCGGGTGCGCTGCAGCACGACGACGTCGACGTCCTCCTCGCGCAGCGCCTCCGGCGTCACCTCGCGGGCCGCGGCCGGCCAGTCCCAGGTGCGGGCGCGGCCGAGGCCGTCGGGGCCCCGGTCCGGCGTCACGGGCAGCAGGTACTCGTGCCGGCCCTCGACGAACGCCGTCGTCCACGAGCCGTGCACGTGCCAGACCAGGACCTTCACGCGACCACCAGCTTCTCCACGGCAGCGACGACGTCCGCGGCGGTCACCGAGGACAGGCAGGGGTGGCCGGGCACCGGGCACTCGCGGGCCCGCGTGCCGGCGCACGGCGCGCCCTGGTCGCCGAGCAGCACGGTCGGCACGCCGTAGGGCGCCCACCGCTCGGCCGGGACGACCGGGGAGAACAGCGAGACGACCGGGGTGCCGACCGCGGCGGCCAGGTGCGCGGGTCCGGTGTTGCCGACGACGACGGCGGCGGCGCCGTCGAGCAGCGCGGCCATCTGCGCCAGCGACGTCCCGCCCCCGAGGTCGACCCCGCGGCGGCCGGCGACGAACGCGGTCAGCTCCCGCTCGGCCGGCCCGCCGGTGACCAGCACCCGGTGACCGGCGTCGGCGAGGGCCTCGACGGCCTCGGCGCAGCGCTGCGCCGGCCAGGCCCGGGCGGGCACCGAGGCGCCGGGGTGGACCACGACGTACCCGGGCTCGTGCGGCGGAGCGGGCAGCGGCCGGCGCACCGCCAGCCGGCCGTCGTCGCCGGCGGGCAGCTCGAACCCCGCCGCGCGTGCGAGGGACAGCGCGCGCTCGGGCTCGGGCAGGCCGTCGTCGACGGTGTGCCGGACGTCGAGCAGCGAGCCGGGGTAGTCGACGCTGATCGCGCTGATCCGCGGCACCCCGGCGGTGCGCAGCAGCAGCGCGAGCGGCAGCGGCGACTGGTGGAACGACGTGGAGACCACCGCCGCGTCCGGCGCCAGGCCGCGCACCCGCTCGGTGAGGGCGGCGAGGTCGGCGCCGTCCACGGCGGGGGGCGTGCCGAGGATCCACGGGCAGGCCCAGGTCCACACCTCGTCGACCCCGGGCAGCAGCGCGGCGGCCTCGGTCCCGGCGGGGCCGGCCAGGAAGACCACCCGGTCGGCCGCGGCGGCGACCGCGCGCACCAGCGGCCCCTGCAGCAGGACGTCGCCGGCGTTGTCGAGGCGGGCGACCAGCACGGTCCCGGCGGTCACCATCTGCCCGCCAGGACGTCGTCCACCGCGGCCGCCAGCGTCGGGGCGGTCCGCGCCGCGGCGGCCACCTCGGACCTCCGGGTGACCGGCGTCGGCACCATGATCCCGACCGCCCCGGCGGCGGCCGCTGCGTCGACGTCGGCGGCGATGTCCCCGACCACCACGCAGCGCGCCGGGTCGACGCCGAGCTCGGCGCAGGCGTCCTTGACCATGCCCGGCGCGGGCTTGCGGCAGGAGCAGCCGTCGTCGGGGCCGTGCGGGCACCAGCGGACGACGTCGAACGGGCCGAGCAGTTCCTCCAGCCGCGCCATGCACGCCCCGACCTGCCGCTCGGTGATCAGGCCGCGGGCCACGCCGGACTGGTTGCTGACCACCCCGACCCGCACGCCGCGGGCGCGCAGCCGGTCCAGCGCCGCGCGCGCCCCGTCGACCGGGCGGACCCACTCCGGGTCGCCGTTGTAGGGGAAGTCGTGCACGAGGGTGCCGTCGCGGTCGAACAGGACGAGGTCGGGCAGGCCGCGCCACGGGGACACCCGCCGGTGCCGGACCACGCCGCGCAGCCAGTGCCAGGTGGCCAGCGCGGGGATCGCGGCCGACGTGACCGCCATGGTGGCCGTCTCGGCGGCGGTGCGGGGGCCGGGGGCGATGCGGGCCCAGGCGAACTCGGCGGTGCCGGCCAGCCAGGCGCCGGCGGCGAGCGCGGCCGGTCGCGGGCGGCGGGCGGCGGCGAGCGCGAGCGCGGCGACGCCGGCGGCGGTGACCGCCAGGTGCTGCGGGCGTCGGCCCAGCGGCGCGTCGGCCCGCTGCCGCCAGCCGCGCCCGTGCAGCCGCCGCATGAGGACGTCGTCGGCGTTGCCCGCCTGCACCCGCAGGCTGATCCAGCGGTCGACCGGCCGCACCGGGTGGGTGATCCACCGCTGCCCGCGGACGAGGCGGGCGCCGGTGCCCATCACCCGCAGCGCGAGGTCGGAGTCCTCCCGGAAGGCGCGCGGGAAGCGCTCGTCGAAGCCGCCGACCGCGGCCAGCGCGGCGCGGCGGTAGGCCAGGTCGGCGGTGATCCAGCTGCTGGTGGCCAGCCCCGCGGTGCCGCGTTCCCAGTCGGTGGGCCGGCGGCCCTCCGGCAGCGGCACCCGGACCCTGCCCTGGCTGCCGGCGACGTCGGGCCCCGCGGTCGCGAGGTCCTCCGCGAGGCGCTCGTACCAGTCGGGGTCGGGGACGACGTCGTCGTCGAGGAAGGCCACCCAGTCGGTGCGGGCGCTGCGCCAGCCCAGGTTGCGGGCGCGCGCCGGACCGCCACCGCCCGTGCGGACCACCCGGACCGGCGGGAGCCCGGGGCGGTCGGCGGTCAGCGGTTCGCCGGCCGACCGGTCGTCGACGACCAGCAGTTCGGCCGGCCGCGGGCCGGGGGCGGCGGCGAGGGCGTCGAGCAGCACGTCCAGCGACGGCCGGCCGATGGTCGGCACGACGACGGTGCACTGCGCGAGCATGATCGCGTCGTATCCGGACGCGAGCGGCCGGAAACACTACGGGCTTGAAGTTTTTCCAGCGTTGAGCACCGGGCTACCCGACCCGGTGACCGCCAACCGTCCGCGGGGCGTGTCGGCGACGCACCGTCAGCGGCGGATGCGGGCCGCGGCGGAGACCCGGGCCAGCGCGTCGGTGACCACGGCGGCGTCGTCGCCGAGCAGGCTCAGCAGGTGGGCGACGAGGTCGTCGTGGGTGCGGGCGGCGGCGTCGACCCGCTGCCGGCCGGCGGGGGTGAGCCGGGCGTGCAGCAGCCGCTTGTCGCCCTCGGCGCGCTCGCGGACGACCAGCCCCTCGGCGACCAGCCGGTTGATCGTGCTCGTCACGCCCGGCCGGGAGATGCCGAGCGCCTCGGCGACCTCGCCCATGCTGGCCCGCTCCCCCGGCGACTCGGCGATGCGGCGCAGCGCCTCGAACCCGGTGAGCGACAGGCCGTGCTGGCGGTGCAGCGCGGAGTCGACGCGGTGGGTGATCCGGTCGTGGGCCTGGACGATGCGCAGCCACGTCTCCGCAGGTCGCGGGGCCGTTCCCGGGAGTCCGGCGGCGTTTCGTGGGACACCGCGCGCCAGCGCGTCCCGGGAAGAGGTCACCTCGCCATCGTCCCCGAGATCGGGCTCAGGCGCCCGCCGTCGGGCGTCCGGCGCCGGCGCGCTCGCCCCTGGCGCGGCGGGCGCCGGTCAGCCCCAGGCCGGCCGCGGCGCCGGCGAGGGACACCCCCGCCGCGATCAGCGGCCAGGCCGGCTCGCGCGTGACCGGCGCGACCGGCGCCCCGGCCGCGGCCGGCTGCACCTGCGGGTCCGGCGCGTGGCCGGGCACGGTGCCCGGAGCGGGCACGCCGCCACCGGCGCCGCCGTCGGTCGCCCCGTCCTCCGCCGTCGCCTCCGGCGCGGACTCCCCCGCCTGCGGCACGTCGCCGCCGGCGGCCGGGGCCCCGGCGGAGCCGCCCGGCGCCGGCGCGTCCTCGGCCGTCCCCGGCACGGTGGCCGGCGCGGGGGACGCGCCCGCGGTGGTCGGGGCGATCGCGGCGCAGTCCTCCTCGGCCGGCCGCGTGAAGGTGTACGGGTCGAGGTCGTCGGCGAAGGTGTCGCCCGAGTCGTCGAGGGCGGTGAACTCCAGCCGGCTGTCGATCCGCTCGCCCCAGGCGACGTCGGCGGTGGCGAGCACGACGGTCTCGCCGGGCCGGATCTCGGCGGCGTCCTCGCCCGCGGGGGTCCGCGAGGTGGCCAGCACGACCCGGTAGGGCGCCGTCCCGGCGACGACCTCGATCCGCACCCCGCCCGGGTGGCAGCTGGGGCCCTGGACCACCGCGTAGTTCGGCCGCGCCAGGTCGTCGACCGCGGCCGCGGGCGGCGCGAGGGCCACCCCGGCGCCGAGGAGGGCGAGCAGGAGGGCAGCGCCCCGGCCTGCTGCGCTGCGCGGAATGTTCGGCGTCGGCCCGGCCGGCACGGCGTCCCCCTCGACTGCTGCCGGCACCCCGTACTGCGTGCTGCGGTCCCCCCAGGCGCCGGCCCGCTCATTCTGCACGCGAGTGACGCGGAGTTGTCCGACCGTTACTGGCCAGTCGCGCGTGTCGCGCGGCGTGTCGCGAGAAAGCCCGGTAACGGCCGCCGGCGCCGTCCGGCCGCGCCGCTCACTACGGTGACGCGGTGGACTCAGCAGCGGGTACGGGGCGACGTCGGCAGGACGAGATCTACCGCGCCGGGGTGTACGGCCGGCACCCCCGCGTGCCGACGACGGCCCGCGGCCTGCAGCGGCTGGCGAAGCGCAAGCTGAACCCGCGCGCCTACGCCTACGTCGCCGGGGGTGCCGGGGACGAGGCGACCCAGCGGGCCAACCGCGCGGCGTTCGACCGGTGGGCCGTCGTGCCCCGCGTGCTGCGCGACTGCAGCGCCCGCGACACCTCGGTCGAGCTGTTCGGCCGCCGGCTGCCGGCTCCGCTGCTGCTCGGGCCGGTGGGCGCCCTGGAGCTGGTCGACCGCGAGGCCGACCTGGCCGTGGCGCGGGCGGCCGCCGCCACCGGCGTGCCGATGGTCTTCTCCAACCAGGCCTCGGTGCCCATGGAGGCCTGCGCCGAGGCCATGGGCGACGCGCCGCGCTGGTTCCAGCTCTACTGGTCCAGCTCCGACGAGCTCGTCGAGAGCCTGCTCGCGCGGGCCGAGGCCAGCGGCTGCGACGCCGTCGTCGTCACGCTGGACACCACGATGCTCGGCTGGCGGCCGCGCGACCTCGACCTCGGGCACCTGCCGTTCGCCCTCGGCAAGGGCATCGCGCAGTACACCTCCGACCCGGTGTTCCGGCGGCTGGTGGAGGAGCGGGTGGCCGGCACGCCGGCGCCCGTGGAGCCGGCCGCCTCCGCCGGACGGGACCGCCAGCCGTTCCCGACGCCGTCCGCCGTCCGGGCGCTGGTGGGCATGGCGCGGGCGTGGCCCGGGCCGCTGCTGGAGAACCTGCGCTCGCCGCTCCCCCGGGCCGCCGTCGAGACGTTCCTCGGCATCTACTCGCGCCCGTCGATCAGCTGGGCCGACCTCGCGTGGCTGCGCTCCCGCACGCGGCTGCCGATCGTGCTCAAGGGCGTGCTGCACCCCGACGACGCGCGCCGGGCGGTCGACGAGGGCGTCGCCGGGGTCGTGGTGAGCACGCACGGCGGCCGGCAGGTGGACCGCTCGATCGCCGCGCTCGACGCGCTGCCCGACGTCGTCGCCGCGGTCGCCGACCGGGTGCCGGTGCTGGTCGACAGCGGGATCCGCAGCGGCGCCGACGTCTTCACCGCCGTGGCGCTGGGGGCGCGGGCGGCGCTGCTCGGGCGGCCGTTCGCCTGGGGCCTGGCGCTGGCGGGCGAGGCCGGTGTCCGGCAGGTGGTCGAGGACGTGCTCGGCGAGTTCGACCTCACCCTCGGCCTGACCGGGCACACGCGGGTCGACCAGCTGGGCCCCGAGGTCCTCCGCCGCGTCGGCTGAGGGCCTCTCCGCGCCGGTGACCGGCCCGGACACGCCCGGCTCCGGGCGACACGCCGACGGGGGTTGACCGGGGCGAGTGACGACGCTCACAGTGGGTTCGGGCGGGGGCAGCCGGCTAAGAGTGGCCACCGACAGCTCGGTGGACCGACCAACGCGGCCAGACCGTCAGGACCGGCCCCCCGCCCCACACGATCTCCCCCTGCAGCAGGATCGCCGCCGGGCGCAGGATGGTGCCCGAGCACACCCGCAGTCGAGCGGAGGAGATCTGCGATGGCCGACCTGTACGTCGACGTCCCCGGCGTGAGCCGCCCGGTCCCGACCGGCCTGTACATCGGCGGTGAGTGGCGACCGGCCTCCGGCGGGGCCACCTTCGACGTGCGCGACCCCGCCGACGTGAGCGTGCTGGCGCCGGTCGCCGACGCCACCGTCGAGGACACCACCGCCGCCGTCGACGCCGCGCACGCCGCGCTGCCCGGCTGGGCGGCCACCCCGCCGCGCAAGCGGTCGGAGATCCTGCGCCGCGCCTTCGAGCTGATGCTCGAGCGGGGCGACGACATCGCGCGGCTGATGGTCCGCGAGAACGGCAAGACGCTCACCGACGCGCGCGGGGAGCTGACCTACGCCGCCGAGTTCTTCCGCTGGTTCTCGGAGGAGGCGGTGCGCATCGACGGCGACTACCGCGTCGCGCCCGCCGGCGGCACCCGCACCGTCGTCGTCCGCCAGCCGGTCGGCGTCTGCCTGCTGATCACGCCGTGGAACTTCCCGGCGGCCATGCTCACCCGCAAGCTCGGCCCCGCGCTGGCCGCCGGGTGCACCAGCGTGGTCAAGCCCGCCGAGGAGACCCCGCTGACCGCGCTGCTGCTGGCCGAGCTGCTGGCGGAGGCCGGCGTCCCGGACGGCGTGGTCAACCTGCTGCCGACGACCAACGCCAAGGACGTAGGCGCCACCGCGATGGCCGACCCGCGGCTGCGCAAGGTCAGCTTCACCGGGTCGACCGAGGTCGGCCGGATCCTGCTCAAGCAGGCCGCCGACCAGGTGCTGGTCAGCTCGATGGAGCTGGGCGGGAACGCGCCGTTCGTGGTCTGCGCCGACGCCGACCTCGACGCCGCGGTCGAGGGGGCGATGGTGGCCAAGCTGCGCAACGGCGGCGAGGCGTGCACCGCGGCCAACCGGTTCTACGTCGAGGCGCCGGTCGCCGAGGAGTTCGGCCGGCGGCTGGCCGAGCGGATGGGCGCGATCAAGGTCGGCCGCGGCGACGACGACGGCGTCGGCCTCGGCCCGCTGGTGAACGAGGAGACCGTCGAGAAGGTCGAGCGCATCGTGCGCGAGACGGTCTCCGCGGGCGCCCGGACCGTCATCGGCGGCGAGCGCCCCGCCGGGCCGGGCTGGTTCTACCCGCCCACCGTGCTGCTCGACGTGCCCGCCGACGCCCCGGCCACCCGGGAGGAGATCTTCGGCCCGGTCGCGCCGATCGTGCCGTTCACCTCCGACGAGGAGGTGCTGCGGATCGCCAACTCCACCGAGTACGGCCTGGTCGCCTACGTGTTCACCGGCGACCTGGCCCGCGGCCTGCGGCTGTCGGAGGCGCTGGAGTTCGGCATGGTGGGGATCAACCGCGGCGTCGTCAGCGACCCGGCCGCGCCCTTCGGCGGCGTGAAGCAGTCGGGGATCGGCCGCGAGGGCGGGCACGAGGGCCTGGCGGAGTACCTGCAGACGAAGTACGTGTCCTTCCCGCTCTGACCCGGCCGCCCGCCACGACCAGGTCACCTGGTCCCGGCGGCTCCTCCCCCGCCGTGCGGCGTGCGGGAGGACCTGTTCGGATCAGGTGGGCTGATCGTGGCACCAGGGACGACGCTCGCGCGTTCGAACGGTCAGGTCACCGAGAGGAGCACGCCCCATGAGCGGACAGGGCCGCTGGAACGAGTCGATCCCCTTCGGCCGGCTCGAGGAGATGTTCGACGACTGGGTGCGCACCATGCGCGCCAACCGCCCGCAGGGCGGCGGCTCGGTCTGGGCGCAGGCCACCCGCGAGGACGCCCGCCCCCGGGCCGACGTCGTCGACGAGGAACCGGCGTCCGACGACCGGATCCGGGTCGACGAGTACCGCGAGGACGGCGTGCACGTGGTGCGCGTCGCGCTCCCGGGCGTGGACCCGGACCGGGACGTCGAGCTGACCGCGGACGGCGGCGAGCTGCGCATCGCCGTCGAGCGGCGCGGGGACGACGAGCGCAGCTACCTCCGCCGCGAGCTGCCCACCGGCCGCACCGAGCGCTCGCTGCCGCTGCCGGAGCGGGCGCGGCCGGCCGACATCACGGCGTCCTACACCGACGGGATCCTCGAGATCCGCATCCCGCTGGCCGAGCCGTCGTCCGACCGGACCCGCATCACCGTCAACCGCGGCTAGCGCCCCGCACGGCCACGATCAGCCCACCTGATCCCGACGGGTCCTCCCCCACGTCGCAGCGTGAGGGAGGACCCGTCGCGGTGAGGGAGGACGCCCGCCGTCAGTCGCGGGAGAGGACCAGCGGCTCGTCGACCACCGGCCGCGGCCGCTCCACCGACGGCGGGGGCACCGGCTCGTGCGACAGCGTCGGCAGCCACCGCAGCCAGCGCGGCAGGTACCAGTTGCGCTCGCCGAGCAGCTGCATGACCGCGGGCAGCAGCAGCGCCCGGACGACGGTGGCGTCGAGCAGCACCGCCACGGCCAGCCCCAGGCCGATCTGCTTCATGTTGGTCGTCGAGAGGGTCACGAAGGTGCCGAAGACGAACACCATGATGATCGCCGCGCTGGTGACCACCCCGGCCGACGAGGTGATCCCGTTCGCGATCGCCGCCCGGGTGGACAGCCCTCGGTCGTAGCCCTCGCGGATCCGGCTGAGGATGAAGACGTGGTAGTCCATCGACAGCCCGAAGAGGATCACGAAGAGGAACAGCGGGATCCAGGTGACGATCGCGCCGGTCTCCTGCAGCCCGATCAGCGAGCCGCCCCAGCCCTCCTGGAAGACCAGCACCAGCGTGCCGTAGGCGGCCGCGACCGAGAGCAGGTTGAGCACGATCGCGGTCAGCGCCACCACCACCGACCGGAACGAGACCAGCAGCAGGGCGAAGGCCAGCACCAGCACGAACCCGAACACCCACGGCGTCCGCTCGGCGATCAGGTCGCGGAAGGCCACCGAGCCGGCCGTCTCGCCGGTCACCACCGCCGTGACGCCGTCCACCCCGCCGACGGTGTCGGCGACGATGCCCTCGAGCGCGTGCAGGGCGTCGACCGAGGCCTGCTCCTGCCCGTCGCCGACCAGCGGCACCGAGACGACGGCGACCTCGCCGTCCTCGCTCGTGCGGACCTCCACCGGCTCGTTCATCCGCCCGGTACCCAGCGCCTGCGCCCGCAGGTCGGCGATCGCCGCCTGCACCTCCGGAGCGGCCACGTCGGAGGCCTCGACCACCACCTCGGCCGGTGACGAGCCACCGGGGAAGGCCTCGGCGATGCGCTCGTAGGTCTGGATGACCGGCAGGTCCTGCGGCAGGTCCTGGATGCCGTCGTTGCGCAGCTGCAGCTGCACGGTCGGGACGGCGAGGGCGACCAGCGCGCCGCCGGCGACCACGGCCGCGACGACCGGGCGGCGCAGCACGGCGCCGAGCACGACGGCCCAGAACCGCGACGGCCGGGCCTCGCGGCGGTGCAGGCCGGGGATGCGGCCCTTCTCGACCCGGTCGCCGAGCCAGCTCATCAGCGCCGGCAGCACGGTGAGCGAGCCGACCACCGAGGTGGCGACGACGAGGATGGTGGCCACGCCGATGCCGGTGAAGACCGCCGAGCCGGTGAGGAACACCCCGGCCATGGCGACGATCACGGTGAGCCCGGAGATGAGGATCGACCGGCCGGAGGTGGCGGCGGCGATGTCGAGGGCGTCGACGGCGCCGTTGCCGCGGGCCCGCTCCTCGCGCTCGCGCTTGAGGTAGAAGAGCGAGTAGTCCACGCCCACGGCCAGGCCGATGAGCAGCATGACCGTCTGCGCCGTCCCGTCGACGTGCCACACCTGGCTGACGTAGGTGAGCAGCCCCAGGGCGCCGACGAACGCGGTCAGCGCGAACACCAGGGGCAGCAGCGCGGCGACGACCGCGCCGAAGGTCAGCAGCAGGACGGCCAGCGTGATCGGGATGGCCAGGTACTCCGCGCGCTCGAAGTCGCCGGCCAGCGCCTCGTCGAGGGCGACGTCGGCGCTGGCACCGCCGAACTGCTCCACCCGCACGTCGGGGTGCCGGTCGGCGACCTCGGCCACCGCCTCGCTGATGGCGCCCACCTTGTCGGCGGCGTCGTCCGGCGAGCCGCGGATGTCGAACGTCACCAGCGCCGACCGGCCGTCCGCCGAGGTCAGCGGGGCGCCGGCGAGCGGGCTGGCCACGTTCTCCACGTCGGGGGTGCGCTCGAGCGTCGCGACGACGTCGGTCAGCGCCGCGGTGGCGGCCGCCTCGGTGTCGTCGTCCCGCTGGACCAGGACCATCTCCGACGCCGGCTCCTCCCAGCCGTGCGCATCGAGGATGCGCTGGGCCTCCGCCGGCGGGCCGACGTTCGACTCGGCGGCGGTGAGCTCGCCGCGCGGGAGGAGGCTGCCGAGCACGATCGCCAGGACGACGAACGCCAGCCAGCCGAAGACCGCCGTCTTCCGGTGCCGCGCGCTCCACCGCCCTGCGCGCGCCGCGAGATTGCGTGATGAGTCCACCTCTGTGCCTTCCTGATCTCGGTGAAGTCGCCGGGTCGAACCTGCCGCCGGGCGGGGCGCGCGCCCATCCCGCCACCTGGCCGTTCGTGGGTCGGGCCAGCCCGAACACCACCGCGGGAAGCCTGTCGGGGCGCGCTCGGCGCAGGTATCGGTGAACGCCCCCATCCGTCCCGGGTACCGGTCACCGGAGGGCTCCGGGTGCTCCCGGGAGGGCACCGGCGTCGACAGCGCCGATCTCGCACGGGACGACCGCGGAAGCCGTGCGAGATCGCCGGTCTCGCCGCGGGCGGGCTCGTCACCGGCGGGCCGCCGCTGAGAACCGCGGCGCCGCAGGGTCTCAACCGGCGGACGACCCGGACGGCCGAGGAGGCGGACGATGGCGCGGTACGTGCAGCTGGGCGAGGTCAACACCTGGTACGACGAGCGCGGGGAGGGCGACCCGCTGGTGCTGCTGCACGGCGGCCTGGTCGACACCCGCCTGTTCGAGCCGATCCTGCCGCCGCTGGTGGAGCGCTTCCACGTCTACCTGCCGGAGCGGCGCGGGCACGGGCACACGCCCGACGTCGAGGGGCCGATCACCTACCAGGTGATGACCGACGACACGATCGCCTTCCTCGACACCGTCGTCGGTGGGCCGGCCGACCTGGTGGGCTACAGCGACGGGGCCTTCCTCGCGATGCTGGTCGCGATCCAGCGGCCGGACCTGGTCAACCGCGTGGTGATGATCAGCGGAGGTTTCGACAAGTCCGGCGAGGCCGCCCCGGACGCGGAGTTCGACGTCGACGAGGTGGTGCAGTTCCTGGGGCGGTCCTACGGCGAGGTCTCACCGGACGGCGAGGCGCACTTCCCCGTCGTCGTGCGCAAGATCGGCGAGCTCATGGTCAACGAGCCGCACGTCGACATCGCCGAGCTGGCGAGGATCCGGGCGCGGGCGCTGGTGATGTTCGCCGACGACGACCTGATGACGCTCTCGCACGCGGTCGAGATGTTCGAGGCGCTGCCGAACGCCGAGTTCGCCGTCGTCCCCGGGACGTCGCACTTCCTGGTCGGCGAGAAGCCGCACCTGGTCAACGCGCTGCTGACCGACTTCCTCACCAACGACCCGGTGCCGACGATGGCGCCGATCCGGCGGGCTCAGAAGGAGTGGGCCTCGTCGTAGCCGTAGTCCTGGTCGAGGTCCGGCGTGCGCCGGGCCGCCGGCCGGCCGGGCTCCCGGGGCGGTGCCGGTTCCGGGGCGGTCGGACGGCGGACGTCGGCGTGCACCTCGTCGTAGCCGTAGTCGCCGACGGTCGGGTCGCTGTTCGGCTCCATGGGCGCTCCTCGGGACGTCTCCGCTGGTGAGATGGTCGCCCGGAGTGTCCTGGGTCACAAGACCGAATCGCGGCAGTCACACCTGACTCTCTTGCGGACGGACCGGTCCGTGTGCAGTCTGTCGCGCGGCCGGGCGACCGCCCGGCCGTCGGACACCTCGCGTCGGCGGAGTCTTCCCCGCCTCCGGAGGAGGACGGGAGGACCTATGCGGCGCACCGCGGCACGGGTGTGGCGGAGACCTGCACGACCGACCGGTCGGGGAGCGCGGTGGGCGCTGGTCGGCGTGGCCGCCGCCGGGTCCGCCGCGCTGCTCGTGCTCGGGCTGGGGCTCGACGCGGCCCTCGTCGCCGTCGGCGCGGCCCTGCTGGGTGCGGCCGCGACGGTCGTCGTGCGCGCGCGGCGCGGCACGGGCCCGCGCCTGCTCGCCGGGGCCGTGGACTCCACCGACGCCGCGCTGTCGCTCGCCGTCACCGGCGTCGCGGCCACCGTCGTCGGCGTGCTCATCGCTCCGGGGGGCACCCCCGCGGGTGCCACCGCGCCCGGCCCGAACCCCGCGGCCGCCGTCGCGCAGCCCACGACGACGACGTCGACGGCGCCCGGCGCGCCGGTACCGGCCGCGGTGCCGGCCGCGCCGCCACCGGCCGCCGGCGCGAGCAGCGCCGGACCGACCTCGGGTCGCCCCTCCACCGGGGTGCTCGGGGCCTCCCGGACGACCACGTCGGCCCGCAGCACGGCTCCACGGACGCCGGCCGAGGACGCCGCGGACGAACCGTCGCCCACGACGGCGCCCGCGACGAGCACCGCGCCGCCGCCCACGAACCCCCCGCCGACGAACCCGCCGCCGACGGATCCCCCGCCGACGAACCCTCCGCCGACCGACCCACCGCCCACAGACCCGCCACCGACCGACCCGCCACCGACCGACCCGCCACCGACCGACCCGCCGCCCACCGACCCACCGCCCACCGACCCACCGCCCACCGACCCACCGCCCACCGACCCGCCGCCCGCGGAGCCGACCGATGCGGGCACGCCTGCCACCGAGGTCGTCTGAGGGCCCGCCGCACGGACGGGACGACAGCGGCCCCGTTCCCACTGGGGAACGGGGCCGCTGCGCGTCGTGCCGGGTCCTGGCGCCCACCACGCGGAAACGGGGGGGGGGGGGGGGGGTGGGGGGGGGGGGGGGGGGGGGGGGGGGGGGGGCGGCGGGGGGGGCGGGCGG